>NZ_SOFT01000016.1:0-113613 GCF_004402645.1 Cryobacterium sp. TMT2-42-4
TGCGGTCTGGAGGGCCGTGCTCGCACCCGACGAGTCCCGGCCCAACGACCACGCCCTGATGGTGCGCGGGATCCGGCTCGGCCGCGAACGCGACGGCATCGTGCCGGTCTCGGGGGCGTTGATGCCCAAGATCGCCGGCAAGCTCCGCCGCCTCTTCGACGCGTACCTGTCGCCGCACGAGCGGGACGGTCGCCTTCCACCAGGCAGACGCAGCCGACCGAGAGGCAGAACGGGAGCAGGCGCCGCACGAGCGGGACGACCGTACGCCCGACCAGCGGCGCCACGACGTGCTCGCCGTGATCCTCGACGTCGCCTCCCGGGCCGGGGAGGCCCCGACCATCGGCGGCGCCCCGGCCACGGTCCTGGTCAATGTGCGGGAACAGGACCTGAACGCGGACTTCAGTCAGGGCCGCGGCGTCGGCTGGATCGACGGCGTCGACACCCCGATCTCGATCAGCGCCGTCACAGACCTGATCAGCACCGGCGGACAACAGAAAGTCGTCATCACCGACGAGGGCCGCATCATCGCCCTCGGCTCACCCGAACGGTGCTTCACCGCCGCGCAACGCCGGACGCCAGGGCGGGTCGCCAGGGGCTCGACAGACATCCGCTTAGGCTGTAGGCATGGAATTCCGCTATCTCGGTTCATCAGGCCTGAAAATCTCCGAAATCACCTACGGCAACTGGCTCACCCACGGTTCGCAGGTCGAGAACGACATCGCCACGCAGTGCGTGCATGCCGCGCTCGACGTGGGGATCACCAGCTTCGACACCGCCGACGTCTACGCCAACACGAAGGCGGAGTCCGTTCTCGGCGACGCTCTCAAGGGCCACCGCCGCGAAAGCCTCGAGATCTTCACCAAGGTCTATTGGCCGACCGGCCCGCGCGGCCACAACGACGTCGGGCTGTCCCGCAAGCACATCATGGAGTCGATCAACGGTTCTCTGACCCGGCTGCAGACCGATTATGTCGACCTTTATCAGGCCCACCGCTTCGACACCGAGACCCCACTGGAGGAGACGATGCAGGCCTTCGCCGACATCGTTCGGCAGGGCAAGGCGCTCTATATCGGCGTCAGCGAGTGGACCGCCGCGCAGCTGCGAGCCGGCCACGCCCTCTCCCAGGAGTTGGGCTTCAGCCTGATCTCGAGCCAGCCGCAGTACTCGATGCTGTGGCGCGTCATCGAAGACGAGGTCGTGCCGACTTCGCGCGAGCTCGGCGTCGGCCAGATCGTCTGGTCCCCCGTGGCCCAGGGTGTGCTCACCGGCAAGTACAAGGCAGGCCAGGCCCCGCCGGCCGGCTCGCGCGCCACCGACCTCAAGGGCGGCGCCGACATGATCAGCCGCTTCATGAACGACGACGTGCTCACCCGGGTGCAGAAGCTTGAGCCGATCGCCGCCGACCTCAACCTGTCGATGGCGCAACTGGCTGTGGCCTGGGTGTTGCAGAACGACAACGTCTCGGCAGCCCTCGTCGGAGCTTCCCGCCCCGAGCAGGTGCGCGAGAACGTCCAGGCCGCGGGAGTGAAGATCCCGGCCGAGAGCATGAGGCAGATCGACGAGGTACTCGGCGACGTCGTGGAGCACGATTCCGCGATGACCGCGGCTACCGCACCGCAGAGCCGCCCGGCGTAGGGCAGGCTCGGCGTCACACTGCTCGGCCCGAACGAGAATCGCCGTTCGTACCGAGAGTCGCCGCCACTGCGGGGACTCTCGGTACAAACGGCGACGGTCGCTGCGGTGTTCCTAGAGCAACATTCCTAGAGCACCGTTTCTAGAGCACCTTCGACAGAAACGCCTGCGTGCGGCGGTGCTGCGGGTTCGTCAGGATCTCGTCCGGGTCGCCCGCTTCGACGACCACACCGCCGTCCATGAAGACGAGCGAGTCGGCGACCTCCTTGGCGAAGCCCATCTCGTGGGTGACCACGATCATGGTCATGCCCGATTTGGCCAGACCCTTCATCACGTCGAGCACCTCGCCCACGAGCTCAGGGTCGAGCGCGCTGGTCGGCTCGTCGAAGAGCATGAGCTTGGGTTCCATCGCGAGTGCGCGGGCGATCGCCACCCGCTGCTGCTGCCCACCCGACAGGTGCGCCGGGTAGTAGTCGGCGCGTTCGGCCAGACCCACCCTGGCCAGCAGATCGAGAGCGCTCCGCTCCACCTGGGCCTTCGGCAGCCCCTTCACCCGGATCGGCGCCTCCATCACATTCTGTAGCGCCGTCATGTGCGGAAACAGGTTGAACCGCTGGAACACCATGCCAATGTCCCGTCGCTGACGGGACGCTTCCTTGGGCGCCATCTCGTAGAGCTTGCCGTTGGTCTCCCGGTAGCCGATCAGCTCGCCGTCGACGCTGAGCCGACCGGCGGAGAGCACCTCGAGGTGGTTGATGCAGCGCAGGAACGTGGACTTGCCCGACCCACTGGGCCCGACCAGGCACATCACCTCGCCACGCTTCACCTCGAGGGAGATGCTCTTGAGCACCTCGTTCGAGCCGAAGCTCTTCGATACCTGCTCGGCCAGAACCATGGGGGGAATCGTGACGGATGCCCCGGCCTGCGTGTTCACGTCGGTCATTTCACGCCTCCGGGGTTGGCTGGTGGATCGTTCTCGCGCGGCGGTGCGATCACCGACGGCTGCCCGGAACCGATGACGGGGACGACCCCGGTGAGGGTTCCCGTTCCGGTGCCGACGGCATCCTTGCGATCCGGCTGCCGGTCGCCCACGCCGCGGGCGAACCGCTTTTCGAGGAAGTACTGGCCGACCATCAGGATGGACGTGAAGAACAGATACCAGATCGAGGCCACGATCAAAAGCGGGATCGGGTTGAACGTCTCCGCGGAAATATCCCGCGACCGGGTGAACAGCTCGAAGCTGAACGGCACGGCGGTGACGAGCGACGTGGTCTTCAGCATCGAAATGACCTCGTTGCCCGTCGGCGGGATGATCACGCGCATCGATTGCGGCAGGATCACCCGCGTCATGGTCTGCGACCAGCTCATTCCGAGCGCCGTCGCAGCCTCCTCCTGGCCGCTGTCCACGGCCAGGAGGCCGGCGCGCACGATTTCAGCCATGTAGGCCGCTTCGTTCAGGGCCAGCCCGATGATGGCGATGGTGAACGTGCTCAGTGCCGCGTTGGTCGAGAAGGACACCCACGGGTCCATGAACGGGATGCCGATGTCGATGCTCGAGTAGATCAGCGAGATCAGACCCCAGATCGTCAGCTGCACGTAGACCGGGGTGCCACGGAAGATCCACAGGTAGAACCAGGCCAGGCTCTTCACCACGGGGTTGGGCGAGAGCCGCATGACGGCCAGGATCACCCCGAGGACGATCGCGATGACCATGGAGTACACGGTCAGCTGCAGGGTCACGACGGCCGCCTGCGAGATGCGGCGGTCGAAGAGGTACTTGCCGACGGCGGGCCAGTCGTAGGCCGGCCGGAGCGCGGCGTCGACGACGATGGAGACGAAGACCACCACGAGCAGAATGGCGAACACCATCCTCCACGGATGCCGCAGCTTGATGGCCTTGATCGGCACCGATGGGGCCGGTTCCGCGGGCGGGCGGGTTGCCCCGCCCGCTTTCGGTGGAGTCGTGGTGCTCATACGTTATCCGTTCGACGCGGCGTTGATCGTGATCGTCTCGATCGCACCATCCGCGACGCCCCACTCGTCGAGGATGTCACCGTAGGTGCCGTCGTCGACCATGGACTGCAGCGCAGCCTGCACGGCCTTGGTCAGCTCGGAGTCCTTGGCGACCACGATGCCATAGGGCGCCACGTCGAAGGTCTCTCCGGCCGGCTGCAGCTTGCCCTCGGTCTGGGCGATCGCGTAGAGAGTGACGGGCGAGTCGGCGCTGAGCGCGTCGGCCTGGCCCAGCACGACCGCGTTGGTGGCCTGGTCCTGGGTGTCGTACTTCAGCTTGTCGATCGCCGGCTTGCCGGCCGCGACGCAGGCGTCACTCTTGGCCGGCACTTCGTCGGTGTCCTCATATGTGGTGGCCTGCACGGCGACCTTCAGCCCGCAGGCGTTGTCCGGGTCGACGTCGTTGCCGACGGCCGAAGCCCACTGGATACCGGCGACGAAATAGTTGACGAAGTCGACCTGCTTCTCCCGCTCGACGTTGTCGGTGAAGGAGGACACGCCGATATCGGCCTTGCCGCCGGTCACGCTCGGAATGATGTTGTCGAATTTTGCGACCTGGAATTCCGGCTCCAAGCCGAGCTTGGCTGCGACGGCCTCAGCGATCTCGATGCCCCAGCCGATCGGCTCACCGGCTTCGTTCTTGAACTCGTTGGGAGCGTAGGTCGGGTCGGTCCCGATGACGAGCGTGCCGGAGTCGGCGACCTCGGAGGGAAGCATCGCGGCGGCGGCGTCGTCCACGGCGATCTCGCTGGCGGAGGAGTCGGCCGTCGCTCCGCCCGTGGTGTCCGTGGAGTTGTCCACGCAGCCGGTGAGCAGGAGTGCCGTGACGGCGGCGAGAGCCGGGAGCAGGTATTGAGCGCGCATTGCGTAACCTTTTTCGTGGTTGTCGGATGTGTCTGGTTCGTCTTTGAGGTCCGTTAACGGAATTCGACAAAAGCGAGCATATAACAGCACGCTCACGCGGATTCCGTGCGCAGATAACGTTTTGGGCCAGCCCTACTGAGCGTGGACAGGCTTCCCCGTGTCTCAGTATGACCGGAAGCGTGTTTCGCGCGGATTTCGCGCCCGCGGGTCGCCCGTCGCGACCGGGCGGCCCGGCAGGTTGGACCATTGCGACCACGAGCCGGGGTAGAGCGCCGGTGAGAACCCGGCGATGGCCAGAGCGGCCGCCTCGTGCGCGGCGGTGACGCCGGAGCCGCAGTAGACGCCCACCGTGCCGCCCGCCGTGACTCCGAGCGCCTCGAACCGGGCGCGCAGTTCGGCGGCCGGGAGGAAACGCCCGTCGAGGGTGAGGTTGTCGGCCGTGAGCGCGCTGATCGCGCCGGGGATGTGGCCGGCACGAGGATCGACCGGCTCCGTGTCACCGCAGTAGCGCTCCGCAGCGCGGGCGTCGAGGAGCGCGCCGGTCTGCGCGAGCGCGGCGGCGGCATCCGTGTCGAGCACAGGCAGCACCCCGTCGGAGAGGGTGATCGTGCCCGGACGGACCGTTTCCGCGCTCAGCTCTGTTGCGGCCAGTCCGCCGGCCGCGAGCGGCAGGCCGGCAGTGCGCCAGGCGGCGAGCGACCCGTCGAGAAGCAGCACGTCGCGCACCCCGGCGTGACGCAGCAGCCACCAGGCACGGGCTGCCGTCATCCCGCCCAGGTCGTCGTAGACCACGACCGTGTCGCCGTCACGAAGCCCCCAGCGGCGCGCGGCTGCCTGCAGGGTCGCACGGGTGGGCAACGGATGCCGCCCGTCGGCCGGTTCGCCGGGCCGGGCCAACTCGGTCTCCAGGTCGACGTACACGGCGCCGGGGATGTGGCCGGCCCGGTATTCGTCCGGCCCGGGCGGGCCACCCAGCTTCCAGCGCACGTCCAGCACCCGAACGTCGCTTCGGCACTCGAGCATGGCTGCCAATTCGTCGGCCGTGATCAGTATTCGCACGCGCTCACGCTACCTCGGCGGACGTAGACTTGAGTAAGTGAGCAGCTATTGGACCCTCCTGAAGACTCCGGGCGTTGCTCGCGTCATCGCGGCACAGCTGACCGCTCGGTTCCCCTTCGGGATGCTGTCGCTCGCGTTCCTGATCCACATCGAGCAGGTCTTCGACTCCTACGGCGCCGCCGGCCTCGTGCTGGGCGCCATGAGCATCGGCCAGGCCGTCGCCGGGCCACTCACCAGCCGCCTGATGGGCCGCTGGGGCATGCGTCCGGTGATCACGGCCACCCTCGTCGTCTGCGCGACCTCCATCGTGACAATGGCTCTGGTCAGCATGCCCATTTACGTTCTGATGGCCGTGGGGCTCATCGCCGGGTTGTCCACACCGCCGATTCAGCCGGCCGTGCGCACCATTTACCCGAAGATCGTCAACTCCCGCCAGCTCACGCCGCTGTTCTCGCTCGACGCGTCGGCCCAGGAGATCATCTGGGTGCTGGGCCCGGTAATTGCCACGTTCGTGGCCATCCAGGTCAGCCCGGTCGCCGGCATCCTGCTCGCCGCCATCTTCCTCATCGGCGGCGGCGTCTGGTTTCTGGTGCTGCCCGAGGTCGGCCGGGTGCGCATCCCCCGTAGCCGCCGCAAACTCGGCGTCGTTCTCAAACGCCCGGCGGTCATGCTCAGCACCATCGTCGGCTTCATGCTGGTAGCCGCCTGCGCCTCCGTCGAGGCGGGTGTGGTGGCCGCGTTCGGGCACGGCAGCGCGGACTCGGGCTGGGTGCTCGGCATCTTCGCTCTCGGCTCGCTGATCGGCGGGCTCGCCCTCGGCCACGCCCCGATCGGCCCTTGGGCGTTGGCCGCACGGATGCTCATCGTCACCGTCGGCCTCGGTCTCGCCACCCTTGGGCTCAGCTTCTGGTGGCTGGCAGCCACCCTGCTGCTGGCGGGAATCGGAATCGCGCCGGCCTTCGCCGTCCTCTTCGGCATCGTGTCCGCGAGCGTCAAGTTCAGTGACACCGCGGAGGCCTACGGCTGGGTGGGCACCGGCCAGCTGATGGGCGCCGCCCTGGGTTCCGCCATCGCCGGTTTCATGATCGACCAGAGCGGCGCCACGGCGGCCATCGCGGTCGCGGCCGGCTTCGCGGGCCTCGGCACGATCATCCCCGCGCTCGGCCGGCGTTGGCACCCCGACCTCCGCGGCCGCGATGCGAGCCCGCTCCCCGACACCGCACCGATCCAGGTGCAGGTCTCCTAGCCGCCATCGCTCATCGCGCGGTGAACCGTCACCATCGCGGGGTTGAGCGTCGCGCGCACCCCTCAATCGTGTCGTTTCACGCCTCGGCGCAGGAGGACGAGGTTAGATGGGAGGATGACGCTTTCACCGGTACTTCCCCTGCATGACGGACACGGTATCCCCCAGCTCGGGCTCGGCGTGTACAAGATCGCGGATGCCGCGGCGGCCGACGCTGTGCAGGTCGCCCTGGAGGCCGGTTACCGCCACATCGACACCGCGGCGCTCTACGACAACGAGACCGGCGTCGGCCAGGGCGTCGCCCGCTCCGGCCTGCCCCGTGAGGACGTGTTCGTCACCACGAAGGTCTGGAACGACCAGCACGGCTACGACACGACCCTGCGCGCCTTCGACGTGAGCCTCGGCAAACTCGGCTTCGACTACGTCGACCTCTATCTGATCCACTGGCCCGCACCCCGCCAGAACCGCTTCGTCGACACCTGGCGCGCCCTCGAGACGCTGCGCGCCTCTGGCCGCGCCCGGTCGATCGGGGTGTCCAATTTCCAGCCGCACCACCTGGACCGCCTGCTGGCCGAAACGGATGTCGTTCCGGTCATCAACCAGGTGGAGCTGCACCCGTGGCTGCAGCAGTCCACCGTGCGCGAGTACGACGCGGCCCACGGCATCCTCACCGAGGCCTGGTCGCCGTTGGCCCGCGGCCGCGCGATCGGCAACGAGACCCTCGACGCCATCGGCGCCCGGCACGGCAAGACGGCCGCACAGGTGGTCATCCGCTGGCACCTCGAGCTGGGCAATGTGGTGATTCCGAAGTCGGTGACACCGGTGCGCATCCGGGAAAACTTCGACGTCTTCGACTTCACACTCACCGCCGGCGACCATGCCGCGATCGCCGCCATCGACGCCGGCCAGCGCACCGGCAAAGATCCCGACGACCTGGACTGAATCTCAGCTCGACCCGGAGCGGTGCCCGCGGGTCGCGCTCAGGGCCCTGCGTCCCTCTCCCGCGCCCCTCTCCCGCGCCTCTGACGAATTCGACGGAGATTTTGGCTGAATCCCGCCCAAACGACACGAAAACCGGCTTCAACCCAAAAATCTCCGTCGAATTGGTTCGCCGGAGCCGCAGTGCCTTGCGACAATGCCGCCTCCACAGGTCCGCGCGAGAGTCCCCGTTCCGGTCGAGAGCGACCCGCGGAACGGGCACTCCCGACCGGACAGGTGCTACCAGCGGCGGTGGATCTGGTCGCGCAGCATCCGGTCGTAGATATCCTGCACGCCCTCGTTGAACCCGACGCTGAGCGGGGCGACCGAACCGGCAGCGGCGTTGCCGCGAGCCTGCTGCACCGATCGGGCCCCGGGGATGACCGAGCTGATGCCGTCAATCTGGGCGACCCAGGCCAGCGCGGCCTGCGCGGGCGTGAGCTCCTCGGTCAGGGAACCCACGAGCGCCGCGAACTCCGCGGCGGCTGCCAGACCGGTCTCATAGTCCACACCGGAGAAGGTCTCGCCGACGTCGAAGGCGCTGCCGTCGCGGTTGTAGTTGCGGTGGTCGTTCGCAGCGAAGGTTGTCTCCCGGGTGTATTTTCCGGTCAGCAGGCCGCTCGCCAACGGAACGCGGGCGATGATGCCCACACCGGCGGCGCGCGCGGCCGGCACGACGGCCTCGAGCGGCTTCAGCCTGAACGCATTCAAGATGATCTGCACGCTGGCCAGGCCGGGCCGTTGGATGGCTGCGAGAGCCTGGTCGCAGGTCTCGACGCTCACCCCGTAGCCGGCGATGGCGCCCTCGGCGACGAGTGTGTCGAGCGCGTCGTAGACCTCGTCGGATTCGATCACGTCGCTCGGCGGGCAGTGCAGCTGCACGAGGTGCAGGGTGTCCATGCCGAGGTTCGTGCGGGACCGGTCGGTCCAGGCCCGGAAGTTGGCGAGCGTATAGTTCTCGGCCAGCTGGTCGACCCGTCGGCCCATCTTGGTGGCCACGGTGATGCCGGCGGCGGCGCTGCCGGCCAGGAATCGACCGATGATCTGCTCGCTGCGGCCGTCGCCGTAGACGTCGGCGGTGTCGAAGAAGGTGACGCCGGCGTCGACGGATGCCGCGAGCACCGCGGTCGCGTCGGCCTCCGACACGTCACCCCAGTCCGCTCCCAGCTGCCAAGTGCCCAGCCCGATCACGGAGACGGTTCGGCCGGTTTTTCCGAGGGTTCGTGTGTCCATTTCTCCAGCCTAGCCACGGAAGCTATAGCGGAAGCAGCGACCGACGGGGCAGCATCCCCGGACAAGGCCCCAGCCCCGACATTGTCGTCCGCGTCGATGACCCGGGCCAGTGCCCGGGCGAGCCGCGGACGGATGAGATGGTCGTTCGCTTCGACGCGGTGCATGGTGACGTGGCGCATCCGTTCGATCACCGTCATGGAGCCGGTCGCGATGAAGGCGTCCAGCACACCGTAGACCACGTCGACCGGCACCTGCACGGCCGCGATGTCGCTGACCACGGTCTGCGATTCGATGCAGTGCTCCAGCGATTTCACGAACGGGGTCCAGTTGCGCTCCGTCAGCTCGAAGATGCCCTTCGGCAGCAGTCGTGCGATGATGGCCGCGTTCGCGAGAGTGAACTCCTTGTTCAGCCGCAGGAAGTCGTAGGCGCGCAGGTAGGCGTTCACCCGGGCCCGCACCCAACGGTCACCGATGTCGGTCGGCGACAGGTAGACCGGCGGCCCCACGAGCACCACCCGGGACACCTGGGTTCGACGGGACGCGCGGGTGCGGGGCATCGCCGTCATCCGCGCCGCGATCAGGCTGCCGAGGGAGTGGCCCACCAGGATGAACGGCTCGCGGAGCTTCAGCGACCGGATCGTGGTGGCCAAGGCCTCGACGTGGTCCTCGAGCCGGTACTCGCACCCCTCGGGGATCGGCGATTCGCCGAAACCCAGGATGTCGACGGCGATGACCCGGTGCCTGGGCACAAGCAGTGGCACCAGTTCCCGGAACGTTTCCGAGGAGGAGGCGATGCCGTGCACGAGGATCACGACCGGACCGGTTCCCTCATCGATCGCGATATGCAGCAGCGGCGGGCGTGACCAGCCGAACCGTTCGCAGAGGGTCGCCCACCAGGTCATGGTTCCAGTATCGCCGTGAACGGCGTTCCCGATCCATTCGGCGACCGGTGTAGGCGGCGCATGCACGCGACGCGCGCGCCGCATGCCGAGACTCGATTGTGATCCAGAGCCGGCGACAGCGGTCGTACAGTGGGGCCATGAAGCGTTTACCCGCGATCGCCGCGGTACTCCTCAGTACACTGCTGCTGGCCGGATGCTCCGTGCCCGGCGTTTCCACCGACTCCGGCGGCTCCGCCACGTCCCCGGGCCTCGCCGAACCGGGCGTCGTCAATCCGGGGACCGTCACACCCGGCGCCGAACCCGGCGCCCCAGGCGAGTCTCTCGACTCGCGCACCTTCCCGGACGGCAGCACGGGCGAAATCGCCTCCAGCCAGCGCGACGTGATCACCACAGGGATGGTGTCGATCACCGTGAAGGACCCGATCGCATCCGTGCAGGATGCCGTCACCATCACCGAGCAGGCCGGTGGTCGGATCGACAGCCGCACCGAGAACCCCGCCACCGGCAACCAGCCGGCGAGCGCGAACCTCACCCTGCGCATCCCCTCGGATGAGCTCGACCGCACGCTGGCGGAGCTGAAGCAGCTCGGCACCGTCAACTTCGTGTCGCTCAACGCGTCGGACATCACTCAGCAGACCCAGGACCTCGATGCCCGGATCACCTCGCTGCAAACCTCGGTCGACCGGTTACTTGCCCTGATGACGAGCGCCACGAACACGACCGACCTGATCGCCGTCGAGAACGCGCTGGCCGAGCGGCAGAGCGAGCTCGAGGGGTTGCAGGCGCAGCGGGACTACCTGTCCGACCAGGTCGATTTCTCGACCATCACGCTCGACCTGTACTCGACCGGCACAGTGGATCCCGGCACCCCGGACGACTTCTGGGATGCCATCGCGGCCGGCTGGAACGCCCTCCTGACAGCTCTCGGTACCGCGATCGTGGCCATCGGCTTCGCGCTGCCCTGGCTGCTCGCTCTCGGACTGGTCGCAGCAATCGTCTACCTGGTGATCCGGTTGGCACGCAAGCGGCGCACGCCTGCGTAAACTTATTTGGTGTACACGACCGCCGAACTCTCCCCGCTCGGTGACGAGCTTCTCGAACGTATCCGTTCTCGTGCCGCGACGCATGACCGGGACAATACGTTCCCCGCCGACGATCTCGCCGACCTGATCGCCTCCGGTTACCTCCGCTCGCTCGTGCCCGTCTCCCATGGTGGCCTCGGGCGCAGCGTGCAGCAGGTCGCCGACGACCAGATCCGGCTCGCCGCCCACGCCCCGGCCACGGCCCTCGCCGTCAACATGCACCTCGTCTGGACGGGCGTGGCTCTCACCCTGCATCAGCGCGGCGACGACAGCCTCGCTTGCGTGCTGCACGGCGCCGCCGCAGGCGAGATCTTCGGCTTCGGCGTGAGCGAGCCGGGCAACGACCTCGTGCTCTCCGATTCGATCACGACGGCCGCCCCGCAGCCAGACGGCGGCTACCGGTTCACCGGCACCAAGATTTTCACCACGCTCTCCCCGGCGTGGACCCGGCTCGGCACCATGGGCATCGACCGGGACTCCGTTGACGGCCCGAAAATCGTCTGGGCGTTCATCGACCGGGGCGACCCGGGCGTCAGTCAGCAGGATGACTGGGACACCCTGGGCATGCGGGCCAGCCAGAGCCGCAGCACCGTGCTCACCGGCGCATCCGCCCGCCCGGAGCAGGTCTTCCGGCGGCTGGATCCCGGGCCGAACCCTGACCCGCTGATCTTCGCGATCTTCGCCAATTTCGAGATCCTGCTGGCGGCCGTGTACACCGGCATCGGCCGGCGCGCGGTCGAGCTGGCCGTGCTGGCGGCGAAGCGGCGCACGTCGCTCAAGCACGACGGCCGAACCCTGGCGCAGGACCCGGACATCCGTTGGCGCGTCGCGGAGGCCGCGATGATGATGGATGGCCTGTACCCCCAGCTCGACGCCCTCGCCCTCGATCTCGCCACTCAGGCCGACCACGGCCCGCAGTGGTTCCCGCTCCTGTCGGGCCTGAAGTATCGCGCCACCGAGACCGCGCGCCTGGTCGTCGACCAGGCGCTGCGGGTCAGCGGCGGCTCGTCGTACTTCGCCGGGAACGAGCTCGGGCGACTGTACCGCGACGTTCTGGCCGGGCTCTTCCACCCGTCCGACGCCGAATCGGCGCACGCCACCGTGGCTGCCGCCTGGCTGGGTCCGCTCGATGTCTGATGTCACCCGCGCGATCAACGTCTTCGACAGCGCCGCCTACACCCGCTCGGTCCTCGACCTCACCATGCGGCTCGCGGAGGTCATCTTCGCGGCCGGTGCCGGAGCCGAAGACGCCACGGCCGCCATGGAGGCCATCACCCGCGCCTACGGGCTGAGGGGAACCGAGGCCAACGTCACGCACACGATCATCGCGCTCACCCACGAGGACCCGGCCACGCACGAGTCCATCACCCGGAGCCGCAACGTCAAGTACCGCTCGCTCAACTACAGCAAGCTCGCAGCCACCTCCGAGCTGATCGCCGAGATCCTCGACTCGCCGCCGGACGTCGCCGATGCCCGCAAACGCCTGGCCACCATCGTCAGCGCCAAGCCGCAGGTACCGGCCCTGTACCGCCGGCTGGGCTGGAGCCTCGTCGGAGCCGGGGCCGCCGTGCTCATCGGCGGCGGGCTGGTCGTCTGCGTCGCCGCCTTCGTCGCCACCTTCTTCATCGACCTGATCACGACCTCGCTCGACCGCCGGCAGGTTCCCGTGTTCTACCAAAACGTGGTGGGCGGGGCGATCGGGCCGCTTGTCGCCGCGATCGTCGCACTCATCGACACCTCCGCGAATCCGTCCCTGGTCGTCATCGCGACCATCATCATGCTCCTGGCCGGCGTCACCACCTTCGGCGCGGTCCACGACACACTGTCGGGCTTCTACCTGACCGGCACGGCACGGATGATGGAGGCCCTGTTGATCACGGGCGGCCTGGTCACCGGCGTGGCCGGGGCGTCACTACTGGTGGCCCGCTTCGGGTTCCAGTTGCGCGTCGATGCCAACCTCACGCCGACCCTGGCCGACGTGCCCGTGATGCTCGCCGCCGCCATGGTCATCGTCGCCGGTTTCGGCCTCGCCGTGCAGGTGCCGTGGCGGGCGTTCTGGGTGGTCTGCCTGCTCGGCGCCGTCGCAGAGCTGCTCTATCTGGGTGGGGCGAGCGCCGGCTTCGGCCTGGTCTGGTCGTCTGCTCTCAGCGCCATGGGTGTCGGTCTGCTGGCCGCGATCGCGGCCCGGATCGTGCGCACTCCCCCGCTGGTGATCGTCGTTTCCGCGCTCGTCCCCCTCGTTCCGGGGCTGATCCTGTTCCGCGGCCTGCTGCAGCTGTCCGACGGCAACATCGACGGCCTACTCAGCATGCTGACCGCCGGTGCCGTGGCCGCCGCGCTGGCGGCGGGCGCCATCCTCGCCCAGTACGTGGTGCAGTTCGTCTGGGGTCCGGCGCGCAGGCTACAGCGCCGCTTCGTGGGGCCGCTGATGGCTTTGCCCATTCGGCTTGGCCGCGGCCCCGGCACCCGGATCTGACCCGGTGGACGAATCAAGCGGTTCCGGCTAGTTGGGAATATCCGCTTCGCCCTGCAGGTCTTCGATCTCCTCCTCAACGAAGCGGTAAGGGATCGGTTCCTCTGTTTCGTGGCCGATCCGGAAACGGCGGCGCACGGTTGAGCCGTCTTCCGTCTCCTCAAGCACGACCTCCTGCTGATACTCGCCGTTCACGTACTCGAGTTTCCGGGGCGTGCCGGCGGCGATCACGTTGGGTCCGTAGAAAATGGCCTCGTAGGTGGTCATGTCGCTCATATTTGGATCCCTTTCTCCGGGTGGAGACGTCTGCCTCCCTGGCGGGGCGCGTCGGTCTCAGCCTACGGCCGGGCGCGCAAGTTGCACAGGGCCGGGTGCCGGTGCGAGCGGGAAGGTGCCGTTTCGCGGCAACCCGCGTAGGGTCGAAGTCACGGTGCCGCTGGGGCTCGGTTCGAAGGAGTACACATGGCTGACAAATCACCCAAGAAGGACGCATCCAAAAAGGTTGCCGGCAAGTCCTTGAAAGAAAAGCGTGCCGACAAGCACGCGAAGGCGAACGAGACGACCGAGAAGGCCCGCAAGGCCTAGCGCCTGCTCCACGAATAAACTCAGGGTGTTGCCGCGCTAGCCGCGGCAACACCCTTTTATAGTCCGAAAGGACCTGCCGATGACCCTTCCCGTTATGGACACCCAAGTGGGCTACCCGGCCGGGCAGACCGAGGGCACCGCGACGGTGCTGCACGTCGAGCCGCTTCCGACCGGACTGCTTGCCGTGCTCCTCGACACCACCCCCGTGCACCCGGTCGACGCAGGCTGGCCCGACCAGGGTCCCGACCGGGCCGTGCTGCGCGCCCAGGGAATCGAGCTGCCGGTGCTGGACTGCGTCGTCGGAGCAACGGACGGGTCGGCGCTGCACCTCGGCCGGGACATCCCGGTGCCGAAGGGAACACCCGGCTGGGCGTTCGTCGTGGCTCACATCGTGCAGCCCCATGCCGCGCTGGTCGAGGGGCAGCCGGTCGACGCCGTCGTCGACACCGGCTACCGGCGGCGAATGTCCGCGGGCCACACCGCGTGCCACCTCGCCTCCCTCGCCCTCAACCTGGCTCTCGCAAACCGGTGGAAGAAGGACGTGCGCACCGACGCCCTCGGCAGCCCCGACTTCGACGGCACCGCGATCGACGTGTCCCTCATCGGCGAGAACGGATCCGTGGACGCCTACCGGCTCGGCAAATCCCTGCGCCGCAAGGGCTTCGTCACCGAGGAACTGGCCGACCAACTGGCCGAGATCGAATCGATGCTGAACACCGCTCTCGCCGGGTGGGTGGCTACGGACGCAAGCGTGCGCATCGACCGGGACGGCCCACTGCTGACCGACCGCCGGTACTGGGTCTGTGAGCTGCCGGTACACGACGTGCGCATCCCCTGCGGCGGCACCCACGTTTCCTCCCTGACCGAGCTCGGTGCTGTGCGCGTGGCGCTGTCGACAACCGACGTGGAGGGCACGACCGTGCTCACCATGGAGACGTTCGTCGGCCGATCGGCGCTCGGCGGCTGAGGCCGGTGCAGGTCGGCACGTGAACTCGGCCTGGATCAGAAACTTTCATTTCGGAGATTTTTGCGACACGCCGTTCACCCCGGCGCAACACGCCGCATGAACCGAAACGTCCGCGTTTGGCGACGGAATGGCTCGTCGGCCTGAAGACGAGAACAGAAAGACGAAGACAGAAAGACCGTGACAAAGAAGAAGGCCCCCGGTTTCCCAGGGGCCTGCGACTGACGATTATCACTATCTCGGTGGAGCTAAGGAGATTCGAACTCCTGACCTTCTCATTGCGAACGAGACGCGCTACCAACTGCGCCATAGCCCCCAACCGCTTATGCAGAATATCACGCGCGGCGACCGAGTTTCGCCGAACCGCCCGCTAGAGCCCGAATCCGCCCGGGTTCGGTCAGCCGACGGCGCGGCGACGGCGCAGCACGTCGTCGAGGTCGCTCATGCCGGGGGCGGTGTCTCCGACGACGCCCATCGACGCGAACCGGCTCGCTGCGGGCACGACCGGAGCGTTCTCGCGACCGGGCACCGCACGCGTGAGCGGGGTGACGGCCACCTCGAGGGCCGCGGCCCGGCGGGCGAGTTCAGCCTCTGCGGCTACCTTCCGCAGCTCGGCGGCGGCATCCACGGATGCCATCGCCGCCTGGGCGACGGATCCGCGCGACAGGTGCATCGGCCGAGGCAGCGGCAGCGGCGTCCAGCTCGGGGCGACGACCGGCGTCTCCTCGAGGTGCACGGACTCGAAGGCCTGCCCGACGCGGGCGGAGGGGGAGCTGACCTCTGAGCCATTCGCGGCGGCGGCGTGCTGGTGGGCGCGGCGAGATGTGCGGGCGAGGCGCGACAGCGCCCCGACAGCGAGCGCGACCGTGGCCAGGCCGCCGAGGACTGCGGTCCAGGCTCCGCCCGCTGCGACCGCGACAACCCCGGAGACGAAGAAAAGGATGCCCCCGAGCAGGATCAGGGAGGTCAACGCTCGCACCCGGCGCAGACGCAGAGCGCGAGCGCGACCCGGCGAGCCGGCCACAACCGCGGCACCGGCGGCGCCGGCACGCACGGCGGAAGCCTGGGCAGCGACCTCTCGGGCGGCAGCGGCACGATTTGTGGCGGCCAGGGCCGCGGCGGAGCGCCGGGCGGACGCGGCGGCATCCGTCACCGCCTTCGCCTCGGCTCGGGCATCGTCTTCGGCCTGGGCCAGCAGCTTGCGTTGGTTCAGGACGGTTCGGGCGTTCGCTTCGAGCCGCACCTGCTGGGGCACCTCCGACGTTTCCGCCAGAATGCGCAAGGTCTGCTGCAAGCGAACGGCGTTGCGCTCGGTGGTGAGGTACTGGCGTCGGCGCGCCCAGGTCGGCATGAGGTAGGTCACCCACAGGGCAGCCGCGACCGCAATCATCACTCCCCCGCCCAGGACCTCGCTACTCATAGTCTCTAAGGTAGGAGGGCCGTAGCCATGCGGTGATGATTATCGAGGGTGTGTCACGGGCAATTCCCGCACTCATCGGTCACTCACCGTCAACGGATGCGCGGCCGCGGCCCGATCGACGTCCGTCACCCGGGCGGCGTCGGCCGGCACCTGGCCGAACTGCCAGCGATGCAGCACGCCCTGGCGCACCTCTTCGGCCACCAGCCCGAAGCAAAAATGGTCGCGCCAGTCGCCGTTGATGTGAATGTACCGGCGGCGCAGACCCTCGTAGCGGAAGCCGAGTTTCTCCACGACCCGCAGCGAGGGCACATTCTCGGGTCGGATGCAGATCTCCATGCGGTGCAGCCCGAGCTGGCCGAAGCAGTAGTCGGTGGCCAGGGCTACGGCTGTGGGCGTGATCGCCTTCCCCGCGAATTCCTCGCCCACCCAATAGCCGATGGTGGCCGACGACAGGGAGCCCCAGGTGATCGACGACACGTTGAGCTGGCCGGCCAGCTCGCCCTGGTGTTCGATCAGGAACGGCAGCCCGCTGCCGACACGTGAGTGCGCAAGCAGGCTGCGGATGCTGGCGCGGGTGTCGAAGGACATCGGCGCATAGGGACTGGTGGCCTCCCAGGTGCGCAGCCAGCCCCGGTTTTCCATCAGGGAACGGTCGAGGTTGCGGTCGTCGCGCAATCGAATCGGTCGCAGTGTGACGGGACCCTCATGAAGCGTCGGTATTGCGATCGCCACAGTGTGCCCGTCTACTCAGTGCCGAAATGGTGTTTCCTTAATCTACCGCGCGTGTTCTAGTCGAGAGTGGCGACGAACTCGTGCAGCCAGGGCCGCAGGTCCGGTCCGAGGTCCTCGCGGTCGACGGCAAGTTGCACAATGGCCTTGATGTAGTCGAGGCGGTCGCCGGTGTCGTAGCGGCGGCCGCGGAAAATGACCCCGTACACGCCGCCGCTGGTGGCCGGGTTCAGCGCCATCTCCTGCAGCGCGTCGGTGAGCTGGATCTCGTTACCCTTGCCCGGCTGGGTGCGCTCGAGCACCTCGAAGACCTCGGGGCGTAGCACATAGCGGCCGATGATGGCCAGGTTCGACGGGGCATCCTCGGTGCTGGGCTTCTCGACCAGCCCGGTGACCCGCACCACGTCGGGATCGTCGGTGGCCTCGACCGCGGCCGCTCCGTAGAGGTGGATCTGGGAGGGCTCCACCTCCATCAGGGCGATGATGCTGGTATTGCGCGTGCCCTGCTCGGCGAGCATTTTCGCCAACAGCGGGTCGCGCTCGTCGATGATGTCGTCACCGAGCAGCACCGCGAACGGTTCGTTGCCAACATGCATCTTGGCCCGCAGCACCGCGTGGCCGAGGCCCAGCGGGTCACCCTGGCGTACGTAGTGGATGTCGGCCAGGTCGGTGGCGTGGTTGACCTTCTCCAGTCGGCTGTGGTCACCCTTTTTCTTCAGGATCGCCTCGAGTTCGGTCATGCGGTCGAAGTGGTTTTCCAGCGCGTTCTTGTTGCGCCCGGTGACCATCAGCACGTCGGTCAGGCCCGCGGCCACGGCCTCCTCCACCACGTACTGGATCGCTGGTTTGTCGACGACCGGCAGCATCTCCTTCGGCATGGCCTTGGTGGCCGGAAGAAAACGAGTGCCCAGTCCTGCAGCAGGAATGACGGCTTTGGTAATTGATGTCCCCATGGTCCCTACGATATCGGCATCTAGGATGAGATATATGGATTCCGATATCGGTCACCGAAAGCGCGCGCTTCGCGCCGAGCTGCGGGAGCGCCGCCAGAACCTGACCTCGGTCGAGCGGGATGCCGCCACGGCCGGATTCACCCAGAATCTGCAGAGCATCACCCTGGATCTGTCGGCCCGGTCCATCTCCTGCTATCTGTCCTCCCGCAACGAACCGGACACCCGCCCGTTCGTGAACTGGGCGGAGGCCCAGGGCATCCGGGTGCTGTTTCCGGTATCCCGCGATGACGGACTCCTCGACTGGACCGTCGGCGAGGACCAGACCGAATTCGAGGGTCTCTCGGGCGCCCCCGAGGCAGGCGGCAGCCTGTTGGGCCCGATCGCGATCAATGACGTTGACCTCATCATCGTGCCGGCCGCCGCCGTCGATGCAACCGGCCTGCGCATGGGCTGGGGTCGCGGCTACTACGACAAGACCCTAGGCTCGATGGAGAAGTGCCCGCCGGTGTATGCCGTCGTCTTCGAGAACGAATACGTCGACGAGGTACCCCGCGAGGTTCACGACCAGCCGGTCGACGGCTTGGTCACCCCGACGCGCATCATCGCGTTCTGATCGGCCCGCCCCCTACTTCCTGTTCAACGAAAGCCATTTCATAATCGGAGATTCCGGCCCGTGGGCCGGTCCCCCATCGGAGTTCCAGTGCCTACCTATTCCTACCGCTGCACCGAGTGCGACACCGCGTTCGACATCCAGCAAGCATTCACCGACAACTCGCTCACCACCTGCCCGACCTGTGCCGGCAAGCTGCGCAAGGTCTTCTCGTCCATCGGCGTGACCTTCAGCGGTTCCGGCTTCTACAGCAACGACGCCCGGTCGGATGCGAAGCGCTCGCTCGAGCGCTCGTCGAAGACCCCAGACAAAAAGTCAGACAAGAGCTCAGACGCGAAGTCGGGCGATTCCGGCACCGGTTCCGGCTCCTCCAGCGAGAAGTCCGCGGCCCCCGCGAGAGACAGTTCCGGCCCGAGAAAAGTCGCAAGCACCAGCACCAGTAACACACCCGCGCCCGCGCCCGCCGCGAAGGCCTCCTAGCCCCAGCACGTCAGAGCGTCAGCACACCAGCACACCAGCACACCACTCGCCTGTCCCGGCGCCGAGACCTCACCGGAGTATCACCATGATTCAGGGCTTCAAAGAATTCATTATGCGCGGCAACGTCATCGAGCTTGCTGTTGCCGTGGTCATCGGCGCGGCGTTCACCGGGGTGGTCAGCGCGATCGTCACGGGCATCTTCAACCCGCTGATCGCGGCGATCTTCGACTCGGAGAGCCTGGCGGAGGCGATGGTCATCGGCCTTCCCGGCGGGGGCGGTCTGTCGTTCGGACTCGTGCTCGCCGCGGCCATCAACTTCCTGCTGGTCGCGGCCGTCGTCTATTTCGTCTTCGTGATGCCGCTCAACCACCTCAAGCACGCGCAGGAGCGTCGCCGTGCAGCCGGGATTCCCTCCACCGCCGATGCCGCCGCCCCCACAACGGAACTCGACCTCCTGACCGAGATCCGCGACCTGCTGGCCGCCGGCGCGACGCTCGACCAGGGCTCGAAGCACACGCTCTAGCTGACTGAGGCCTCATCGCCTGGTTACCGCTCTCGGCAAACCAAATCTGACCGGCCCCGGTTGACGCTGCTCAGTACAGGCGGAAGGCCGCGTCCGGAGCGTGTGGCGGATACCGAACGGCACAAGCGCTGCTGCACAGCGGGCAGGGGTCGTGGCCAACTCAGGAGATCCGTCCGGCCGGGTCGGGCATCCGCGCCGGTTCCGCACTGCTCCGCGGCGGCTCGTGAATGCGGCCGGCGGATGTCCTGAGTTAGCCACACACACACACACACACACACACACACACACACACACACACACACACACACACACACACACACACACACACACACACACACACGCGCTCGGGCTCGGGCTCGGCGGGTCCATCGCCCACGACGATGAGGCCTCACTCATCCACGGCAGTCACCAACTCCGTCCCTTCGGCTACCAGTGCGGCGGGCGGTCCTGACGGAGCCGTTCGTCGTTGACGCCGCGGGTTCCCGGTCCGGTGGGATCGGCGGGCACGATGCCGCCTTCCTCGCGCAGAACCGGTGGGTGCGGATCAGGGTCGGTGTCGGGCGCGGGCGTCAGCCGAGCACGCCGGGACGTGCCGGCCGATTTGACGACGAATTGCCGGGGAACGACGGATGCGTCCAGGTGGCCGACCTTGTCCCGGTGGTCGAACTCGTCGAGACCATCCCGCTCGGGTACGCCGCGCTCAGGCACCAGGTCGGCGCACCGGACCGGACGAACCACGCCCCGTCGAACCTGGCCCCGTCGAACCATGCCCCGTCGAACCCTGCGCGGCCGAGCCATGCGCGGAGGATCCGGCAGCCGCCGACGGCACCGACAGGCCGACGAGTGCCGCCACGCGGGCGGCCACCGCGTCCGGGTTGCTGAAGAGTTCGAAGCTGTGCACCCGCAGGTAGTGCCAGCCGAGGCGGCGCAGCACTTCGGGGCGGAGCCTCAGGGACTCGCGCAGGCTCGACCGGCCGACGACGGCATCCGTTTCGACGACGACGGCACGGCCCGCGTGCGAGCCGGCGAGGGCCAGCTTGCCGCGGTGGCCGAGCGACACGGTGAGGCCAAGCCGTTCCAGGCGGCGGGCCAGGTCGACCAGCATTGCCTCGCTCACGTCGGGAACCTGTGCCTCATTGCGGCGCGCCTCGGTCTCACTGAGTACCTGCGAGAGCGCGAGGATGCTGTGGCGCTGGCGATCCTCGTCGATGTCGGAGGGGCGGAAGCAGGAGACGATGTCCATGGCCCGGCGGGCGCGGGTCATGCCGATGGCCAGCAGCCGCTCGCCGCCCGGTTCACCGAGCGAACCGAAGTTCGTCAGGAGACGGCCGTGCGGGGTGCGTCCGTAGCCGATGGAGAAGATCACCCGGTCGCGGCTCTGCGCCACGGCCTGCTCGAGGGTGAGCACAGTGAATGGCTCGGCCCGGTCTTTCAGGATGAAGTCGGAGAGGTCGGTGCGCTTGGAGAAGGCGGACAGCACGGCCTGGTGCACACGCACGGAGTGCCGCGCGCTGGCCGTGATGACCATGAGTGATTCCTTCGGGCGCTTGACGGCGTGGTCCATGACGAGTTCGACGACCTTGGCCACCTCGGCGTCGACGCTTTCCACGGCCCCGGAGTCGGCGTCGGGCATGCCGTGCCCGCCGGCCACGTAGTTGATGGTGAGGCTGCCGTGCCCGAGGTAGCTGCCCGCCCAGGGCAGTGAGTCGATGCGTCCGCCGTAGAAGCGGTGGTTGACGAGTTCCGCGAGGTCTTCGCCGCCGGCGCGGTAGCTGCGGGTCAGGGTCAGGGTCGGCAGCAGCTCGCCGAGGCGGGCCAGGGCCGAGTCGGCGTGCAGGGCGTCGACGTTGGTCTCCTGCTCGACGCGGTCGTCGGCGGCGGCCGTGATGCCGGTCTCGAACGACGACGGTGTCTGCGTGACCGGGTCGCCGAACGCGACGATCTGCCGGCCGCGACGGATGGCGCCGACGTTCTCGGCCAGGGTGGTGGCGCCGGCGTCGACGAGCAGTACGGTGTCGAAGCTCATCTGGTCGTCGAGTGCCGCCACCTCGTAGGGCGAGGCCAGCCAGACCGGGGCGAGCACGCGGCCCAGGTGTGGGGCGGCCTTGTGCAGGCGGGTGGGGGTGGCCCGGTCGGCGCGCAGCAGGCGCCTGAGGTTGTCGGCCTCCTCGGGCCAGTCGACGACGCCGATCTTCCAGGTCTCGGCGAGCAGCCAGGCGAGGAGCTGCCCGGTGGTCGAGGCGTGCGCCTCGTCGACCAGGCGGAAGTCGGCCTCGAGCCGGTCGAGAACCTGCGTGTTGGCGTTCAGGAGGGCCTTGTCGCCGCTGAGCATGCTCTCGAGCACGGACTGCCACCAGGCGAGTTCGAGCTCGTCGGCGACGTCTCTCTCGGACACGTGTCGCTGGGACAGGTCGGTCATCAGCGGGTCGAGATTGTGCGCGCGCAGAGTAGCGAGCAGCGCGGTGCGCTCATGCAGGTTCGCCAGTACCTCGCTCTCGGCGGCCAGGCCGGAGATCACGTAAATGAGCTCCTTCACCGGGCGGTTCGACAGCTGACGGGTGGTTCCGGCCGCTCCGAGCGGAATGTCGAGGCTCGCGAGGTCTTCCGAGACGCGCTGGTAGGCCACGTGCACATCCGAGATACCCACGGGCACCTCGGGGGTGACGCCGGCGACTACGAAGCGCTGCCACAGGGTGCGCTGCTGCTGGATGCGGCGCAGGCTCTCGTTCATGTCGCTCACGTGCACGCCGGGGCGCAGGTATTCCACAGCGAGCTTGCGCAGACGGCGACGGTTCGCGCCGGTCATCTCGGGCGACTCCCGGCGAGACGCGGTCGCGGAGATCAGTTCGGTCAGGGACCGGTCGAAGACAGCCGGCTGGAACTTGTCGAGCGTCTCCCGGATGTCGAGCAGCAGCCGCAGGTAGACGCCGAGCTCGGCGATGGTCTCGAACGGTCGCAGTCGGGTCTGGCCGACGAGTCCGGCGGCACGCTCGAGTAGGCGCGGGAGTTCGATCTGGTTGACCCGTTTGGCCAGCTGGTGCGCCGCCGAGGCGTCCGCGGTGGAGGTGAAGGAGGCTCCGTACCAGGGCGAGTCGCCGGGTCCGTAGCGGAATTCACCGAGTGCAGCCGCCTTGATCAGGGTGGCGGCGGCGGTCGGCCGACCCTGCGCCAGGCGTTCGAGCGCGCGTCGGTCGAGCCTGGCCGTGGTCGAGGGAGGTGAGGGCAGCTGCGCGAGGCGTGCCAGTTCACCGAGGGCGTCGAGAACGGACACCCCGAGCGTCGGGTCGCGGCGGGTGAGCGCCGACCGGTAGTCGAGCAGCACCTTGCGCAGGCGCACGAGCGCGTCGTCGACGTCGCCGACCATGGGCTGGGTGGCCTTCTCGTTGCGGGTGATCGACTGGATCAGGTCCCGGCGCAGGGTGCGGGGGGTCACGGCGACCCCGGGCAGCCCGACCTGCACTAGGCGGTGCGCGATACCGTCGAGGCTGGAGCGGCGGGCGCTGACAACGAGCACGCGCTTGTGCTGAGCGATGAGCGAGCCGATCGCGTTCACAATCGTCTGCGTGCCTCCGGTGCCGGGAAGGGTCTTCACGACGAGCGAGTTGCCGGCCGCGATCTGCGCGACGACGTTCTCCTGCTCGGAGTCGGCGTCAAGCAGAAGGATGTCGGTGGCCGGTGGCCGGGAGTCCTGACCGATCGGGACGACCGGGTTGTACGCGGTCTCGATGGCACGCCGGGCGTTGGTGTTGCCACCGATCGCGTCGAGCAGCGGATGGTCCAGGCTGGCCGCATCGGCGGCGAGAGCGCGGCCGACGTCGGCGAACACGGAGGCCACGAGGCGCGGTACCACGTTGAACCAGGGCAGGTGCGAGGTGAGGCCGCGCAACCGGTCGATCACGGGCTGCGGTTTGAAGGCGCCGTTGGTGACGGCCAGCGCCACGAACGCATCGGCATCCAGAACGATCTCGAACTGGTCCTTCAGCGCGCGGCCCAGTTCCGGGTTGAGGAACGGCTGGCCCTTGAGCTTGAGTTCGAAATCGCGGCCGTAGCGGCGGATGGCGAGGGGGCGCAGTAGTACGGGTGCGCTGTAATTGACATCGTTGTGGCACCACTCGGCTAGGCCGATGGCCAGGTGCACCGATTCGATGCCGCGCATGGAGCGCAGTTCGATGCCCTTCTGGGTGATCTCGCCGGCCGCCAGACGCGCGTTGCGCAGGGCCAGCTCGTCGCGGATCAGGTTGGAGAGCAGAGCCGTCTTGCCGGTGATGAACTGGGGCAGACCGCCCGGATGGGTGGCGCTCAGTTCGATCCGCGTGCGGGGTCCGTCGCTGAAGTGCAGCAGCGGGGAACGCCCGCCCACTTCGGCGAGTTCGTCGCGCCAGCGCTGCCAGACCGGGTCGGCCACATTGCCCACGGTGAGGGACGGATCGCCCAAGCTGACCGCGTGCGGAGCCGCGGAATCGTGCGGGTCGGCGGGCGGAGCATCCTGAATCTCCGTCAGGATGCCGTCGTCATCTAGTTTCTTATCGAGGCGCCACACAGTCGACACCATAAGCCAAATCCCTCCGATTCCCCGGCAGGCGGCCCGGAATTGCACGGATTCAGCCCCGAATTGTCTTAAAGCGGGGCTTCCGGATCCGCGTGCGGCCGTCAGCGATTCGGCTCGCCTCGGCGAGAATGGTGCAATGAAACTCCCCCTCGTCGAACTCCACCTGCACATCGAGGGAACCCTCGAACCGGAGCTGCTCTTCGAGCTGGCCGCGCGGAACGCGGTGACTCTGCCCTGGGCGTCGTTGGCGGAGCTGCGCGCCCAGTACGACTTCGCCGACCTGCAGTCGTTCCTGAACCTCTACTACCGGGCCCTGGACGTGCTGCGCGAACGGATCGACTTCACCGACCTGACCCGCGCCTACCTGGCCCGCGCCCGCACGGCCGGGGTGCGGCACGCGGAGCTCTTCTTCGACCCGCAGGCGCACACGAGCCGGGGCGTCCCGCTGGTCACCGCCCTAGCGGGGGTGCGCGACGCCTTGGACCGGTCGGTCGACGAGTGGGGCATCAGCACGAAGCTGATCGTGACGTTCCTCCGGGACCGTCCGCCCGCCGAGGCCCTGCAGATCCTTCGAGAGATTCTCGCCGGTGGGGTGCCGATCGACGGCATCGGGCTGGACTCGGCCGAGGTCGGCTATCCCCCGGAGCTCTTCACCGAGGTCTTCGCTCTGGCCCGCGAGAACGGTTTGCGCCTCGTGGCGCATGCGGGCGAGGAAGGACCGCCCGACTACGTCTGGCAGGCTCTCGACCTGCTCGGGGTGGAACGCGTCGACCACGGCATCCGCAGCCTGGAAGACGAGGTGCTGCTTGACCGGCTTGTGCGGGACCGCATCCCGCTTACGGTCTGCCCGTTCTCGAATGTGCGGCTGCGCGTGATCGACACCCTCGCCGATCACCCCATCGTGCGGATGCTCGACCGCGGGCTGCTCGCCTGCATCGCCTCCGACGACCCGGCCTACTTCGGCGGCTACATCGACGACAACCTGGCCGCGGTCGATGCGGAGTTCGGCCTGGGACCGGACCGGCTGGCCCTGCTCGCACGGAACGGGATCGAGGCGTCGTTCCTGACGAACGGGGAGAAGGCGGCCCTGGCTGCCGAGGTCGATGCCTGGCGTGCTGCCCAGCCGGCGCCGGCTACAGCCATCCGTTCTTCTTGAAGACGCCGAAGAGGCCGACGCCCATCGCGAGCATCAGGGCGAGTGCGAACGGGTAGCCGAACACCCAGGTGAGCTCGGGCATGTGGGTGAAGTTCATGCCGTAGATGGTGCCCACGAGCGTGGGAGCGAAGAGGATGGCCGCCCAGCTCGAGATCTTCTTGACCTCTTCGCTCTGGACGAGGCTGGTCTCGGACAACCGCCGGGTCTCCTCGTTCTGGCGCTGGGTGACAAGGGTGCTGTGCACGGTGAGGGCATTGTCGAGGAGCTGGCGGAACGCGTCGCCGCGCTCGACAACCCGCAGGGTGTGGTCGAGCACGTCGCGCAGGTGGTGGCTGAGCTCCGCGGGGACGTTGTAGGTGGTGAAGCCCTTCTGCAACGACTCCAGCATGCCCACGAGCGGCTGCGTCGCACGCTGGAACTCGATCACCTCCCGGGAGAGGTCATAGATGCGCCGGGCGACGGCCTGATCGCCGTCGAAGAGCTGGTCCTCGATCTCGTCGATGTCGTTCTCCAGCCCGGCGACGACCGGCCCGTACTCGTCGACGATCTGGTCGAGGATGGCGTAGAGCACGGCCTCCGGCCCGAGGGCCAGCAGCTCCGGCGTCTTCTCCATGCGCTCGCGCACCTGTGCGAGGTCTGGCGACTCGGCATGGCGGATGGTGGCCACGAAGTCGGGGCCCACGAAAACGTGCAGCTCACCGAACTCGACGCGTTCTTCCTGGTCGAGGTAGCGGGCCGGACGCAGCACGACGAAGAGGATGTCGTCGAAGCGTTCCAGCTTCGCCCGCTGGTGGCCCTTCAGCGCGTCTTCGACCGAGAGGTGGTGCAGGCTGAATTCGGCCGCGACCGAGCGCACCTCGTCGGGTGAGGGCCGGTACATCCCGATCCAGGCGAAGCCCTGGTGGGCCTTCATCACCTCATAGGTCTCGTCGAGCGTCGTCGGGTTCGCGGCCCTGCGGCCCTTCACATATACAGCGTTGTCGATCAGTGCCACGCGCGCTCCCTAACTACCAGATACCAGTGTCGCACCGGTAACGCCCGACGCTGACCGGCACCGGCGGCGGCGGGCGGTACGTTGGGGGCGTGAACCCTGAACCAGACGGTGACGACGTCGTCATCGTCATCGCTCCCCGCGGGGCCACGGATGCCGCAGACCGCCGGTTCCTGGCCGCCGCGGCCGCCGTGGTGCTCGGCGTCGATCCACTCTTCGTGCGCATCGACCGGCGCTGCTCGCACTGCGACGGCCGGGACCACGGCCGGCCCCAGGTGGCGGTTCCGCCGGGCACCACGTCAGGCTCCCGCGCCGCCTCCCACCCTGCCTCCCGCCCGCTGCACGTCAGCCTCAGCCGGGCCGGCAGGTGTGTCGCGTACGCCCTGACGTTTCTCGGGCCGGTCGGGATCGACATCGAGAGCGTCGCGGATGTCTCCCGGGCCAGGTTCGACGCCGTCGCGTTCGGACCGGCGGAGCTCGCCGTCCTGGGCGAGCTGTCGGGCGTCGACGCCGCCGAAGCGCGGGCCCGGCTGTGGACCGCGAAGGAGGCCGCACTGAAGTGCACCGGCGACGGGCTCCGGGTGGACCCCCGCGACCTCACCATCACCCTGCCGGGCCGCCGAAGCCCGGACGCACCGCGCCTCGCTGGCTGGCACGGGGCCCGCGTCCCCATCGATGCGATCATGCTCCGTGGCGTCGAGCCCGGCCCGGGACTGGTCGGAACAGTGGCTGTGCTCACCGAGGGCGTGCTCACCTCGGGCGAGCCGACCGTTCGCCTGGTGCCGGCCGCGGACATCCGTCACGACGCGAACGCGCCGGCTTAGAGCTTGGGCAGGGCGCTCCGGTAGATCCAGCGGTCGACGATGCGTCGGATGTCGCTGCTGTCGGTGTGCACGGAGAAGAACTCGACGAGGTCATCGGTGGAGATCCACCCGTGGCGGCGCGCCCGCGTGTAGGCGCGCACGGCGCCGAAGAAGGCGTCGTCGCCGAGCGACCGGCGCACCGCGTGCAGGGCCAGGGCGCCGCGCTTGTAGACCCGGTCGTCGAACATGGCGTGCGGCCCCGGTTCGCCGATGACGATGTCCCGCGGCAAGGCCTCGATCTCGGTCCGGTGCACGGCGGCACTCGCATCGGCCGTTGGTCCACCGCCGGCCTCCGCCCACAGCCACTCGGCGTAGCAGGCGAACCCCTCGTGCAGCCAAATGTCCTGCCACCGCACGACGGTCAGGCTGTTGCCGAACCACTGGTGGGCCAGTTCGTGGGCGATCAGCCGGTCGCTGCCGTGCGCACCGTCGACGTGGTTGCGACCGAAAATGGCAAGACCGTGGGCCTCGAGCGGGATCTCCAGCTCGTCGTCGGTGACCACGACCGAGTAGGCGTCGAACGGGTAGGGACCGAAGAGGTCGGCGAAGAGGGAGATCATCTCCGGAAGTCGGGCGAAGTCCACCGCCACCTCGCGAGCGAGGTTTGCCGGGAAGAAGATGCGTTGGGCCACCGGGGCGGCGGCGGCGTCGGCGCGCCGGTAACGGCCGATCAGCACCGTGGCCAGGTAAGTGGCCATCGGCTCCTTCACCTCGTAGGTCCAGCTGGTGCGGCCAGACCGGCTCGTGCGCGCGATCAACGTACCGTTCGCCACGACCGTGTAGGGGTCCTCGCAGCTGACCCGGATGCGGAACGAGGCCTTGTTGCTGGGGTGGTCGTTGCAGGGGAACCACGACGCCGACCCCGTGGGCTGGCCGGCCACGAGCACGCCGTCGTCGAGTTCCTCCCAGCCGACCTCGCCCCAGATGCTCTTCAACGGATGCGGCGCGCCGCGATACCGCACGGTCACCTCGAACAGCGCCCCGGCCTCGATCGTCGCCACCACCGTGATGGTGAGCTTGCGCGCGCTCTGGCTCACCTTCAGCGCCCGCACCCCGTCGACGGTGACCCGGTCCACAGTGAGACCGTCGAAGTCGAGGCTGAACCGGTCCAGCCTCATCGATGCCCGGGCCTGCACGGTGGCCGTGGCCCGCAGCTGATTGGTGGCCACCCGGTAGTCGAGGTTCAGGTCGTAGTGCAGGGCGAGGTAACCGCCATTCCCGTTGCCCGGCAGGTACGGGTCGCCCGCGGTGGCGGCGCCGTGGGTCGGAGCCCCTCGAACGCCGGCCGGGCCGAGCGCGGGTGTGGGTGGCAGCGGGGTGAGGCTCTGAGTGAGGCAATGAGCGGGGCCTGAGGGTGGTGGGGTGCGAGGCATGGTGGGCATCAAGTCTGCCACGGCAGACGGCGCCACGGCGAAATGGGGTTGCCCGACCACACCGACCCGGCCGGCACGCGTTCCCCGCGCATCACCAGCGAGGCAGGCCCCACAGTGGCGCCCTCCTCGATGTCGGCAGCCGGCAGGATCACGCTGTGCGGCCCGAGCGTGGCGCCCGCCGCCAGGGTGACCCTGTCCAGTTGCATGATGCGGTCGTGGAACAGGTGCGTCTGCACCACGCAGCCCCGGTTCACGGTCGCACCGTTTTTGATGCTCACCAGGTCCGCCTCCGGCAGCCAGTAGGACTCGCACCACACGCCGTACCCGATATGCGCGCCGAGAGTGCGAAGCCACACGGCGAGTGCCGGCGTGCCGGCCGCCTTCGCCGCGAACCAGGGTCGGGCGACCATCTCGACGAAGCTGTCCGACACCTCGTTGCGCCAGATGAACGACGACCAGAGCGGATGTTCCGTGGCGTCGATCCGGCCCACCAGCAACCACTTCGCGGCCGTGGTCACCAGGGCGGCGACGGCCCCCGCGGCCAGCAGCACCAGACCCGAAAGCGCGATCGTCCACCCCAGGCCGACCGTGAGCCAGAGCGCATCAAGGGCGACGAGCACGCCGAGGGCGATCAGGACCGTGACGATGACCGGCACGATCCGGAGCATCTCCCACAGCGCCCGCATGGTGACGAGCCGGAGCGGTGGGTGGAAGGTGCGGGCCTCGTCGACATCCGTCACGGTGCGGCGCAGCCGTTCGGGCGGGTTGCCCAGCCAGGACGACCCGCGTTTCGCCTTCCGCGGCGTGCTGGAGAGCACCGCGACGAGCCCGTTGCGCGGCACCGTGCGGCCCGCGCCCGCCATGCCGCTGTTGCCGAGGAACGCCCGGCGGCCGATCTTGGCCGGCCCGATGTGCAGCCAGCCGCCGCCGAGTTCGTAACAGGCGACCATGGTGTCGTCGGCGAGGAACGCGGCCGGGGCGATGGTCGTCAGGGCGGGGATGAGAAGCACGGTGGAGGCTTCCACGCCGGCGCCCACCTTCGCGCCGAGCAGGCGCAGCCAGATCGGGGTGAGCAGGCTCGCGTAGATCGGGAACAGGAGCGTTCGGGCGCCATCGAGGATGCGCTCGGTCATCCAGACCTGCCAGCCGATCCGGCTGCGCACGGGGTAGTACCCCTCCCGCAGGCCCACACCGAGCAGCCGAACGGAGCCGAGCACCAGCAGCGCGTAGACCAGCCCGGCTGCCACGACCGCGAGCGGGATGGCCAGGGCGGCCCGCGCGGCCGCGTCGGCCAGGGTAGCGGCGTCGCCGATGGACGCCCCGACGATGAGCGCACCGACAAGCACCGCGAACGCGGGCAGGGCCGTCATGGCGATGGCCCCGGTCGCGAAGGCGGTCAGCCAGCGGGTCCCGCGCGGCGGGCGCTCGGCCGGCCAGGAGCCGCGGGCGGCGCCCATGCGGGCGGCCGGGGACCCGGCCCAGCGTTCACCCGGCGGCACCGGTCCGGAGACGGCCGAGCCCGGTTCGATTACGGCGCCCCACCCGATGTCGGCGCCGCCGAGCAGTGCGCTGCGGGAGCCGACCGTGGCGCCGGCGCCGATCCGCACCGGCCCGATGCGCAGCACGTCGCCGTCGATCCAGTAGCCGGACAGGTCGGNACGGCGCCCCACCCGATGTCGGCGCCGCCGAGCAGTGCGCTGCGGGAGCCGACCGTGGCGCCGGCGCCGATCCGCACCGGCCCGATGCGCAGCACGTCGCCGTCGATCCAGTAGCCGGACAGGTCGGTCTCGGGTTCGATGGCTGCCCCGGCACCGATGTCCAGCATCCCGGTTACCGGCGGCAGGGAATGCAGGTCGACGTCGGTGCCGATGCGGGCGCCGAGGGCCCTGGCGTAGTAGCTGATCCAGGGGGCACCGGCCAGGCTCACGGCATCCGAGAGAAGTGCCACCTGTTCGGCGAGCCAGAGGCGCAGGTGCACCGATCCGCCGCGCGGATAATTGCCCGGCTCCACGCCGCGCAGCAGCAGCCGGGCGGCGACGACGGAGATGGCCATCTTGCCGGGCGGGGTGACGAAGAGTACGAACCCGAGCGCCACCCACCACCAGGAGATGGTGGGCGCGAAGGAGGCGCCTGCCCAGCCCGCGAGCAGGTTGTTCGCCGCCGCGAGGTAGACCAGCCAACGCGCGCCGACCAGCACGTGCAGCGGCACTCCCAGCAGGGTGATGGCGAGGCGGCTGCGCCGGGGCACCGGCTGAACTTCCCGCACGATACGCGCCGCCGCGGGTGCGCGTCCGTCGAGCTCGTCGGCGAGGGAACCGATCCGGGGGTAGTCGTAGATGTCGGAGACTCGGGTGTCGGGGAACCGCTCGCGGATGGTCGACACGAACTGGGCCGCGGAGAGCGACCCGCCGCCGTGGGCGAAGAAGTCCGCGTCGGGGCCGTCGGCCGACACCCCGAGGATGGCGGCCCAGCCGGCGGCAAGCCACGCCGCCGTCGGCGAGAAGGTCTCCGCCTGCTCACCCCCGGTGGCGGGAAGGGGCCAGGGCAGGGCACCGTGGTCTACCTTGCCGGAGGTGCGCGTGGGCAGCTCATCGACGACGTGCAGCAGCGGCACGAGCGCGGCCGGCAATTCTTCGCGCAAACGGATGTTGGCGGCCGCCCGGTCGAAGAGGGCCCCCTCCACCTGGGCCAGGTAGCCGACCAGGATCTGGTTGCCGGCCGGGGTTCTCTGCACGACCGCGGCCGCTCCGGCCACCCCCGGGAGCGCGCGCAGGGCCGCCTCGATCTCGCCGAGTTCGATACGCCGGCCGCCGAGCTTGACCTGGTCATCGGCACGGCCGACGAACACGAGACCCTCGCGCTCGTAGCGCACCAGGTCGCCGCTGCGGTAGGCGCGGTGCCAGCCCAGCTCGGTATGCGGGGCGTACTTCTCGGTGTCCTTGCCGGCGTCGAGGTAGCGGGCCAGCCCGACCCCGCCGATAATGAGTTCCCCGGTCTCGCCGTGGGCCACCCGGGCACCGGCGGCATCCACCACGGCAAGGTTCCAGCCGGCCAGAGGAAGCCCGATCCGCACCGGCCCGCGGCCGTCGAGCAGGGCGGCGCAGGCGACGACGGTGGCCTCGGTCGGGCCATACGTGTTCCACACCTCCCGGCCGCGCACGGCGAGGCGCGAGGCGAGCTCGGGTGGGCAGGCTTCGCCGCCGAAGATCAGCAGCCGCACCCGCTCCAGCGATTCCTCCGGCCACAGGGCCGCGAGGGTCGGCACGGTCGACACCACGGTGATGCCGTGCTTGATCAACCACGGGCCCAGGTCGACCCCCGAACGCACCAGGGAGCGGGGCGCCGAGACGAGGCAGGCACCGTTCCGCCAGGCCAGCCACATCTCCTCGCAGGAGGCGTCGAAGGCCACGGAGAGGCCGGCCAGCACCCGGTCCGCGGGACCGATCGGGTCGGACCGGAGGAACAGGTCGGCCTCCGCGTCGACGAACGCGGCGGCGGAGCGGTGGGTCACCGCCACCCCCTTGGGCACCCCGGTGGAGCCGGAGGTGAAGATCACCCAGGCATCGTCGTCGGGGGCCGGCATGGCGCCGATCGTGCCGGCGAGGGCCAGGTCGTCCCCGGGCGCCAGCATCCGTTCGGCGAACATCTCCGCGTCGATGCCGGTGCGCACTTCGAACACGCCGCGCGCCCCGATCACGCCCACGACCCGGGCCTCGCCGAAGACGAGCCGGGCGCGTTCCTCGGGGTCGTCGGCATCGACGGGCACGTAGGAGGCGCCGACCAGGAGGGTCGCCAGAATGGAGAGATACAGTTCCCGGGTTCCCGACGGGATCCGGATGCCGACGGTGTCGCCGCGGCGCACCCCACGGCGACTGAGCTGCTCCGCCTGCTCGGTGACCAGGCTCACCAGGTCCCGGTAGTTAATCGCCCCGTCGACGTCTTCGAGGGCGAGCGCGCCCGGATGACGGCCGGCGGTCGCGAGCATGATGTCGACCAGGGTTCGGGCCGGTGCCGCGCGGTGTCCGGCCTCGAGCACGTCCTGGCCGGGCTCAATCGGGGTCAGGGTCACGCAGGCTCCTCGTCCAGGTCGCGGTGCCAGCCACCGCGCGCCACCAGTTTAGAACCCGCAGGTAACAGGGAGGTGTCCGTGCACGGTGACACCGGCGATGGGTGCCGCGACGCGTCAGATCAGACCGTGGCGGCGGAAGGCGTTCCAGACGCCGTCGCCCTGCACGGAGGTGGTGACCTCGTCGGCGTAGGCCTTGACGGCATCCGAGGCGTTGCCCATGGCGATGCCGACCCCGCAGACCTGCAGCATCTCGATGTCGTTGCTGCTGTCACCGATGCCGAGGGCGGATGCCGCGTCGAGGCCGAGCCGGTCGAGGAGCCGCAGGATCGTGGAGCCCTTGTTCACACCATTCAACGTCACCTCGCCACTGCCGCGCCCCATGTGCGGGATGGTTCCGGTGATGACATGGAAGTCTCCGCTGAGCGCGTCCGACACCCGGTCGTACGCCCGGAGGTCGCCGGCGAGGAACACCGACTTCGCGATGCCCGTGACACTGAAGGGGCGCACATCGACGAAGGCCTTCAGCGCCGGGTGTGCGACGGCACCGGTGACGGATGCCGTCGCATAGCCGGCTCCCGCCTTCCGCTTTTCGTCGGACGCGTAGTACTCCGCGAAGCGGTCATGCACGCCGGGGCTCGGGTACAGCTCGTCAAAGGACTGTAAGTAGAAGTCGTACCCTGACTCCTCATAGAAGCTGATCATCCGGGCCACGGCCGCTTCGGGCATCGTGCGTTCGATCACGAGCTCATCGCCGATCTCCGCGAACCCGCCGCCGGAGCTGATGAAACCGTCGAATCCGATGTCGCGGATCGCGGGGTAGATCTCCACGGACGCCCGTCCGGTGCTGAGGTACACCAGGTGCCCGTTGTGCCGGGCGGCGCGCACCGCGGCGATCGCCGACTCCGCGATCACCGAGCCCGTCTCCATGAGCGTGCCGTCGACGTCGACGAATGCGATGCGGGGGGAAATCATGAGGTGCTCCAGACGAGGTCGTCTCCGGGACGTTGCATCATCGGAGACGACCGGAGCGGTGTGATCGTGCATAACGACGCTATCTGAGATTGAGTTCCATGCTTCACGACGGCACCCGCTCTGCCGACGACCACGCACACTCGCCTGACGAAAAGTGGCATTCCTTTCCGATGACCCTCGTCAGGTGATTACTGTTGATCCGGGGGTGCACCCCGCCTTCGGGGGCCCTCCTTCGGAGCCACTGGATCTGAAGGAGATGGCCATGGTGAGCAAGACTCCGAAAATAGAGGAAGCCGGCGAGAGCCAACTCGAGGTCAGTAAGCCCAAGGAATGGGCCGCAGGAATCCCCGGCGTAGTGCATTCCCTCGTGCCGGCGCTCGAGCACATGGGTGTCGACCGCACCCGGAAGACATTGCTTGCCATGAACCAGAAGAAGGGCTTCGACTGCCCCAGTTGCGCCTGGCCTGATCCGCACCACCGCAAGGCGTTCGAATTTTGCGAGGAGGGCGCCAAAGCGGTCACCTGGGAGGCGACTCCCGTCGTCATCGGTCCTGACTTCTGGGCCGAGCATTCCGTGAGCGACCTGCGGGGACGAAGCGAGTACTGGCTTGGCATGCAGGGCCGACTGACCGAGCCTGTTTACAAGCCCGCCGGCGAGGACCACTACCGCCCCATCCCCTGGGACGAGGCAATCGACCTGGTCGCCACGAAGCTCAACGCCCTGGCCTCCCCGGAGGACGCGGCCTTCTACACCAGCGGCCGCACGTCCAACGAGGCGGCGTTCCTGTACCAGCTGTTCGTGCGCGGTTACGGCACCAATAATCTGCCGGACTGTTCGAACATGTGCCACGAGTCCTCCGGCTGGGGCATGGGCCAGACGATTGGCATCGGCAAGGCAACGGTCACCTTTGACGATTTTGCGGCGGCGGACCTGATAATTTTGATGGGTCAGAACCCGGGCACGAACCATCCCCGAATGCTCAACGAGCTGGAGGCCTGCAAGCGCAATGGAGGCTCCCTGGTCGCTGTGAACCCCCTTCCCGAGGCAGGGCTGAAGCGGTACAAGAATCCGCAGACAGTTCGCGGCGTCGTCGGCAAGGGCACCGAATTGGCCGACCAGTTCCTGCAGATCAGGCTTGGCGGCGACATGGCCCTGCTTCAGGCCGTTTCCAAACGGGTACTCGAGGCTGAGGCCAGGAACCCCGGCACGGTCTTAGACCACACGTTTTTGGCGGAGCACTGCGAAGGCCTTGAAGACCTGAAAGAGCACCTTGCTCAGCTCGACGAGCAGGAGGTGCTCGAGGCGACCGGTTTGCGGATCGAGGAGATCGACGAGCTCGCCGAGCGTTACCTGAAGGCGGACAAGGTCATCATCACCTGGGCCATGGGTATCACGCAGCAGAAGAAGGGGGTCGCCACCATCAAGGAGATCATCAACCTGCTGCTGCTGCGCGGCAACATCGGCAAGCCTGGGGCCGGCGCGTCCCCGATCCGCGGCCACAGCAACGTCCAGGGCGACCGGACCATGGGCATCTGGGAGCAGATGCCCCCGGCGTTCATGGACGCCCTGGGCAAGGAGTTCGACTTCGAACCTCCGCGGCAGCACGGTGCCGACGCCGTGGAAACGATCCGTCGCATGCAGGAAGAAAAAATCAAGTTCTTTCTGGCCCTCGGTGGAAACTTGGTGGCGGCGATTTCGGACACACACGCAGCGGAAGCGGCGATGGAGAATTGTGACTTCACCGCCCAGATCTCCATCAAGCTCAACCGGTCTCACACCGTCACCGGCAAAGCAGCCCTCATCCTGCCCACGATGGGCCGGACTGAGATCGACGTGCAGGAGACCGGCACGCAGTTCATCTCCGTCGAGGACACCGTGTGCGCGGTGCACGCGTCCTGGGGCAGTGTGGAACCTGTGGCCCACACACTCCTGTCCGAAGTCACGATCATCTCTCGGCTTGCCAAAGCGACCCTCGGTGACAGGATCAACGCCGACTGGGACGGCTTCGAGAAGAATTATGACTTGATCCGCGATCACATTTCCCGGGTCGTGGAGGGGTGTGAGAACTACAATGAGCGGGTCCGGGAAGACGGCGGCTTCATCATGCCGAACGGCCCGCGCGATTCCCGCACCTTCAACACACCCACGGGCAAAGCCGTGTTGACCGCGAACGACCTGGAGCCGGTGGAACGGCCCATGGGGACCCTGATTCTGCAGACCCTTCGTTCCCATGATCAGTGGAATACGACCATCTACGGGTTCAACGATCGATACCGCGGTATCCGGAAGGGCCGCGACGTCATCATGGTCAACGCCGAAGACATCACCGAACTCGGTTTAGCCGACGGGCAGCTGGTGGACATCGTGGGCGAGTACAAGGACGGCAAGGAGCGCGTACTGCGAAAGTTCCGCGTGGTCTCCTACCCGACGCCACGCGGGTGCGCCGCTGCTTACTATCCGGAGGCAAACGTCCTGGTGCCGCTCGATCACGTCGCGGATGGCAGCAACACGCCGGTCTCGAAGGCGGTCATCGTTCGCCTCAAGCCGTCCGGGACCGTGCCTGAACCGGCTGGTCCGGCGGCAACGACCAGTGCCGGGACAGTCGCTCCGGCCTAGCGCCCTTACTGGGCTGAGTCCACCCAGCCCGTGTTGTCCGGGCCGCCCTGAGTGCCATCGGCCACGAGCCCGTGGACCTTCTTCAGGGCGGTCTCAACGGCGGACTGAACGTTCTTCTTGCCGCTATTGGTTGCCTGTCCGGCAGCGAAGCCCACAATGAAGGTACTGACGGGCCCGGCGGAGGGACTCACCGACCGTGATTCCTCGGCCAGCTGCAGGATCGCCTGGGTGTCGACTTCGAGGTCCAGGAGCTGCAGGGCCTGCGTCAGCCGTCGACTCCACTGGGCCAGGGCGAGCTCTTCATCGGATGAAAGGGTCATCGGTTCTCCTCATCTGGTGGCTCATCCCGGAACGCCCCGAAACAGCATCCGTCAAGACTGGCACCGCCGGCGGCAATGCACAACGCAGGACGCAGGGCGGTGGGTGACGACGTCCTCCACGGCGAGCGGGTCGGTCGGTTCTTCTCCAACGCCAGGTGCACACCGGCCAGACGCCCTCCATTCCCACGACACATATGGTTTCGTGGGCTTGTGGATTTCGGGGTTGGTCACCGCCGTGATCTAGACCTTTTTCGGGGCTCGCCTGGTGAGTGCTTTCACTGCTGCTTCGTCGCTTCGGGGTCGTCACTCGTCTTGCTTTTCAGCCGCAGACGTCGGCCGATCGTGATGTCCTCGCGTACCTTGTCGGCGGCCTTGTCGCTCTTGCGGGTGTCCCGCGGCGGCAACTGAAGTTCTTCTTCTGCGGCGATGCCCGCCTGCAGCTCACGGCCCCGTTCCAGCTCGGCGTCGAATTCGGCACCGAAGAGCAGGGCGAGGTTGGCTATCCATAGCCAGAGCAGGAACACCACGATACCGGCCAGGGAACCATACGTGCGGTCGTAGTTGGAGAAGTTGGTGACGTAGAGGCCGAACAGGAATGAGGAGATCACCAAGGTGAGGAATGCGAGTAACGCACCCAGGCTGATCCACCGGAACTTGGGTTGCTGGGCGTTGGGAGTTGCGTAGTACAGGATTGCGATGATCGATACGGCGGCTACCGCCAGGATGGGCCACTTGATGACGGACCAGACGAACTGGACGACCGGCCCCAACCCGAGAGCGCTGCCGAGCGCATCGGTGACCGGACCCGACACGATCAGAACGACAAGCGCCACCACTATCAGCAGGATGCACACCACGGTCACGCCCAGCTGCATCGGGCGCAGCTTCCAGAACGGTCGGCCCTCGTCGATCTCGTAGATGCGGTTCATGGACCGGCTGAACGCGCCGACGTACCCGGATGCCGACCACAGCGCCAACAGGATCCCGACGACGAGGGCGACGCCGGCCGCCGGCGACGCGCTGAACTGCTCGAGCGGGCCGCGCAGAGTGTCGACCGTGTCGCCGGGCGCGACCTCGTCAACGAGCGACAGGATAGAGTTCGTCGAGTTTGCACCCTGACCGAACACTCCCAGGAGCGAGACCAGCGCAATCAGTGCGGGGAAGATCGACAGTACGGCGTAGTAGGTGAGGGCGGCGGCGAGGTCGGGCACTGGTCTGCCGTGAACTCCCGCAGGGTCTTGCGCAGCACATACCGCCAGGACGGCTTGGCGATCTCGCTCAGCGAGTCGGGTTTGCGGGAATCGTCAGGCGCCGGTGCTCGCTCGCATTTTTTCGCGCGCGCTATTTCCAACCGTGGGTGCTCTCCTCGGCTTCGCCAGCGATCGATTCGTGCGCGCATCCGTTGCGCCGCCGCTGAGTGAGTTCGATTAGTTTCATTGACTCCGGGAAGGACTTCAAGCCAATTCTGCACATCAGGTCAATCACACTATTTCCGTGACGAAACGCGAATTTCCCCGTCTCTAAAGGAAGAAGTCGACCGCTCCGTGGACACGTCGTCACACGGGCTATGTGCTGGCCGGTCGGCATCGACGGATGACTCGTGGTGCCCCTGGAGGGATTCGAACCCCCAACCGTTTCCTTAGGACGGAACTGCTCTTCCGTTGAGCTACAGAGGCTGGCCACTGAAGTTTAGCGGTTGTCTGCCGGCGCCGCAGCGCACCGCTGCGACGCGCTTACGTCGGCGGGTACAGGAAGAGCGGAACCTCACTGGCCGACACGGTGCGCGTGTTGTACGCGTGACTGCCGTTCCAGTTGTATTCCTCGAGAATGACCGAGCCGTCGCTGTTGACCGACTGCACGTAGGCCACGTGGTTGTAGTTGAACCAGGCGACCGCGCCGACCACGGGAGTGTCGCCGGTGGCCCAGCCCTGATCGGCCCAGGCGCTGGCCCAGTTGCTCGCGTTGCCGCCGCTGGGGGTGAGCTTGCTCCAGGTCCAGGTCCACGGGGAGCCGGTCGACCCGGCGTCGCGGTTGAGCCGGTATGCCACGAAGTCCACGCATTCGCGGTAATAGTAGCCAAGCGGAGACAGTCCGCCGCCCTGGGTGTCGGTGGCCCGGTCGAACCACGGGTAGTCGTCGCCCTTGGCGCGCACGCTGTATACGGCGAAGTCGGTGGCAGCCGATCGGGCGGCCTCGGCGGTCTGCTGGGCGGCCAGTGCACGCTTGGCCTCGGCATCCCGCTGGGCGAGTTCCTCGCTCGTGGTCGCCGTGAAACCGTCGCGAGCGACGGTGATGGCTGCGGCGCCACTGTCCACCGTGACGCCCTGCGTGTCGGCAACCCGTGACGTCGTCGAGGCGGTGTCGCTCGCACCGGGCGCGAACGCATACGCCGGAAGGCCGGCGGTGAGGAACAGTCCCGGAATGGCCAACAGGGTCACCGCGATTTTCATGGGCCGTCGGCGGCGCGACCGCGGCACCGGGCGGCTGACGGCCGGAGCGACCCGAGGCGAAACGACCTGATTGAGCCGGTTGCTCCGCGTCACGATCGACGCTTTTTTGAGATCCAGAATCTTGGTTTCCGCCACCCCAACCGCATCGGGACTGCGCACAGCCACCGGCGCGTCCATGCGCACCGGAATGTTCACGGTGGCGTCGGCTCGAGCCTCTGCCGCCTCACGCTGCGCACGCAGTTCGCGGCGCGAGAGCGGAAAAATCGGGGTCTCTGGCGAACCAGAAGTGCCGGGTACGCCGGATTGGGGCAACAGATGATCCTCTAACACACCGAGATCGAGGTTCGGCGCTCCTCAACCCTAGGCGATGGCGACCAGGAAGTCACCTTCTGGCGTTACATCCCTGTTACATTCGCGGGTCAGGCGGCAGGAGCAAGGAATTCATCCCACTGCGGCAACGGCCGCTCCGCGCCGCGCACCACCCAGGTCGTGCCGACCGGCAATCCCGGGTGGAACAGGAGTTTCCAGCCCATCTCGGCCGGCGTCCGGTCGCTTTTGAGGTTGTTGCAGCGCAGGCAACAGGCCACGAGATTGTCCCAGGTGTCCCGGCCGCCGCGCGACCGGGGCATTACGTGGTCGATCGTGCTGGCGGTCTTGCCGCAGTACCCGCAGCGATGCTCGTCCCGGCGCAGCACCCCGCGACGGCTGACCGGCACGGCCCTGGACCGCGGGATGCGCACGTAACGCGTGAGCAAGATGACGCTCGGCCGCTCCCAGGAACCGGAGGCGGCACAGATCGGATGCCCCTGGTCGGCCTGCACGATCGTTGCCTTTTGATTCATGACCAGCACGAGTGCTCGTTTGAAGGACACCACGGCAAGGGGCTCATACCCCGCATTGAGGACCAGTGTGCGCATGCGTTCCCTTTCGAAAAGGGCTGGACGGCTTCCAGCCATTCGAACTACGACAGTCAGTGAGAAGGAGCGAACAGGCAAACAAAAAGGGCGCTGTCACCATGACAACGCCCTACCGGCCACACGATGTCCCTGACACGCGCAACTCAAGTTTGCTCGACTGCTCTGCCGCAGCGCAGAGCGGCAGCGCACATCCATGGTGTGGATCGTGCGCCGCTCGCGCATGGGCTCTCCCGAAGACTCGCAAAACATCAGAGCAACAGGTTAACCCACATTCGGCGCCACCGCGAAGTGCGGGACGCCGAATGTGCTAGGTGTTACGAAACATTCATCTGGCGGGCGGGCGGCTCGGACCTCCGGCAGGCTCAGATGCCGAGCCGCACGATGTAGTACGAGCTGGTCCAGATCGGCTGCACGCGCACGGCCGCTCCCTCATACGGCGCGTGCAGGATGTTGCCGTTGCCTGCATAGAACCCGTCGTGGCCGTCCATGATGACGAGGTCACCCGGCTGAGCCTCAGATTCGGGGATTCGGGTGCCCGCCGCCCCCTGCCCGGTCGAGGAATGTGGCAGCGAGATGCCGAACTGCGCGTAGACGTACATGATGAGCCCGGAACAATCGAAGCCGGCCGGGGTGGCCCCGCCGTAGACATAGGGAACACCCTGGTAGCCGGCCGCGACACTGTAGACGGATGCCAGGTCGAACTTCGGGTATGCCGGGGCAGCCAGGTAGTCGGCCGACGACGGGCCGGAATACGACGCGGCGTAGGAGGTCATCGCGGCCGCGGCTTCCTGTCGGCGCCCCTCGGCGGCCGCTGCCTCGGACGCGGCAACCGCCGCCGCAGCTGCGGCCGCTGCCGCCAGCTCCTCGGGGGTGGTGGCCGTGAACCCGTCGCGCGTGACGCTCACAGTATCGGCCGCGGCGCCGACCGCCACGGACTGCGCACCCGATTGGGTCAACTCGGCCGAGGCCGTGGACGCGTACTCCGCTTCGGTCGGCGCGAACGCATACGCCGGGATGGCCATGGTCGCGACGAGGCCGCCGGCGAGAGTCATGAACACGATGTTCGCCACGGCGCCCTGGCGGCGTGACCGCGCGCCGGAACTGGGGCTGGCGGCCCGATAGTGGCTGAGCTCGGCGTGCTCGGCGTCGTTGGGGAGGGAAGCGCGGGTGATGGAACCGCGGGTGATGAACCCGGTGGTGGCTATCGAGTTCGGGGCTCGACGGAGAATCTTCTTACCTAATGCGGCCAAAGTGTTTACCTCCGGCGCCTCGACAACACTAGGTAGTTGCCCCGTCCACTGCGCTCGTCGCGTGTGTGAGGAACGAATCAAGAGACGGGAAAGAAAGGCGTCTTGATTCGTGTCCGTCGACCGGAATCTGGACTGTGGACGGAACCAAGCTAACTGACGCCCATCCGTTTGTCACGCCGCAGGCCACATTTTCTAACATATTGATAACAAAATCGTGGGGGCGAGGGCACAACGACAACGGGGCCGGCGGGGTCCGCCGAATGGCTAGGCGACCGCTGCCGGTGTGGCGACGAAGATGTGGCCGGCGACCTCGTTGGGCAGTTCCAGTCCGTCCTCGAACCCATGCACCTGCACGAGCACATAGGAGCCCACGGCGGAGAAAACCCCCGTGGCCCCGGGGAGCACACCGGAGTTCTTCAGCTGGGCCAGGAGCTCGGGGTCGACCTGAACGGGTTCGCCCAGACGGCGCACCACGGCGGCGACCGGTCCGGCAGTTCCGGCGACCAGGTCGACAAGGCTCGTCACCCCGGCCATGAACGCGACGGCCGGCGAATCGCCCAGCTCATCGAGCCCGGGGATGGGGTTGCCATACGGAGACTCGGTCGGGTGATCGAGCATCTCCAGGATCTTGCGCTCCACCCGCTCACTCATCACATGCTCCCAGCGGCATGCTTCGTCGTGGACGAATTCCCACTCGAGCCCGATTACGTCGCTGAGCAGGCGTTCCGCAAGCCGATGTTTGCGCATCACATGCACGGCCTTACTGCGCCCGTCAACGGTGAGCTCAAGATGCCGGTCGCCGGAGACGACTACGAGACCATCCCGCTCCATCCGGGCCACGGTCTGCGATACGGTCGGCCCGGAGTGCCCGAGGCGTTCCGAGATGCGTGCCCGGAGGGGAACGATGTGCTCCTCTTCGAGATCGAGAATCGTGCGGAGGTACATTTCGGTGGTGTCGATGAGATCCGTCATGCCCAGCGCTCCTCTCGGCTCGGTACGTACTGCCCAACCTTATCGCCGCGAGAGCGGCCGTTAGAATCGCCCTATGTCGAACCTGAAAATTCCCACGGAACTTCTGCCCGATGATGGACGATTTGGCTGCGGCCCGTCGAAAGTCCGAAAAGAACAACTCAAACACCTCTTAAAGTTCAGCGCGAGCGTGATGGGCACCTCCCATCGCCAGGCACCCGTCAAAAACTTGGTCGGTCGCGTGCGCACCGGCCTCGCGGACCTCCTTCGCGCCCCGGCCGGTTATGAAGTCATTATCGGCAACGGCGGGTCCACAGCGTTCTGGGACGCCGCCGCGTTCTCCCTTATTCTCCGCCGCAGCCAGAACCTCGTCTTCGGCGAGTTCGGCGGCAAGTTCGCCGCGGCCGCGGCCGCTCCGTTCCTCGAAGCGCCCGACGTGGTCAAGGCCCCGGCCGGATCGCGCAGCGAGTTCGTCGTGACCGAGGGTATCGACGTCTACGCCTGGCCCCAGAACGAGACCTCGACCGGCGTCATGGCTCCGGTCACCCGCGTGGTTGCCGACCCCAACGCCCTGACGGTGATCGACGCCACGAGCGCGGCGGCCGGTATCGACTACGAGGCCGACCAGGCGGATGTCTACTACTTCGCGCCGCAGAAGAACCTCGCCTCCGACGGGGGCCTGTGGATGGCGCTCTTCTCCCCCGCCGCAATCGAGCGCGTCGAGCAAATCGCCGCGAGCGGGCGCTACATTCCCGAGTTCCTCAGCCTGAAGAACGCGATCGACAACTCGCGCCTCAACCAGACTCTGAACACTCCGGCCGTGGCCACGCTTCTTTTGATCGAGAACCAGCTCGACTGGATCAATGGAAGCGGCGGCCTGGCGTGGGCGTCCGCGCGCACCCTCGAATCGTCATCCGTTCTCTACGACTGGGCCGAGAGCGTGCCGTTCGCGACGCCGTATGTCACCAACCCGGAGCACCGCTCACAGGTGGTCGCGACGATCGACTTCGACGACGCGATCGATGCCGCCGCCATCGCCAAGACCCTGCGCGCCAACGGGATCTCCGACACCGAGCCCTACCGCAAGCTCGGCCGCAACCAGTTGCGGGTTGCCACCTTCACCGCGATCGAACCCGAAGACGTGCGCCAGCTCGTCCGCTCGATCGAGTTCGTGGTGCAGAACCTGGGCAAGTAGGCCTCGGCATGCGGCTCTGGCTGAGAGACAGTGAGCGTCGGCCAGACCCGCTGCCGGCTCGAACGGATGCCCGCAAGGCTTTCCTTGCGGGCTCCGCCGGCTGGCTAGTGGCGCTCGCGCTCGCGCTCGTCTTTCGGGGCGAACTCGCCGCCGCCGGAGTGGGCTGGTGGCTCTGGGCTGCCCTCATCGGCCTCGGTCTCGGCCTGCTCGGGATTGTCTGGGTACGGTTCCGGCGCCGTTAGCGCCTCACCGAAGTCGATCCCGTCAAGCACATCTTCGCCGCGGTCTTCGTCGTCGTCTGACTCGTCGTCTGACTCGTCGTCGTCGTCCGATTCGTCATCATCACCCAATGCCTCAGCGACGGCCACGGCCACGGCCAGTTCCTGGGCCGTGCGGTAGTCGGCCAGGCGGTCAGACCACGGCACCCACTCCGGCGCGATCAGGGCGTCGTCGCCCGGCGTGAGCTCGGCTTCCAGAACCGACGGCTCGGAGTTCTCGTCCACCCGGGCGAGGGTGACCGTCCAACGCCAGCCCGGGTAGCCGGACAGGTTGCAGTCGAACAGCAGCGAGAGCACATGCTCGCCTTCGACAAAATGGCCGAGGGGTTCGCCGATGCTGTCGGCCGGCGTGATCTCTAGCAGCGCGGTGCGCGCCTGGTCGACCGCGGACAGCAGGCGCTCGTCGGCAGCGACCTCAGGCATCGAGTTCCTCCGCGACCTTGCGCAGCATGGCCGCGATCTTGTGGCTGTGGGTTTTGTCGGGGTAGCGGCCGCGACGCAGGCTCGCTCCGATGCCGTCGAGGAGTTTCACCAGGTCCTCGACGATGACGGCCATGTCGTCAGCCGGCTTGCGGCTGAGTTTGACCAGGCTCGGCGGTGCCTCGAGAACGCGAACGGACAGCGCCTGAGCGCCCCGCTTGCCGTCGGCGATGCCGAATTCGAGCTTCGTTCCTGTCTTGACCGTGACTCCGGCGGGCAGTGCAGAAGCGTGGAGAAAGACCTCGTGGCCGTCATCGGAGGTGATGAAGCCGAAACCTTTCTCCTCGTCGTAGAACTTGACCTTGCCGGTGGGCATCTGGACCTCGCTGGATTCCGGGCGCGCGGAATGCGCGTCAACCACCCTCAGCCTATTCGGTCGGACCGGTTCCCGCCCCGTATCCTTGAGACTGTGACCAATCGAACTCCACCCGCCGTGAGCCGGCTCGAACGCATCCTTGCTTACATGGTTGCGGGTGTGGTGGGTCTGTCCATCCTCGCGTTCCTTGCCGTCATCCTCGGCACAGCGGCCGGGGCCGGGGCGGACAACGGTTTCGGCCAGGGGGTCTGGCCGGCGGTGCTTGCTTTGCCGCTGTTTGGATTGCCTCTCGGATTCGTGCTGATCATCGTCCTCATGGTGATGTCCGGCACGCGTCGCGCTCGTGAGGCACGACAGAATAAGGAGTAGCAATGCTCACACTCGCTTCGCGCCTTCGGGCGCTAGATGACGCAACGTTGCGTCGCACGATCGACATCCGCATGGTCTCGGCCACGGGCATCCGTGATTTCTTCGACCTGGCCGAGGCTCTCCTCGAGCCGGACGCGATCCAACGGGTGCTGGCACGGCTCGACCGGGCCACCCTCGCCGTTCTCGCCGTCGCCGGTGAGCTCAGCCAGGGAACGGAGGTCGGCACGGCTGCCACGCCGTCGCTGTTCGACCTCGCCGAGCGCCTGTCCGAACTGGCTGGTTCGCCCGTCGACGTGGCCGAGGTCGCCGGCCGTGCCGCCGAACTGGACTCACTCATGCTCGCGCGCCTGACCGACGGGCGGTTCAGTCCGTACCCGGCGGTGGCCGCGCAACTGCTGACCTGGCCGGACCGGAGCCTGCCGACCGCGCTCGAGCTGGCTTCGACGCCCGCACCCGCGGCGCTGGCCAGTGTCGACGCCACCGATACCCGCTTCACAGACCGTCTCGCGGCGGAGCGTGCCTTCGCCGCGGTGTCCTCCATCGCCGAACTGGTCTCCGAGCTCGCCCGCGAGCCGGCCAGGGAGCTCAGCCGGGGCGGGCTTGGCCTGCCCGACACCAAGCGCCTGGCCGCCGTGATGGGGGTCGAACTCGAATTCGTGCCCTCCTTCGTCGCGACCGCGGCCCGAGCCGAACTCATCGCCCATTCCGACGGCTACTGGAATGAAACCGAAGCCGGCGAGGCCTGGCTGCTCGAGAGCACCGCCCGCCGCTGGGCGACCCTGGCCGCCGCCTGGCATGCGGCCCTGCCGCCGGATGTGCGCGGGATCCTCGCCCGCCGGCCCGGCGTGTCCTGGGGCGACGTGCTGCGCAGCTTCGTGGCCTGGCTCTACCCGGCCGGTGGCCAGTGGATGGACGACCGGGTCACCGAGTTCGCCGAGGACGCCGAACTGATCGGCATCACCGCCCACCAGATCACCAGCCCGGCCGGTGCTTCGGTGCTGGCCGGCGACCTCGAGGCGGCCGTCGCCACCATGGCGGCCGCGCTGCCGGCGACCGGCGGTGCAGTGTACCTGCAGAACGACCTGTCGATCGTGTCCCCCGGACCGCTCGCTCCCTCGATCGACAGCCGCCTGCGTGGGCTCGCCGACGTGGAGAGCCGGGAACTCGCCCTGAGCTACCGCATCACCGCCAACTCCGTGAACCGCGCCCTGGCGGCCGGCGAAAGCGCGGAGTCACTGCTCGATTTCCTGCGCACGGTCTCCCTGACCGGCATCCCACAGCCCGTCGACTACCTGATTCGGGAATCCGCCGCCCGCTATGGGCGCGTGCGCGTCGGCCCGACGGAACCGATGGAGTCGCCAGCCCAGGCCTATGTCCAGTCCGACGACGCAGCCCTGCTGAGCACCATTGCCGTGGACCAGACGCTCGCCTCCCTCGGCCTTGTGCCTGCCGAGGGCAGCAGACTGACCAGCCGGTTCCCCTCCGACGTGGTCTTCTGGGCGCTCAGCGATGCGCGCTACCCGGTCGCCGCGGAGGACGCCACACATGAGATCGTGCACCTGCGCCGCCACCAGCTCGCTCGGGTCGTGCCGGTGGATGCCCCGGATCCGGCCGTCGCCCTGGTCGAGAGGCTGCGTGCCGCCGATGGCGGAGAGGGCCAGGCAGCGGATGCCTGGCTCGCCCGCCAGCTCGACTTGGCGATCAAGGCGAAGCAGACCGTCGTCGTCAGCATCGCCATGCCCGGCGGTGTGGTGGTTGACTATCTGCTCGAGCCGGCCAGTGTGGGCGGCGGGCGCTTCCGGGCCAGGGACCGCCGCGCCGACATCGAACGCACGCTGCCTCTGTCCAGCATCATCAGCATCACGCCGGCGCCGTAGGTGCGGGCCTTCACGCTGACCGGGCGTAGGATTAACGGCTATGTCTGATGGCCCACTGATCGTCCAAAGTGACCGTACGGTTTTGCTCGAAGTCGCCCACCCTCTCGCCGAGGATGCGCGCCACGACCTGGCCGTGTTCGCCGAGTTGGAGCGTGCCCCCGAGCACATCCACACCTACCGCATCACCCGGCTGGGGCTGTGGAATGCCCGCGCCGCGGGGCACGACGCCTCCAACATGCTGGCCACGCTCGAAAAGTACTCGAAGTTCGCCATCCCGCAGACCGTCAGCGTGGACATCACCGAGACGGTCGGCCGGTATGGCCGGCTCATCATCGAACGTGACGCCGAGGGTCAGCTCATCCTGCAGAGCACCGACCAGGCCGTGCTCACCGAGATCGCCGGGGCCCGGCGCATCGCGCCCCTCCTGATCGGGCATCCGTCGCCGGACTCGTTCCTGGTCGAGCCGTGGGCGCGCGGCCAGCTCAAACAGGAACTGGTGAAACTGGGCTGGCCGGCCGAGGACCTCGCCGGCTACACGCCGGGAACGCCGCATCCGATCGGTCTTTTGGAAGACGGTTGGGCGCTCCGGGACTACCAGAACAAGGCCGTCTCCAGCTTCTTCGACGGCGGCTCCGGCGTGGTCGTGCTGCCCTGCGGGGCCGGAAAGACGCTGGTCGGCGCCGGGGCCATGGCCACCGCCAAGACCAACACGCTCATCCTCGTCACCAACACGGTCTCTGCCCGTCAGTGGCGCGACGAACTTCTCAAGCGCACGACCCTCACCGCCGACGAGATCGGCGAGTACTCCGGGCAGGTCAAGGAGGTCAAGCCGGTCACGATCGCGACCTACCAGATCCTCACCGCCAAACGGAAGGGCGAATACGCGCACCTCGAGCTACTCGACGCCATGGACTGGGGCCTCGTCATCTACGACGAGGTCCACCTGCTGCCGGCCCCCGTGTTCAAGCTGACCGCGGAGTTGCAGGCCCGCCGCCGCCTGGGCCTCACCGCCACCCTGGTGCGCGAGGACGGCCGCGAGGGCGACGTATTCAGCCTCATCGGCCCGAAGCGGTTCGACGCACCCTGGAAGGAGATCGAGGCCCAGGGCTTCATTTCCCCAGCCTCCTGCTTCGAGGTGCGCATCGACCTGCCCCAGTCCGAGCGACTCAGCTATGCCGCCGCCGCCGACGACGAGCGCTACCGGATGGCCGCGACCGCACCCGCGAAGCTCGAAGTCGTCAAGCGCCTGGTGGCCAAGCACCCCGGAGAACGCATCCTCGTGATCGGCCAGTACCTCGACCAGATCGACGAGCTCGCCGAGGCCCTGAATGCCCCCAAGCTCACCGGTGCGACCCCTGTCGACGAGCGCGAGCGCCTCTACCAGGCCTTCCGGGTCGGCGAGGAGAACCTGCTCGTGGTGTCAAAGGTCGCGAATTTCTCGGTCGACCTGCCGGAGGCCACCGTCGCCATCCAGGTCTCGGGTTCCTTCGGCTCACGCCAGGAGGAGGCGCAGCGCCTCGGCCGGCTTCTGCGGCCGAAGGAGTCAGGCCTGTCCGCGAACTTCTACACGCTGGTGGCCCGCGACACCGTCGACCAAGACTTCGCCCAGAACCGCCAGCGCTTCCTCGCCGAACAGGGCTACAGCTACACGATCCTTGACTCGCAGAATCTGGACGCGCAGGTCGTCGCCGTCTGACCGGCGGTGAAACGGCCGGTCAGACGCTCGGAGAGGACGCCCTCCGGCGGGCATAGCGCAGGAAAAGCATGTCCCCGGCGGTCAGCACGTGCAGCAGGGACATCCCCCGGGTGATGGCGGCGGCACCGGCGGAGATCCGTCCGGCCGGGCCGCCCTCGAGCACGGGGCTGACGGTGAGGCACAGCTCGTCGACGCAGTCGGCGTCGATCAGCGCACCGAACAGGTTCGGCCCACCCTCGCAGAGCATCTGCGCCAGACCGCGCCGAGCCAGCTCCGCCCGCATCAGCCGCGGGTCCACGGCGGCCTCCCCGCAGACCAGCACGTCCGCCACCTCTGCGAGCTCTGCGCGTCGCCGCAGCGGTGACGCCGCGTGCGTCACGACCAGCGGCCGCACGGCGGCGTCCGCGAATAGCGCGTGGCTCGGTTCGAGGTCCAGCCGTGAGGACACGATGGCGACGGGCAGCTGCGCCGGAAGTCCGTGCCGGACCCGCCACGCGGCATCCGCGGGGCCCTGACGGATGCCGACGTACCCCTCGGCGCGCACCGTGCCCGCACCGACCACGATCACGTCGGCGAGCATCCGAAGGGTATCGAAGACGAGCCTGTCGTCGGCGTTCCCGAGCCCGCCGCTCACGCCTTCCCGGGTGGCGGCGCCGTCGAGGCTGGCGATGAAATTCACTCGCAGGTGGGGCAGAGTGCGGTCAGGCACCCGGTAACGGATGTTCAGCTCGTCACGATCCAGCATCATCTGGCCAGGTTGTGGCGCACGTACGCCGGTTCGCGGAAGCCCAGGATCGCCTCGGTCATACGCACGGCGTCGACCGCGGCGACGACGTTGTGCATCCGCACGATCCGGGCGCCCTGCAGGATGCTGTAGACGGCGGCGGCGAGCGATCCCGCGATCCGGTCGCCCCGCTCACGGTTCAGCGTCTCCCCGATGAAGTCCTTGTTCGACACGGCGACCAGAGTGGGGTAGCCGAGCGCGGTGATCTCGCCGAGCCTCCGGGTCAGCTCGAGCGAGTGGTAGGTGTTCTTGTTCAGGTCGTGCCCAGGGTCGACGATGATGCGGGATGCCGGGACGCCGCGACTGCGGGCCAGCTCGACCCGTTCATCCAGGAAGGCTGCGACCTCGTGCACCACGTCGCCGTAGGTGGGCCCCGGCCACGGTGTGCGCGGCGGCGCGAGGCTGTGGGTGATCACCAGCGTCGCGTCGCTGTCCGCGACGACATCAGCCATGGCCGGGTCGTGCACCCCGGTGGTGTCGTTGATCACGTGGGCGCCGGCGGCCAGGCTGGCGCGCGCTACGGCGGGATGAAAGGTGTCGACGGAGATGACGACGCCCGAGCCGCGCAGGGCCTCGACCACCGGGACGACCCGGTCGATCTCCTCCTCGATCGGAATGGCCGGGCCGGGCGCGAATTTCGCCCCGCCGATGTCGACCCAGTCGGCGCCGTCCAGGATGGCGCGCCGGGCGGCCGTGACGGCCTCGTCAAGAGCGAAGGTCGCTCCCTTGTCGTAGAAGGAATCCGGCGTGCGGTTGACGATGGCCATCACGGCCACCTCACGGGAAAAATCGAACAGTCTCTCGCCGATCAGTCGCCGTGGATGGAGCAGGTCGGGCAGCGCCGGGCCAGGTCGAGTGGTCACGTTGTCCATGTCAGGTCCTTCAGTCGGGTGCTCCGGCGAGAAGTTCGTCCAGTTCAATGCTCTCATCCGCGAGCCGGGTCGTGTCGACCCGCACCTCCGTCCGGATGAAGCGCTGCACCGTCTTGTTGACGTCCCACACGTTGACGTTCATGCCGGCGACGACCCTGCCGTCCAACACCCAGAACGCGATGAATTCCCGCCTCGCCGGGTCACCGCGAAACACGACCTCCGCATCCCGTGCAAGTGCGCCGTACCCCGAGTACTCCATCCCGAGGTCGAACTGGTCCGTGTAAAAGTACGGGATCGCGTCGTAGCTGACCGCCTGGTCAAGCATCGAGCGGCCGGCCGCGGCGCCGGCCCGCTCGGCGTTGTCCCAGTGCTCGACGCGCAGATGGTGCCGCAGCACCGGGTGGAAGACCGTGGCGACGTCACCCACCGCGTAGACGTCCGGGTCGATGGACCGGAACGCCGCGTCGACGACGATGCCGTCGTCGACGGCCAGGCCCGCGTCCCGGGCCAGGTCCGTGTTCGGCACCGCGCCGATGCCGATGACGACGACATCGGCCGAAACGACCTCGCCGCCGGGGAGTCCTACTCCGGTAACCCTCCCCTGCGTCCCGATCAGTCGTTCGACGTTGGTTTCCATCCGCAGATCCACCCCGTTCACGCGGTGCAGCTCCGCGAACACCGACCCGACCTCGTCGCCGATCACCGGGGCCAGCGGCACGCCGTCCCGCCCGAGCACCGTGACGGTGTTGCCGTACCCGCGGGCGGCCGCGGCGACCTCGAGACCGATCCAGCCGGCCCCGACGATCACGACCCGGCGGTTTCCCGGCTCCAGCTCGGCTCGCAGCGCCTGCGACTCGCCGACCGTGCGCAGATGGTGCACCCCGGCCAGGTCTGCGCCCGGGCCGGGAAAGCGCCGTGACGACGCCCCCGTCGCGAGGAGCAACCTGTCGTAGCGCACCGATTTGCCCTCCCGCAGGGTCAGCTCGTGGGTGTCGAGCGCCAGCCCGGTCACCCGGGCACCCAGCCGCACGTCGATGCCCCGCTCGTTGTACCACGGTGCCGGGTGCACGTCGATCGTGTCCCGGGCGGCCCGCCCGGCGAGGTAGTCCTTGGAGAGGGGCGGCCGCACGTAGGGGTAGTCGGTCTCCCCGGCCAGCAGCACGATGCTCCCGTCGAACCCCTCGGAACGGATGGCCTCGGCCGCTCTGGCCCCGGCCAAGCCGGCCCCCACAATCGCAAAAGTCGGAATGCTCATTCTGGTCTCCCCACGCCGCGGCAGTCTGGTTTGCTCCCCAATGTACTCGCCAGCGCGCATACCGGGCATTTTCAGTAAACCTTCAGCTAACGCGCAGATACTAGATTTATGACTGACGGCCCCCGCATCCTTATTGTCGACGACGAACCCAATATCCGGGATCTCCTCACCACCAGCCTGCGCTTCGCCGGATTCGCCGTGCGAGCCGTCGGAAACGGCGCCCAGGCGATCTCCGCCGTCCTCGAGGAAGAACCCGACCTCATCATCCTTGACGTCATGCTGCCGGATATGAACGGTTTCGGAGTGACCAAGCGCCTGCGGTCCGCCGGCTACACGGCCCCGATCCTCTTCCTCACGGCGAAGGACGACACCGAAGACAAGATCACCGGCCTGACGGTCGGCGGCGACGACTACGTCACCAAGCCGTTCAGCCTCGACGAGATTGTGGCCCGGATCAAAGCCATCCTGCGCCGGACCATGCACGCCGACGAAGACGCGGTCATCCGCGCCGGCGAACTCACCATGGACCAGGACACCCACGAGGTCCTGGTCGGCGACGCCCCCATCGAACTCAGTCCGACCGAGTTCAAGCTTCTGCGCTACCTCATGCTGAACCCGAACCGGGTCCTGTCGAAGGCTCAGATCCTGGACCATGTCTGGGAGTACGACTTCAACGGTGACGCCGGCATCGTCGAGTCCTACATTTCTTACCTCCGCCGCAAGGTGGACGCCCACTCGACCGAACCCCTCATCCAGACCAAACGCGGCTTCGGCTACATGCTCAAGGCCGCCAAGGCGTAGTCACAGGCTGCGCTCATACACTGGCCTCCTATGCATCAGTCACTCATGGAGCGGTGGAGCCGCATTTCCCTGCGTTCCAAAATCACGGGCGTCACGGTCCTGATGCTGACGCTCGGCCTGCTCGTGTCCGGCATCGGTACGATGGCCATGCTTCGCCAATACGTGATCCAGCAGGTCGATTCGCAGCTGCAGATCGACGCCCAGTCCGCCTCGAACAGCTATTCGGCGGCGGCTCTCGGTCAGGGCACCACAGCCGTGGTCTCTTCGGACTACTATGTCGCCCTGTATGACGAGCACGGCAGCCTCAAGGACCACACCTGGCGGGATGTCCCGCGCAGTGAGCTGCCGATCCTGACCGCACCGCTCGATCTGCAGACCGTGATGGAACTCGACGGCAAGACGATGACTCTGGTCGACTCGGCACACGACACCGAGTTCTTGGCGGTCGCCGTGCCGCTCGTGATTTCGCCGCAGGGAACCCTGGGCACTCTGGTCATGGCGGTCTCGTTGAGGCCGACCGAGAACACCATGGCCACCTACCTCACCATTTTCCTGGGGTTCGGGCTCGGGGTCGTGTTGGTGGGCGCCCTGCTCACCCGGCTGCTGGTGACCACTACCTTTGCACCACTGCGAGAGGTGGAGCGCACGGCCGCGGCCATCGCCGATGGCGACTTCAGCCAGCGGCTCGGCGGTGCCACGCCCAACACCGAGGTCGGACGCCTCAACCGATCGCTCAACACCATGCTGAGCCGCATCGACCGCCTCTTCAAGGACCGCGCCCGCACCATCGACCAGATGCGCCGATTCGTCGGCGACGCCAGCCACGAGCTGCGCACTCCCCTCGTTTCGGTGCGCGGCTACGCCGAGCTCTACCGAATGGGTGCCCTGCAGACCCCGGAAGAAATCGCACAGGCCATGGAGCGCATCGAGAAGGAAGCGATCCGCATGGGCGGCCTCGTCGAAGACCTGCTCGAGCTGGCCCGGCTCGACGAGACAAAGCCCCTTGCCCTCGCGCCGGTCGACCTGATGCCGCTCGCCCGTGACGCAGCCCTCGACGCCATGGCCTCCTCCCCCGGTCGCACCATCACCGTCGTCACTCCGATCCCCGCCGAGATCGAGGACAGCACCGAACGCCCCGCCATCGACCTCGCTCACTCGACGGGAGAAGTCCCCTCCGCTGCCGCACCAGGTTCGAAGCCCGACGAGCCGAACCACCCGGCGGGCGGATCCGTCTCCTTCGCCGGGGCAACCCTGGCGCGGCTGCGCACCCGCAAACCACGCAAAGCGGATGTTGCGCCGCCGGCTCCGGAACAGACTCCGGTGACCGAGCCCGCCACCGTGCAGGCCGTGGTGATGGCCGAGGAGAACAAGATCCGCCAGATCATCACGAACCTGATGGGCAACGCGCTACGCTTCAGCCCGACGGACAGCCCGGTCGAGCTCGAGGTCGCAGTCGACCGCCGAAACCAGCGCGCCTCCATCGCCGTCATCGACCATGGTGAGGGTATCCCGCCGCAGATCAGGGAGAAGATCTTCCAGCGGTTCTGGCGTGCGGACACCTCCCGTGCACGGGAGACCGGCGGCAGCGGGCTCGGCCTGGCGATCGTCGCCTCGATCGTCGCCAGCCACAACGGCACCGTCCAGGTCGTGGACACCCCCGGCGGCGGAGCAACGTTCCGGGTCTGGTTCCCACTGGCCTGTTCTCCGAGCGCGCCCCAGCGCGTCGCCCCCGTCATCACGTCGTAGCACGTGCGGTGCCATCAAACCCTTGCGGTTCCTCCCCCGCCGTCCGGGGGGATGACTTGTCAGGGCACAACGGCAGCCAACGGAAGCGGCTGCAGGCGCCTCCGTAGTCTGATCGGCATCTTCCCCTGCCGAAAGGACCCCCATGACCCGCTATCAGGTCGACAGCGAAGCAGTGCTCCACACCACCTCCGTGGCGCGCGCCACGATCGGGCGCATCCAGGGCGAGGTCGCCGGGCTCATCACCCAGCTGACCGCACTGGAGGGCTCGTGGACGGGCCAGGCAGCCACCGCGTTCCAGGCGGCGGTCTCGGACTGGCGCGCCACCCAACACCAGGTGGCCCAGAGCGCGGAGGGATTGAATCTGGCCCTGAACCAAGCGGGCCAGCAGTACGCCGAGATCGAGCAGGCCAACGCGCGCCTCTTCCTGCGTTAGCCGCGACCGCCTGCGCATTGTCCGCTGTATTGACGACGGCCGTTTTAACGATGCCTGCATTAACGACACAGGGCCCCTCCCGGAGGAGGCGCCCTGTGTTGTGAAGCGGTGAAGCGGTGAAGCGGTGTGGACCTAGAAGTCCATTCCGCCGCCCTGGTCGCCGGCCGGAGCAGCGTTCTTCTCCGGCTTGTCGGCGACTACGGCCTCGGTGGTGAGGAACAGTCCGGCGATCGACGCTGCGTTCAACAGCGCGGAACGGGTGACCTTCACCGGGTCATTGATTCCGGCGGCGAGCATGTCGACGTACTCACCGGTCGCGGCGTTGAGGCCCCAACCGATCGGCAGGTTGCGCACCTTGTCGGCAACAACACCCGGCTCCATGCCGGCGTTGAGGGCGATCTGCTTGAGCGGAGCGTCGATGGCAACCTTGACGATGTTCGCTCCGGTTGCCTCGTCGCCGACCAACTCGAGCTTCTCGAACGCGGTCTTGCCGGCCTGGATCAGCGCAACGCCACCACCGGCGACGATGCCCTCTTCGACGGCAGCCTTCGCGTTGCGGACGGCGTCCTCGATGCGGTGCTTGCGCTCCTTGAGCTCAACCTCCGTCGCGGCGCCGGCCTTGATGACTGCGACTCCGCCGGCGAGCTTGGCGAGACGCTCCTGGAGCTTCTCGCGGTCGTAGTCGCTGTCGGTGTTTTCGATCTCGCTGCGGATCTGCTGGACGCGTCCGGCGATGGCTTCGGGGTCTCCGGCGCCTTCGACGATGGTGGTCTCGTCCTTGGTGATGACGATCTTGCGCGCGTTGCCGAGAAGGTCAAGCGTGACGTTCTCAAGCTTGAGACCGACCTCTTCGCTGATGACCTGTCCACCGGTGAGGATGGCGATGTCCTGCAGCTGGGCCTTGCGACGGTCACCGAAGCCGGGAGCCTTGACGGCGACCGACTTGAAGATTCCGCGGATCTTGTTCACCACGAGCGTGGCCAGGGCCTCGCCGTCGACGTCCTCGGCGATGATGAGGAGCTGCTTGCCGGTCTGGATGACCTTGTCCACGATGGGGAGCAGGTCCTTGATGTTGGAGACCTTGGAGTTAACGATCAGGATGTAGGGGTCTTCGAAGACCGCTTCCTGACGGTCGGGGTCGGTCACGAAGTAGGCGGACAGGAAGCCCTTGTCGAAGCGCATGCCCTCGGTGAGCTCGAGCTCGGTGCCGAGAGTGTTCGACTCCTCGACGGTGACAACACCCTCCTTGCCGACCTTGTCGATGGCCTCGGCGATGATCGCGCCGATTTCGGCGTCGCCGGCGGAGATCGATGCGGTGGCCGCGATCTCTTCCTTGGTCTCGACCTCTTTGGCGTTGGCGATCAGCTCGGCGATGACAGCAGCCGTGGCCTTCTCGATGCCGCGCTTGAGGCTGATCGGGTCTGCTCCGGCCGCGACGTTGCGCAGGCCCTCACGAACGAGCGCCTGAGCCAGGACGGTGGCGGTGGTGGTTCCGTCGCCCGCGACGTCATCGGTCTTCTTGGCGACCTCCTTGACGAGCTCGGCACCGATCTTCTCGTAGGGGTCGTCGAGTTCGATCTCCTTGGCGATGGAGACGCCGTCGTTGGTGATCGTGGGGGCGCCCCACTTCTTTTCCAGCACCACGTTACGTCCGCGCGGGCCGAGGGTGACCTTGACAGTGTCAGCGAGGATGTTCAGGCCACGCTCAAGGCCGCGACGGGCCTCTTCGTTGAAAGCAATGATCTTTGCCATATGTGTTTCTCGTCCCTCCCGGACGTTACCAAAACGATGATGGGTTGGCACTCAAACAGAGAGAGTGCCAAGTCGATTCTGGCACTCTGGGGTCGAGAGTGCAAGTGAACGGCAGGGTGCTGCTGCTACGGCTACGGCTACGGCTACGGCTACGGCTACGGGACCAGCACAACCGTGCCTCGGTCCGACGGCACCAGCTCGATCCAGGTGTTACCGGCGGCGAGCCGAATCGTCACGCCGAAGTCATCGACAAGACGGATGGGGGCGGTCTGGTCGGCCTTGGACCAGACCGCATGCACGGACTTGCCGCCGGCCGACACCCAGGCTTCCCCCGAACCGATCATTGTCGTCGTGGGAACATCCCCGTAAGTGCCGTCGATCGCGACCCGCAGGACCAGGACGTTGGTCGCCCGCAGCTGCTCACCGGTGGCGTCGAGATCAGGGGCGCCCTCCTGCGAGCGCAGGTAGGCAGCACTGGCCGCATCCCACGTCCAGCCGGGCCAACGGGCGGTGGAGAAGGTGGAGTTGATCGCCGCGACAGGGGCGCCGTCGACGGCCGCGGACGATCCCTGCACGGTCGCGGAGTAGGCAAATTGCTGGTTCGGCGGCGGCACGGTGGCGTTCCGCGCGACGAGCGCTGAGGACTGGAGGGTGACGTTGTGAGGGGCTTCCCGGTCATCCGAACGCGCGAAGAGACCGGTGTCGTCGGTATCGAAGGCGGCGCTGACGACATCCGTCGCGTCCATCAGGTCGATGAATTTCTGTTGGCCGCCGGAATAAGCCGCGATCCCGCCGAAGGGCGCGATGATGTCCGGGTCCATGGGTCGGATCGATCGCACCGGCCCGACGAGTTCGGGCACGTCGGAATGCCAGACCGCGACATAACGGGTCAGCCCGCCCTCGACCAGTTCTTCAAAGACGATGTCGGCGCGCTCGAGAGAGATCTGTGGCCTGGCCGCTTCGTGGTTGTCGATCTTCACCGAGAGGGCCGGGTTCTGGAGGCTCCCGGTCGGCACACTCGTGCCGCGCAATGGGGCGACCGCCGGGTCTGCGGCCGACTCGAAGGTGGAGTTCCAGGGAGTGCCGGTTGAGCTTGCCGACGGCTTCGGCGCGTCACTGGCGCATGCCGAGACCAGCAGAAGTGCCGGCAGAAGGACGACCCCGAGCATCCGGATGGACCGAATTCTCGGTGCCGCACTTCGTCGCTGCGCTTGAACCACTAGTTTCGCTGTCACGCCCCCAACCTAACGCGGCTGCACTGCCGCGCACACTCACCCCGGAGCGACCCGACCCTTCGGTCGACCGCTGGGGCCTCCCCCGCTGGATCAGATCGGACGAACCGCTTCTGCCTGGGGCCCCTTTGCCCCTGTACCCAGTTCGAAGATGACGTGTTGTCCCTCTTCCAGAACCTTGTAGCCGTGCATATCGATGGCCGAGTAGTGGACGAAAACGTCCTGGCCACCTCCATCGACGGTGATGAAGCCGAAACCCTTTTCAGCGTTGAACCATTTGACGGTTCCGTTCGCCATGTGTAACTCCTTGTTGCTGAATTCGTCGACACGCGCCCGTTGGCCGTACCGGGCCTGGCGCAGGGATTGCGTCCATTGCATTCGCCCGATGGAATACGTCTCCTGCGAGAACGCCCGGGCAAACACGATGAAGGACCATTTCTCAATTTACGGAAGCTCCGGAAGAACGAAAGGGGGTTGACGCGCGAGCGCCCGACGTATAAGCGACGGCTATTCGGCCGGCTCGTAGTCGGCGCCGACGACAACGGTCAGGTCCGCCGCGGAATCGGCGAAATCGCTTGAGAGCAGCACCTCCGAGCCGGGCAGTGACTCCGCGACTCCGCGGGCCGCTCCCTCCAGGGCCGCGTCGGCGTAGTAGACCGTCGTGGTCTGCACATCCTCCGTGCTCGCGTTGTCCAACTCTTCGATCGTCCAGCCCTCCGCCTCGAGGACATCGCCAACGGACCGGGCGATCCCCTCACCAGCGGTCCCGTTCAAAACGGTCACGGTCGAGTCAGGGTCCACGGTCGCGGCCGGCGTCGGCACCGACTCCGACGCCGACGCCGACGCCGGAGTGTCACTCGGAGTGGCGCTCGGCTCGGCCGCGCTGTCAGTACTCGTCGCGGTGCCCGGCAACTCGAAGTTCAGGTTGTTGTTCAGGACGGCCAGGCCGACGACTCCGCTGCCGACCAGCAGCACGGTTGCACCGAGAGACCACCACACCGCAACCCAGCCGCGCCCTTTCTTGCCGGGCGCGCGGTGGGCCCCCACCCGCTCCAGGGAATGCGGGAGGTGGTCGAAGCGGTCTTTCGCGTAGGAGTTCGGCATCGTGAGGCTGGTCAGATCCTTAGTGGGCGGTGATGAGACACGGGCAGGGTGCGGGTCAGGGAGTCAATCGGTGGACTGTAGCGACCGGCTCTCCCGCGCCTGCGACCGGGCGTCGCGCATCCGCTGCAGGCGTTTCACCAGCATCGGGTCGTGGGCCAGGGCCAGCGGCGAGTCGATCACAGCGCCCAGTAGTTGATAGTACCGGGCGGCCGAGAGGGCGAACTCGGCCCGGATCGCCTGTTCCTTGGCACCGGCGTGCTGCCACCCCTGCCGCTCGAAGGCGAGGATCGACCGGTCGCGGGCGGACAGGCCTGCCGGGGAGGAGGAGTCCGAGGCAGGCTCCGCGGGAGTCGACGAACCGGGAGTTCCGTCCACGTGCCACCTCCCTCGATCTCTGCAATCCTATTTGTCGATGCCTGCGTACTCGCTGGGCCGTTGTGCCGTGCTGTCCACGGTGGAAAAACCTGCCTGCCTCCCGATCGAGGAATACCGCCGCGGTCTGGCGAGTTTAGTGTTGGTACGGACAGATTTCGGCCTCTCCGGGGTCGAGCAGGAAGGAATGGAACATGGACTACGAGGTCGAGAAGTCGGATGCGCAGTGGCGCGCTGAGCTGAGCCCCGAGCAGTACGCCGTACTTCGCGGCGCCGCCACCGAGCGGGCGTGGGCCGGCGAGCTCCTCGATGAGGGCCGCTCCGGGATTTACACCTGCGGGGCTTGCAATGCCGAGCTGTTCAAGAGCGGCACGAAGTTCGACTCCGGTTGCGGCTGGCCGAGCTTCTACGAATCGGTGCGTCCCGAGGCCGTTGAACTCCTCGAAGACCGAACCCTCGGGGTTGTGCGCACCGAGGTGCGCTGTGCGAAGTGCGGCTCGCACCTGGGCCACGTCTTCGACGACGGATTCGGAACGCCCACCGGCGACCGGTACTGCATGAACTCCATCTCGCTCAATTTCAAGCCGGTCGAGTAAGCGTTGTCCGACCTCCTCGATACGGTCGGTCATCGACGCTCCCACTCCAAGGTCACCGGGCAGGTGCCGAGCCATGCGGAACTGCTGCCTGTGGTGGCTGCCGCGGCCCGTGTCGCCGACCATGGCGCTCTGCGCCCGTGGCGGCTGATCGAGTTGCGCGGTGACGCGCGGCGTCGCCTGGGCGAGGCCATGGTCGAGGCCGCCGGGCTGAACGGCACCGAAGCCGCCAGGCTCGCCGCTAAGCCGCTGCGCGCCGAACTTCTGATCGCCGTGGTCGCGAGCCGTCGCGAAAGCGACACGGTGGCGGTCTGGGAACAGGACGCCGTCGCGGCGGGTGTCGCCCACATGCTGAGCCTTCTCCTCGCCGCCCAGGGTTGGGGCGTCATGTGGCGTTCCGGCGCCCTGGCCCGCACGCAGCCGGTGAACGACGCCCACGGCCTCGCGGCCGCGGAAGAATTGCTCGGTTGGCTGTACGTCGGGGGCATTCCGGCCGATGCAAAACCGGGCGTGCGCTCACCGATCGATCCGACAAATTTTCTCAGCGCCCTCGAGGACACCGTCACCGAGAAAACCACGATCTGAAGCGATGAAAGTAGAGGGCCGGCCACGGGACTTGAACCCGTAACCCCCACTTTACAAGAGTGGTGCGCTACCAATTGCGCCAGGCCGGCATGAGGCGATCGACGCCTCGACTCACCATCCTAAATGACGAACCCGTGCTGCGCCGCCATCAAAGCGGGGCGCCTACCCGGCCGGTGCCGGCTCGGGGGTTGGCGTCGAAGTGGAGTAGGTCGCGCCGGCCGCCTGTAGCACGAAGGCGGCGAACTCCCTCGGGTCGTCGAGTGCGCCGACGTACTGCTTTCCGTTGACGAGCACGGTGGGTGTGCCGGTGATGGCCTCGACCTCGGTGTTCGGCAACGGACCGGACAGAGCCCGGTCCGTGGATGCGATGACCCACGATTTGAAGGTCGTGTCGTCAATGCACTCGTTGATCTGCGACACCCGGTCGCTCACGCCGGCGTCCTTCACGAGGCCCTTGATGGCCGCGTCGTCGTGACCGGCGGTGCCCTCCTTGGGCTGTTCCTGGAACAGGATGGCGTTGAAGTCGTAGAAGTTTGCGGGGGCGTAATTGGCCACACATGCGGCGGCGTTTGCAGCCCGAAGCGAGTATTTCGTGCCGGAGGACTTGTGGGTCAGGATCGAAACCGGGTGGATCTCCACGGTCGCGGCACCCGACGTGACCCACTGGCTGATCTGGTCACTGTTGGCGGCCTCAAACTCGCTGCAGAACGGGCAGAGGTAGTCGGCGTAGACGCGGATGTCAGCCACCGTGCCGGTCGCATCCGGCTTGGACGGTATCGGCTTGGCCTCGGGCTGGAGCGCGGAGGTCGTGACCGGGGTCATCCCCTCGGAGATCAGCACGCCGTCACTGGCCATGTTCGCCGGACCGGGGCCGATGGGGGGAATCGAGTTGATGATGACCACGGCGATGACCGCGGCAATGGCGACGCCGGCGGCGGCGATTCCGCCGCGCAGGGCGACCCGGTAACGGCGGTCCTTTTTCTTCTGCTCCTCGCGGATCCGCTTGGCCTTGGTGCGCACCGCGTCACGTCGCTGATTCTTAGAAGGACGGCCGTCGCCCGATCCGCCAATAGTCATGAATGCTCGCTCCGAGTAGTTAGTGCAGAGGCAAGCCATTTGCGAATGCCTCCCAAATAGTAGGTCCCCTTTCTGGGAAACGGCCAGACGGGGCCTGCGGGCGGGCTCCGCCGCAGAATTCCCGCCGTCGCCGCGATCCCCCGACATGACATACTGGGGAAGTTGACCTGTCGCACATGACGCGTGGCAGGCGTAGTAACCCATCACAACGGATCGTCCGGCACGTACCTGCCGGTGAAGGAGAAATCAACCATGGCTTCAGTCACGTTCGACAAGGCGACCCGCCTCTATCCGGGTTCCTCTATTCCCGCCGTTGACAAGCTCGACCTGTCGGTTGCCGACGGCGAGTTTCTCGTGCTGGTCGGCCCGTCCGGCTGCGGCAAGTCCACGTCCCTGCGCATGCTCGCCGGCCTCGAAGAAGTCAACGAAGGCAACATCTTCATCGGTGAGCGCAACGTGACGGATGTCCCGCCGAAAGACCGCGACATCGCCATGGTCTTCCAGAACTACGCTCTGTACCCCCACATGACGGTCGCCGAGAACATGGGCTTCGCGCTCAAGATCGCCGGAGTCAACAAGGATGAGCGCGCCGCCCGCGTTCTCGAGGCCGCCAAGCTGCTCGACCTCGAGCCGTACCTGAGCCGCAAGCCGAAAGCTCTCTCCGGTGGCCAGCGTCAGCGCGTCGCCATGGGCCGGGCCATCGTGCGTCAGCCCCAGGTGTTCCTGATGGACGAGCCTCTGTCGAACCTCGACGCCAAGCTGCGCGTGCAGACCCGCACCCAGATCGCTTCGCTCCAGCGCCGCCTCGGCGTCACGACGGTCTACGTGACCCACGACCAGACCGAAGCCCTCACCATGGGCGACCGCATCGCAGTCCTCAAGGATGGCGTGCTCCAGCAGGTCGGCACGCCTCGCGACCTGTATTCGAAGCCGAACAACGTCTTCGTTGCCGGCTTCATCGGCAGCCCGGCCATGAACCTGTTCCTGGCCGACACCGTCGACGGCGGCGTCAGGTTCGGCACCGCCACGATTCCCGTGCCCCGCGAGACCCTGGCCGGCTCCACCGGCACGAAGGTCACGATCGGCGTTCGCCCCGAGGACATCCACCTGTCCACCACGCATGGCGAGGGCCTCGAAGTTGCCGTCGACCTGGTCGAGGAGCTTGGTGCCGACGGTTACCTCTACGGCCACTCCACGGTCGAGGGCAAGCGCACCGATATCGTCGCTCGCGTCGATGGTCGTTCGCACCCGTCCGCCGGCGACACCGTTTACCTCACCCCGACGCCGCACCACATGCACGTGTTCGACGCCGAGACCGGCCTGCGCCTCGGTGGAGCAGTCGCCGACTAGGCACCCGCTCGTCAACGAACGGCCGGATGGAGCATGATCCATCCGGCCGTTTTGTCGTTCCCCGACTGTGGAGCACACCGGTAAACTCGACGGATGAGCGGTTCACTCAACATCACATCGGCCACTGCCGATCCAGCCCTACTTGACCTTCCCTGGCACCTCCCGCTGGACGCCTGGCCGAACGAGAACATCGCAGCGTTGCCCAAAGGCATCTCGCGCCACCTCGTGCGCTTCGCTCATTTGAGCGGCCGTGTCGTCGCCATCAAGGAGACCACCAGCGAGATGGCCAAGCGCGAGTACGAGATGCTCCGTACCCTGCAGGGCCTGGAAATTCCCTGCGTCGAGCCGCTCGCCGTGATCACGAACCGCACCGATGACGACGCCGAGCCGCTGAACTCGGTGCTCGTCACCCGGCACCTCAAGTTCTCGCTCCCCTACCGCGCGCTCTACTCGCAGACCCTGCGGCCCGACACCGCCACCCGGCTGGTCGACGCCCTGGCCCTGCTGCTGGTACGCGTGCACATGGCCGGCCTCTTCTGGGGCGATGTGTCGCTGTCCAACACCCTCTTCCGCCGTGACGCCGGCGCGTTCGCCGCCTACCTGGTCGACGCGGAGACCGGGCAGCTCTATCCCGGCGGGCTCTCCAACGGCCAGCGCGAAAACGACCTGGAGATCGCGCGCGTCAACATCGCCGGTGAGCTCATGGACCTCGAGGCCGGCGGCCGGGCGGCCGACGAGCTGGACCCCATCCGGGTCAGCAATGGGATCGTGGCCGCCTACCGGCTGCTCTGGAAAGAGCTCACCGGGTCGGAATCCTTCTCCAGCTCCGAGCGCTGGCGCATCACGGAACGCGTCGAACGCCTCAACGACCTCGGGTTCGACATCGAGGAACTGGCCATCAAGACGGACAACACGGGTACGACCGTGCGCATCCAGCCGAAGGTCGTCGACGCCGGCCACCACCAGCGGCGCCTGCTGAGGCTGACCGGGCTCGACGCCGAGGAGAACCAGGCCCGGCGCCTGCTCAACGACCTCGACTCCTACCGGGTCTCCTACGGCGACCCGGAGGCCGACGAGGAGATGCTGGCGCACGAGTGGCTGGTGCGCGTCTTCGAACCCGTCATCCGGGCCATTCCCCGCGATCTCAAGGGCAAGCTGGAGCCGGCCGAGGTCTTCCACCAGCTGCTCGACCACCGCTGGTTCATGGCCCAGAACCAGTCCAGGGATATCCCGCTGGCCGAGGCCGTCACCTCCTACGTCAAGGACGTGCTCCGGCACCGCCGCGACGAGGCCACCGTGATCGAGCCGGCCACCGGCGAGATCACGATCCCGATCGACGTGACCGACGATGAGACCGCCGCCCTGGCGGACGCGGCCGAGTCGGCCGCCGACGACGAGGCCGACTGGCGCCTCAAGGTCTGATCCGACCGGCGTGCCGCCGGGTCCGTGTAGCCCGCCGAACCGTGAGAAAAGCCCGCCGATTGTGGGATTAGGAGGCTTTTCTCGCGGTTCGGCCTACCGGGCGGGCGCCCGGCGGATCGGGTTAAGAGGCTGCGGAGGCGGCTGCCGCCGTCGCGGCGGCTACCTGCTTCGCGACCTTGGCGGCCTTGGCGGCCGCGCGCAGTCGGGAGACCTCGTACAGTGTCACGCCGGCCGCGATCCCCGCGTTGAGGGATTCGGTCGAGGCGCTGATCGGGATCGACACAATCGCGTCGCAGGTCTCGGTGACGAGGCGGGACAGCCCCTTGCCCTCGCTGCCGACCACGATCACGATGGGGCGCTCGGCGAAACCGATGCCGAGCTCGGGCAGCTGGGTGTCGCCGTCGCCGGCGAGTCCGATGACGAGCACGCCGCGCTCCTTGAGCGCCTTGAGCGACTGGGTCAGGTTGGTGGCCATGGCGACGGGAAGTCGGGCAGCGGCTCCGGCCGACGTCTTCCACGCCGACGCGGTCACGCCGACGGACCGACGCTGCGGCACGATCACGCCGTGTCCGCCGAACGCGGCCGTCGAGCGGATGATGGCGCCGAGGTTGCGGGGGTCGGTGATGCCGTCGAGGGCGACGAAGAGCGGCTTGTGGCCGCGGCTGATCGTCAGTTCCAGCAGCTCGAGGGGCTGGGCGTACTCGTAGGCCGGCACTTTGAGCGCGAGACCCTGGTGCACCGAGTCCCGGCCCGCCAAGCGGTCGAGCTCCGGGCGCATGACCTCGAGGACGGGGATGCCGCGGGTCGTCGCGAGGGTGAGGACCTCCTTCACCCGTTCGTCCATTTCAATGCGCGTGGCGATGTACAGGGCCGTGGCGGGGATCTTCGCCCGCAGCGCCTCCAGTACGGAGTTGCGCCCGGTCACAACCTCATGCTCGTCGATCTGCTTGGCCCGGCGGGTGGACGCTCCGCCGCCGCCGGTGTTGCCGGTGGTGGCGCTGCGCGGCGCGCTCTTGGGACCAGCGGAGCCGCGGCTGCGGCCGCCGCCGGCCGCGACGAAGCGGTCCTGGGCGAGCTTGCGTTTGCCGGCGGGGTGGTAGGGGCGGTCTTCCGCTTTGGGCGTGGGCTTCTTGCCCTCGAGCGCCTGGCGTCCCTGGCCGCCGGAACCGACCTGTGGTCCCCGGCTGCCCTTGCGCACGGCCCCGGTGCGGGACTTACGGTCTGTGTTCTTCATCAGTCAAAACTCCAATGGGCACCCGAGGGGGTGTCTTCGATGGTAATTCCGGCGGCGACGAGCTCGTCCCGGATACGGTCTGCGGCCGCATAGTCGCGGCCCTGCCTTGCGATTTCGCGATCGTCGAGCAGGCGCTCGACGAGGGCGGTGAGTGCGATCATGGCCGGTTCGTCCGTGGCCACGGACCAGCCCGGTGAGAGCGGGTTGATGCCGAGAACCTCACTCATGGCGAGCACGTGACCACGCGCGGCGGCGGCCGCGTGCAGATCTTCGGCGTCCAGCGCCGCGTTGCCGGTACGCACGGTGTCGTGCAACACCGCCAGAGCCTGAGGCACGGCCAGGTCGTCGTCCATGGCGGACGCGAATTCGTCCGGGACGATCTCGACGCCGGATCCGGCGAAGCGGGTGTCCGCCAGGCGGCGGTCGGCGCGGTCGAGGAAGCTCTCGATTCTTTCGAGGGCCGCTTCGGCCTCCACGAGGGAACCCTCGTGGTAGTCGATGGTGGAACGGTAGTGGGCCGCCCCCAGGTAGTAGCGCACGACGATGGCGCGCGCCTGGTCGAGCAGCTCCGTCGCGAAGACCGAGTTGCCCAGCGACTTGGACATCTTCTGCCCGTTCACGTTGACGAGACCGTTGTGCACCCAGTAGCTCGCGAAGCCGTCGCCGGCGGCGGCGGACTGGGCCAGCTCGTTCTCATGGTGTGGGAAGCGCAGGTCGAGCCCGCCGCCGTGGATGTCGAAGTGGGAGCCGAGGTAGCGGGACGCCATGGCCGAGCACTCGATGTGCCAGCCGGGACGGCCGGCTCCCCACGGGGACGGCCAGGAGGCAGACTCCGGTTCATCGGCTTTGCGACCCTTCCACAGGGCGAAGTCGCGTGGGTCGTTCTTGCCGCGCAGGTCGGCATCCGCTGCCGGTTCCATGTCGCCATGCCGCTGGCGGGTGAGGTCACCGTAGTCGGGCCAGCTCGCCGTGTCGAAGTAGACGTCGCTGGAGGCGTCATCGGCCGGGTAGGCGTGCCCGAGTTGGATCAGTCGGGTGATCAGGTCTTGCATCTGCTGGATGCTGGCGGTCGCCCTGGGTTCGTAGCTGGGGGCGAGGATGCCCAGCCGCTGGTAGCCGGCGGTGAACTCCAGCTCGTAGCGGTAGGCGAGCGCCCACCACTGCTCGGCGCCCCCGACCGCGTGGGCCAGAATTTTGTCGTCGATGTCGGTCACGTTGCGCACGAAGGTCACGTCGAAGCCGCGGTAGGTGAGCCAGCGGCGCAGCTGGTCGTAGACGAGGGCGCTGCGCAGGTGGCCGATGTGGGGCGAGGACTGCACGGTGGGTCCACAAACGTAGATACCCACCGCGCCGGGCGTGAGGGGTATGAAGTCGCGGAGGGCCTGGGCCCTGGAATCGTAGAGTCGCATGGTCACGCTTCCCAGCTTAGGTCAGGGTCTGCCGGGGGGTCGGGGAGAATGAGCGCCGTCGCGATGGCGGCGAGGCCCTCGCCGCGACCGGTGAAGCCCAGGGCATCCGTCGTGGTCGCCGACACGGCGACCGGCGCCTTCAGCAGCGATCCGAGCAGCGCCTCCGCCTCCGCCCGGCGCGTGCTGAGTTTGGGCCGGTTGCCGATGATCTGCACCGTGACGTTGCCGACCCTGAACCCGGCGGCCGCCAGCAGGCGCAGGGTCTCGCCGAGGAATACGTCGCCGTGGGCGTCGACGAGGCGCGGATCGGATGTGCCGAAGACACCACCGAGATCGCCCAGCCCGGCGGCGGAGAGCAGGGCGTCGCAGATGGCGTGCACGGCGGCATCGCCATCGCTGTGCCCGGACAGTCCGCGCTCCCCCGGCCAGTGCAGGCCGGCGAGCCACAGTTCGGAGTCGTCGTCGAAGGCGTGCACATCGAGCCCGGTGCCCACGCGGGGCGCGGTGTCGGTGCGGGGCGCGGAGTGGGCCGGCATGCGTCCGCCGAGCAGGGCCTCGGCCCGGCCCAGGTCCCACGGGGTTGTGATCTTGAAGGCGAGGGGGTCCCCGGCGATCACGCTGACCGGGTAGCCGGCGGCGGCCACCACGCCCGCGTCATCGGTTGCCGCGAGCGACGAGCCGGCGGATGCCGCGGCGGCCGCGGCGGCGAGCATCTCCCTCGGGAAGCCCTGCGGGGTCTGCACGGCCGAGAGTGCGGCGCGGTCCACCGTGCCCAGGATCTCGCCGGCAGCGGAGATGTTTTTGATGGTGTCGACCACGGCCAGGCCGGGAACGATGCCGTGACCGGTGGACTGCACCGCGTCGACGACGGCGTCGCAGAGCGCGGCGGGCGTGAGGGCGCGCGCGGCGTCGTGAACCAGGACGGTGCGCACGCCGGGGTGCACCGCGGCCAGGCCGCGGTTCACCGATTCCTGTCGCGTGGCGCCGCCGGCCACCACGTCGACGGATGCTGCCCCGCCCGCCCTCGAGGCGACCCGGCGAGCGTGGGCCAGGTGGGTGTCGGGCGCGACGACGATGACCTGCACCGGGTCCCGCATCGCGAACACAGAGGCAAGCGCGCGTTCGAGCAGGGTGCGTCCGGCCAGCGAGACGAACGCCTTCGGCTCGGCGTGCCCGAGCCGGCTGCCACTCCCGGCGGCGACGACGATGACTGCGACCTGGGGCGCGGGGGTTTCAGTCATATCTGGAGGCTATCTGGTGAGGTCGGCGACGAATAGACGCGAGACGGTGAGTACGAAGCGGTGCGGGAAGTGGTGCGGGAAGAACTGCGGCATGAGACCGCGTCGGCGCGGGCGTCAGAGGCACGAAATACGAAAGGCGGCACCTCGCGGCGCCGCCTTCCCTCGAAAGCAAGTCTGGTTACGTCGGTTCTGATTCTGCCGATCCGGCTATGCCGGTTAGGACGCCAGGACCTCGTCGAGGACCGTGGAGGCCTTCTCTTCGTCGGTCTTCTCCGCCAGTGCCAGCTCTGAGATAAGAATCTGACGGGCCTTGGCCAGCATCCGCTTCTCGCCGGCGGAGAGGCCCCGGTCCTGATCGCGGCGCCACAGATCACGAACGACCTCCGACACCTTGATGACGTCGCCGGATGCGAGCTTTTCCAGGTTGGCCTTGTACCGGCGCGACCAGTTGGTGGGCTCTTCGGTGAAGGGAGCGCGCAGCACCTCGAACACCTTGTCGAGACCCTCTTGACCGATCACATCGCGAACGCCGACCAGGTCGACGTTCTCGGCGGGCACCTCGATGGTCAGATCGCCCTGGGTGACATTCAGCTTCAGGTACAGTTTCTCTTCACCCTTGACCATGCGCGTCTTCACCTCGGTGATCGTCGCAGCACCATGGTGGGGATAAACGACAGTTTCGCCAACCTCAAACAGCATATGAATATCCCTTCAGCAACGTCGAGGATACCACAGCGGCCAGTGGTAGGGTGCGCCGCGCCCGGGCGCGCGCGGCTCAGCCCGACGGGAGCCGGTAGGCTGAAGGGGAAAGCTTAATGTGCAGCGTTTGGCCGTCAGGCGGAACGGTGATCTGTTGGAGGCGTTGTGAAAGCTCGTATCATCGTGTCCGTCGTTGTGGCGGCCGGCATCCTTCTGGGGACCAGCGGCTGCAATCTGCTGGCACCGCAGTCGACGACCGCGAAATACGACGCAAGCGACGGAGTCAGCGGCAATGTCGGCGACCTCGCCATCCGCAACGCCATGCTCCTGTCGGACGACGGCAACATCGCCAACCTCGTGGTCACCGTCGTCAACTCGGGCGATTCGGCACACAGCCTGAACGTGCAGTACGACGATGGCACCGAGAAGTTCACCCAGGAGGTGAACGTGGACGCGAACTCCAGCGTCACGTTCGGCACACCGGATTCCCCGACCGTCACCGTCACGGCCGACGTCGCGCCCGGGTCGCTGTTCCCCGTCTTTTTCCAGTACGGCAACGAGACCGGCGTCGAGGTTCTCGTCCCGGTACTCGACGGCTCGCTCGAGGAGTACTCGACCCTGCTGCCGACCTCCGCCCCGTAGGGCGAGGCCGACCGGCCGCTCCGGATCGCGGGACGCATTTCCGCGCGGGCGTGCTTGTCGCGCCCGGCCTCAGGCGTCGAAGCGGTAGCCCAGGCCGCGCACGGTGACCAGCATGGTCGGATCCGAGGGGGCGGCTTCGATCCGCGACCGGATCCGCTTGATGTGCACGTCCAGGGTCTTGGTATCCCCGAAGTAGTCGCTGCCCCAGACCCGGTCGATCAGCTGACCTCGGGTGAGCACCCGGCCGGCGTTGCGGAGCAGGAACTCCAGCAGCTCGAATTCCTTCAGCGGCAGGTTCACGATCTCGCCGGACACTGTCACGGTGTGCCGCTCGGTGTCCATCCGCACGGTGCCCGCCGACAGCAGGCTCAGGTCCTCCCCGACCTCGTCGGTGCGGCGCCGGGAAACGGCACGGATGCGGGCGAGCAGTTCCCGGGTCGAATACGGCTTGGTGACGTAGTCGTCGGCGCCGAGCTCGAGCCCGACCACGATGTCCACCTCGGAGTCCTTGGCGGTCAGCATGATGATCGGCACGGACGACCGCGTGCGAATCTCCCGGCACACCTCCGTGCCCGGGATGCCGGGGAGCATGAGGTCGAGCAGAATCAGGTCTGCGCCGGTGCGGTCGAACTCGCTGATGGCGCTCGGACCATCCTCGGCGACGGTGACCTCGTACCCCTCCCGCTCGAGCAGGAAGCTCAGCGGCTCACTGAGCGCGCTCTCGTCTTCGACCAGAAGGATGTGGGTCATGGGGTGTCTCCTATCGCCGCCGAAGCGGGGTGCGGCGCCTCCGGGAGGCGGATGGTGAAGGTCGAACCGCTGCCCGGCTGCGACCAGACGCGGATGTCGCCGCCGTGGATCTGAACGATGTGCTTGACAATCGCGAGGCCGAGGCCCGTACCGCCGGTGTGCCGCGACCGGGCCTGGTCGACCCGGAAGAAGCGTTCGAAGATCCGATCAAGATCGGCTTCCTCAATACCCACGCCCTGGTCGGTGACGCTGATCTCGACGACTCCGGCGTTCTTGCGCACCCCGACCCCGACGCGGGAACCCTCTGCTGAGTAGTTCACGGCGTTGGCCACGAGATTGTGCACGGCCATCACGAGGAGCCGCTCGTCGCCGCTCACCTCGGCCCCCGATTTCTTGCCGAGGGCGATCGTGATCCGGTCCGCCTCCGCGGGGACCCGGCTCTGGTCCACCGCCGTGGCCACGATGACGTCGACGTTGACGATCTCGGGCTCGGTTAGGGAATCCTGCGCCTGCAGGCGGGACAATTCGATGATCTCCTGGGTCAGGCGGCTGAGGCGACCGGACTCAGTGGTGAGGCGGTTCGCGAAGCGGCGCACCTGCGCCGGCTCGTCCGCCGCCTGGGTGAGCGCCTCGGCCAGCAGCCCCACGGCGGCGATGGGGGTCTTCAACTCATGGCTGATGTTGGCGACGAAGTCCCGGCGCACCTCGTCGAGCCGGAAAGCCTCGGTGCGGTCCTCCGCCAGCACCAGGACGTACCGTGTTCCCAGCCGGGCCAACCGCACCCGCACCCGCATGCTGGCATCACCGAAGGGCCCGCGGGAGAGGACGAGGTTTTCCGAGATCGGCTCGCCGGAACGGCGCACCTGGCTGATCAGGTCCAGGAGCTCGGAGTGCACCATCTGCCGATTCCAGACCAGTCCCATCGACACCGCGGCCTGGGATGCCTTGATCACGTTGTTGGACGGGTCGACGACGGCACCGGCCGTCTCCAGCGCGTCGAGCACCTGGTCGATTCCGTCGGGGACGGCCGGGTTCACGACCTCGGCGGCGCGCCGACCGTGGCGCTCGGCCACGTGCAGCAGCGTCATGAAACCGGCCCCGACAGTCAGGCCGAGGGCCAGCGCCAGAAGCACAAGCCCTGTCGATTCCATTCATCCAGAATACTGACGTTTATTCCGGGTGGGTGACAGGGCCGTCCCGGCGCGCAAGCTACTTTAGGTAGAGTTCAAGACCACGGCACCTGCCGTTAACCTCCCTCCCCCATGATTCGGTGGGGCCAGGTGGGTCTCACGTGTCTGCGTGTTACGCGCGCCCAGGAAGGACCACACACCATGCGTGAAGTATTCCAGCAGGAACTCGCCGAAGTGCAGGATCGCCTTGTCGAGATCTCCCGACTCGTGGCGATCTCCATCGACAAGGCGACGCGCGCCTTCAACGAGTCCGACGTCGGTCTGGCGGAGGAAGCGATTTCCGAAGACGAGAAGATCGACGAGCTGACCATCGAACTCGACGAGCTGGCCATCACGATCCTGGCCCGCCAGCAGCCGGTCGCACGCGACCTGCGCATCGTCGTCAGCGCCCTGCGCATCAGTGCGTCGCTCGAACGGATGGGCGATCTGTCCACGCACATCGCCCAGCTGGCCCGTTATCGGTTCCCCGACAAGGTCGTGCCGAAAAGCCTGCGCGCCACCTTCGCCGAGATGGGCACGCTCGTCACGGCGATCGCGCACATGCTCACCGCGCTTCTGACCAATGAGGACATGAAGCTGGCCGAAACCATCCGCAACGAAGACGACAAGGTCGACGCGCTGCACCTCAGCGTGTTCGACGCCGTGCTCGGGGCGACCTGGAAGGGCCAGGCGGCCGATACGGTCGACTCCACCCTCGCCAGCCGCTACCATGAGCGCTTCGCCGACCACGCGGTCTCGATCGCGAAGAAGGTGCAGTACCTCGGCACCGGCGCCTGGCAGCAGAACACGAGCGCCTAGAGTCCAGGCGTTCCGGCCTCATGAGGAACGAGAAAGCCCCGGAAGCAGTCGCTTCCGGGGCTTTCTCGTTCCTGGTGGGTTGGACGCTACTTCTTGTTTCCCTGGGCCGCAACGGCGGCGGCACCGGCGGCGGCAGCCTCGGGGTCCAGGTAACGGCCGGGGCCCAGCGGCATCATGTCCGCGCCGAGGCGGTAGACCAGCGGGATGCCGGTGGGGATGTTCAGCTCGGCGATGTCCGCGTCGCTGATGCCATCAAGGTGCTTGACCAGCGCACGCAGCGAGTTGCCGTGGGCGGTGACGAGAACCGTCTTGCCCGCACGCAGGTCGGGGGTGATGTCGGATTCCCAGTAGGGCAGCATCCGGTCGACGACGTCGCTGAGGCACTCGGTGCGGGGCAGGTCGTCGCCGAGCGCCGCGTAACGCGGGTCGTGCGCCTGAGACCAGCGGGAATCGTCGGCCAGCACGGGCGGCGGAACGTCGAAGGAGCGGCGCCACAGCTGGAACTGCTCGGGCCCGAACTTGGCGAGGGTCTCCGCCTTGTCGAGGCCCTGCAGGGCGCCGTAGTGGCGCTCGTTGAGCCGCCAGGAGCGCTTGACGTCGATCCACAGCCGGTCTGCCTCTTCCAGAGCGATGTTCGCGGTCTGGATGGCGCGGGTAAGTAATGAGGTGTGCAGGATGTCGGGCAGCAGGCCCGACTCGGCGAGAAGCTCGCCGGCGCGCTTTGCTTCGCCCGCGCCCTGCTCGCTCAGCCTGACATCCACCCAGCCGGTGAAAAGGTTTTCCTGATTCCATAGGCTTTGGCCGTGACGGAGAAGGATGAGATTGTATGCATCTGACATGCGTCCAACTCTACCGACGTGGCGAGCGCGCCGGGGCTGGGTCGCCGGCCCGGGTCAGTGGCCGGCGTCAGTGGCCGGGCGTCAGTGGCCGGGCGTGCGGATGCCGAGCCGGGGCAGGCGCGGGATATCGGCCACCGAGCCCGCCGACTGAGGCACGATCACCTCCTGTGCGGCCGCGACGAGGATGTCCTGGGAGGCCACGTACAGGGTGACCGTGGCGGGAACGGTGCGCTTCACCGTGGCGAGCGCGATCGGGCCCAGCTCGTAATGGATGGCGCTGGAGGTGATCCGGCCGATCCCGCGGTGCTCGGTGGTTCCATCGGCCAGCTGCTTCACGGCCTGCACCTCGTCCCCGTGCACGGGGAGCACCGCGTCGGAGCCGTCCAGGTGCAGCAGCACCAGGCGGCGGGGCGGATGCCCGAGGTTGTGCACCTTGGCCACGGTCTCCTGGCCGCGGTAGCAGCCCTTGTTCAGATGCACGGCGCTGCGCAACCAGTCGAGTTCGTGCGGCAGGCTCTTCTCGTCGACCTCCGTGGCCCGCCGCGGGCGCCACGCCGCGATCCGGAGGGCCTCGACGGCGAGGAGGCCGGCCGCGGCGACCCCTCCGTCCCGCACGGCGTCGCGCAGAGCCGGCAGGGACGCGCGGGGGACGAGGGTCTCGGCCCAGTGCCACGCGGCGGCCGGGTGCACCGGTCCAGGCGCGTACTGGTATCCGCCCGCGGAGACCTGGGTCCAGGGGTCGTGCCACACCAGAGGCACTCCGTTCGGCGCGGCCGGTGTGAGCGGCAACACCGACGGGTCACCCATCGACCCGATCACGGCGTAGGCGAGAGTGTGGTCGACGACCTGCACCCGCAGTGTGAAGCGCATCGTGTCGAGCCAGGCGTGCAGCCCGGGCAGTTGGGCTGCCTCGACCAGCAGCCAGGTCTCCACCCCGTCGTCGATGACGGCCATGGCGTATTCGACGTGGCCGTTCGGGTCGAGCAGGAGCGTCTCGGTGGACTCCCCCGGCGCCAGGCGGCGCAGCTCCTGGCTGGAGATGGAGTTCAGCCAGGTCAACCGGTCCGGGCCGGCGACGCTCAGCACGCCGTGGTGGGACAGGTCGACGACGGCTCCGCCGGCGAGGAGCCGGCGCTGCTCCGTGAGGGGTCCGCCGTAGTGCGCGGCCACGCCGGCGTCGATGCCCTCGGCCTGCACCGCGCCGTCGAGTTCGAGCAGCGGGGATCTGAGCGGCGAGGACGGGAGAGGGGACACAGGTGCATCGGTCATGGGAACTCTTTCCAACGGACGGTTCGGCGCCGGGGCGCCCGGATGTGAGGCGCAGGGATGCCCGTTTACTCGACGCGCTTGAGGCGGCCGGACGCGTGGGTGCGCAGGCTCTGACCTAAGGCGGCCATGTCCCAGGCCCAGAGCAGATGACCGTCGACCAGACCATAGAGCCTCGTCGCCGCCGAGTAGGGTTTGGCACCCTGGGTGCGCATCACGGCATCCGTCGCTAAATCGATGCGCGGACCCTTGACCTGGCCGAGGTAGATTTCCGCGACTCCGCCGGGGTGCACGATGGTCACGTCGATATCGAAGCCGTTGTCGGCGTTGCGGAGGGTTTCGACCGCCGCTGCGGTGACGAACGGATGCTCACCCACGGCCGGCAGCAGACCCGGACCGGGATCGCCGAGCCCTTGGGCACGGCTCAGCCGCCAGTACCCGGTTTCCGTCATCAGCGGCGTCGACTCACCGCCGTCGGAGTCGGGCGTGGGCTCGAGCCAGGTGTAGGAGCTGTAATTCAGGTGCGGCAGGCCGTCGTGGCTGAAGCTCAGCCGGTGACCGAACTCCCGGCTGACGGACTCCTCGCCGATCTGGTAGTCGATGACTCCCGAACCTTCCCACACTCCGAGGAGCCACGACAGCGGCACGAGTTCGGAGGGGAGCTGAGGGGGCAGCTCAAACATCGAGGGCTACCGCTGCCCCCGGTACAGCTTGAACAGAACCAAGCCGGACACCCAGGCGATCGACAGGCTCGCCAGCGCGAGCAGCCCCAGGAAGAAGATTTCGATAGCGAGGATAGACATGTCCCTTATTCTAGCCCGCTCGCGCGCGATAACCCCTCGGCACGCCTCAGCAGAACCACATGAGCACGGGCTGACGCAGATCAGAGTCAGAGGACCCCGGCGAGAGCGAAGATTCCGGTGGCGGCGGCGAGCACGGCCACGGCCCCGACGAGGCTGGTCGTCACCCGGTCCACGTAGCCTTCTTTGCGTCCGGTCGCGAGCTGTACGCTCAGGGTTCCGATCGTGCAGCCGGCGAAGGAGAGGCTGATCCAGATCAGATGTTGGCCGGGCAGAGACAGCCATCCGGTCAGCACAGCGCACGCGAGCGCGAACAAATACACCACGACGACGCTCTTCCACTGCCAGCTCACCCTCTCATTCTGCCCTGCCCGGGACCCTTTCCGCGGCACGCTAGGATTGAGCGCACAATCCTTGGAGGGTGAGTGTGGCCCAGTTGTTGATCCTGACCTCGGCGGTCAACAGTGACGTTCTTCCCGCCCTCGCCCTGCTGTCACACGGCGCGCGCACCATCCCCGCCCAGCCGGACCAGCTCGTGACGGCGCCCGACGCCGACCTCATGCTCGTCGATGCCCGTTCCAATCTGATGGCGGCCAAGTCGCTCTGCCAGATTCTGCGTACCACGGGAAACTCCGTTCCGCTGCTGCTCGTGATCACGGAGGGCGGCCTGGCCGCGGTGAGCCCGGACTGGGGCGTCGACGACGTCATCCTCGAGACGGCCGGGCCGGCCGAGGTGGATGCGCGCATCCGTCTCGCCGTCGGGCGCGTGCCCCGCGCGGAGGAATCCGCCACCATCCGCGCCGCCGGGGTCATCATCGACGAGGCCAGCTATTCCGCCAAGGTGCACGGCCGGCCGCTGGACCTCACCTACAAGGAATTCGAGCTCCTGCGCTTTCTGACCGCGCATCCGTCGCGGGTCTTCACCCGGGAACAGCTCCTCAGCGAGGTCTGGGGCTACGACTACTTCGGCGGCACCCGCACGGTGGACGTGCACGTGCGACGGCTGCGGGCCAAGCTCGGCGACCAGGAATCCCTGATCGGCACCGTGCGCAACGTGGGCTACCGCTTGAATGTGCAGGAGCAGGACGGTACCCGTGGCATTCATCCGGTTTTCGCCTGATCTGACGGATGCCGCCTTTGCGGCCGAGTTCCACCGCGTCAGCGCCGCCGCCACCCAGGGCGACGGCTACGCGCCGTTCAACGAACAGTCCCTTTTCGACGTGGCCGCGGGGCACCGCGCCCCGTTCCTGGTCGTGGAGAAGGACGGGAACGTCGTCGTGGGTGCGGGCATCCTCGGCGCCGGCGAACTCGACCTCGTCGTCGACCCGGCCCGACGCCGGCACGGGCACGGCGCGGCCGCCCTGGCCGAAATCCTGGCCGCCGCGCCCGGGGAGCTGACGATCTGGTCGCACGGAGACCACCCCGCTGCCCGGGCGCTCGCCGACCGGTTCGCTTTCACGGCCGAGCGCACCCTGCTGCAGCTGCGGCTGGACCTGACGGCGGAGTCAGCCGGCAGCGCGCCGGCCGAGCCCGGGGTCCCTGACCGCACCGGCATCCGTGCCGCCATCCGGATCGACGCGTTCCGGCCCGGACCGGACGACGCGGAGTGGGTGGCGCTGAACGCGCTGGTGTTCGCCGCGCACCCGGAGCAGGGGTCTCTGACCGCGAGCGATCTGGCCGCCCGCTGTGCCGAACCGTGGTTCTCGGCCGGTGATTTCCTGGTGGCCCGCGACACCGGCTTCGGCACCGGCACCGGCACCGGCACCGGTACCGGTCGGATGATCGGCTACAACTGGTTGAAGGTCGAGTCAGGCTCCCCGGTGGGTGAGATCTACGTCGTCGGCGTGCACCCGGATGCCGCCGGCCGCGGCGTCGGCCGCCGTCTCATGCTGGCCGGGCTCGATCGCCTCCGCGAGCGCGGGTGCCGTACCGCGGACCTGTATGTGGAGGCCGACAGCGCCGCCGCGGTGGCCCTGTATCGTTCGCTCGGGTTTACCGAGCGAACGATCGATGTGCAGTACCGTCGGAGCCCGCGTTGACCAGTGTTCATCCAAGATCGTCGCATTCGCGCGGTCTGCAGTGTCAAGATGGTTGAATGGACGGCGACAACATCCAGACCGACTCGGGCCTGGGCAGCGACTTTGACGATGATTTCGATCCCCTGATCGGCGTGAACGATCCGGCGCTCCCCACCGAGCGCTACCTCGACCGGGAACTGAGCTGGCTGGCCTTCAACCAGCGGGTGCTCGAGCTCGCGGAGGACCCCGATCTCCCGGCTCTGGAACGGGCGAACTTCCTGGCCATTTTCGCCAGCAACCTCGACGAATTCTTCATGGTGCGGGTCGCCGGCCTGAAGCGCCGCATCCTCACCGGGCTGGCCGTGCCGACCAACATCGGGCGCGCCCCGCAGGACGCCCTCTCCGACATTTCCACCACGGCCCACGTTCTGCAGGCGCGGCACGCGCACGCCTTCCAGGACCTCGTCAGCCCGGCCCTCGCCGAAGCCGGGATCGACATCGTCAACTGGGACACCCTGGACGACGCCGACCGCCGTTCCCTGCGCGACTACTTCTCGAACCAGATCTTCCCGGTGCTGATGCCCCTCGCGGTCGACCCGGTGCATCCATTCCCCTACATCTCCGGTCTCTCGCTGAACCTCGCGGTCCGGGTGCGCAACTCCAAAACCGGCAAGCAGGAGTTCGCCCGGCTCAAGGTGCCCACCATGCTCCCCCGCTTCGTGCGCGTGGACCGCCGCGAGAAGGCAGACAGCGTGCGCTTCATCACGCTCGAGGACCTGATCGCGAACCATCTCGGGGACCTGTTCCCGGGCATGGACATCCTCGAGCATCACGTCTTCCGGGTCACCCGCAACGAAGACGTCGAGATCGAAGAGGACGAGACCGAGAATCTGATCAAGGCCCTCGAGAAGGAGCTGCTGCGCCGCCGGTTCGGCCCGCCCATCCGTCTCGAGATCACCGAAGACATGGACGAGGTCACCCTCGGCCTGCTCGTGCGCGAGCTGGACGTCACCGACCAGGAGGTGTATCGCCTGCCGGCCCCGCTCGACCTGGGCGGCCTGTTCGACCTGCGGATCGACCGCCCGGACCTTCGCTACGTGAAGCACGTGCCGACGACGGCCGTTCAGCTGCTCGCCCCGGAACCGAACGCGGAACCGGACATCTTCAGCGCCATCTCGCGCCGGGACATCCTGCTGCATCACCCGTACGAATCGTTCGCGACCAGCGTGCAGGCGTTCCTCGAGCAGGCCGCGGCCGACCCGGACGTGCTCGCCATCAAGCAGACCCTGTACCGTACCTCGGGTGACAGCCCCATCGTCGAGGCGCTGATCGCAGCCGCCGAGTCGGGTAAGCAGGTACTCGCCCTGGTGGAGATCAAGGCCCGCTTCGACGAACAGGCCAACATCACCTGGGCCCGCAAGCTCGAGAAGGCCGGCGTGCACGTGGTCTACGGCCTCGTGGGCCTGAAGACGCACTGCAAACTCGCGCTCGTGGTGCGGAACGAAGACGGCGTTTTGCGCCACTACAGCCACATCGGCACCGGCAACTACAACCCCAAAACCAGCCGCCTCTACGAAGACCTCGGGCTCCTGACCGCGGACCCGCAGGTGGGCAAGGACCTCACCCGCCTGTTCAACGAACTCTCCGGCTACGCGATCGAGAAGAAGTTCAAGCGCCTGCTGGTGGCGCCGCTGCACCTGCGCCGCGCCCTGCTCAAGAGTATCGCGACGGAAACCGCGGCCGCCCAGGCCGGCAAGCCGTCGGGCATCCGGATCAAGGTGAACTCCATGGTCGACGAGGCCATCATCGACGCCCTGTACCGGGCCAGCCAGGCGCGCGTGCCGATCGAGATCTGGGTGCGCGGCATCTGCAGCCTGAAGCCCGGGGTCCCCGGGATGAGCGAGACCATCAAGGTGCGCTCGATTCTCGGGCGATACCTGGAGCACTCCCGGATCTTCTCGTTCCACACCAACGGTGACCCGCAGGTCTACATCGGCAGCGCCGACATGATGCACCGCAACCTCGACCGCCGGGTCGAGGCGCTGGTGCGCCTCGTCGACCCTGACCACCTGACCGAAATCGACGCCCTCTTCACCCGGGCCATGGACGACCGCACCTCATCGTGGTGGCTGGACAGCTCGGGCGAATGGACGCGCCACCACCTGGACGGCTCCGGCCATCCGCTCGACGACATGCAGAACAGGCTCATGCAACAAATCTCCCTCCGCAAGCGCCCGACGGGGCGCCGATGAGCGACCCTGCCATCTACGCTGCGGGCGCCGTCTGCTGGCGCCTGATCGACAGCAAGATCCACGTTCTCCTGATCCATCGCACCGTGTACGGCGACGTGACCATTCCCAAAGGGAAGGTCGACCCAGGCGAGACCCTGCCGCAGACGGCCGTGCGCGAGATCGGAGAGGAGACCGGCCTCGCCGTGGCCCTCGGCGTGCCACTGGGCATATCCGCCTACTCGCTGCTCAACGGCCGCTTGAAGATCGTGCACTACTGGGCCGCGGAAATCACGCCCGAGGCCATCCAGCACTCGACCTTCGTGCCCAACGGCGAGGTCGCGGCGATCGAGTGGGTCACCATCAAGAAGGCCCGCACCTACCTCAGTTACACGCCCGACGTGGAGATCATCGACGCGTTCGCCAAGCTCGTCGACACCGGTGTCACCCGCACCTTCGCCCTGATCGCGCTCCGCCACGGCAAGGCCGTGCAGCCCGGCAGCTGGGACGGCCCCGACTGCAGCCGGCCGCTGACCGAGCGCGGCGTCAAGCAGGCCGCCGCCATCGTGCCCACGATCACCGCCTGGCAGCCCCTGCGGATCGTGTCGAGCACGGCGACCCGCTGCGTGACCACCGTGGCCCCGCTCGCGGCGGCCACCGGCATCCAGATCAAGCGCACCGAACGCTACAGCCAGGACGCGTTCGAGCAGGGCCTGGCGGATGTCCGTTCCGGCATCGGCAAGCGGGTGCGGTCGCGGAAGACTGCCGTGATCTGCAGCCACGGGCCGGTTCTCCCCGAGATCCTGCACGAGATCGCGCTGGCCACCGGCACCACCCACGGTGCGTACATCTCCGACGCGGCGGCCCTCGACACCGGGTCGTTCTCGGTGGTGCACCTCTCCGCCGACAATCCGAGCGCGGGAATCGTCGCGATCGAAACACACTCGCCGGCCCTCTGACCACGGTATTCGGTGCATGCCCCGCTGCTTCTTTCGGCCTGCCCCGCCGCGTTCACCTTCCGTTAACCTTTTCGCAGGGGTGTCGTTAACCAGGCGGAATATGGTCACGGTGAGGCCAGCACCGGCCTCGAACCAGCAGTCACTTGTTATGAAGTCAACCCTCGAAAGGGATATCTGTGAATTTCATGCGTTTTGGCCGACCCGCGGTCATCGCCGTCGTCGCCGCACTGGCACTGTCTTCCTGCGCCGCGAACGAAGGCGCCGCACCGGAGTCCGACTCCGCCAGCGCCCTCACCGGCACGATCAACGCCGGCGGCGCGTCCTCCCAGGGCTCAGCCCAGGAAGCCTGGATCTCAGCGTTCCAGACCTCGAACCCGGACGTCACCATCAACTACGACCCGTCCGGTTCCGGCGCAGGTCGCGAGGCGTTCATCGCCGGTGGTTCCGACTTCGCAGGCTCCGACTCCTACCTGAGCGACGACGAGCTCGCCGGAACCTTCGGTTCCTGCGCAGCGGACACCACCGCGGTCGACCTTCCCGTCTACATCTCGCCCATCGCCGTGATCTTCAACGTCGATGGGGTCGACGACCTCAACGTCGACGCCGACACGCTGGCCAAGATCTTCTCCGGCGCCATCACCACTTGGAACGACCCGGCCCTGGTCGCACTGAACGAGGGCGTCTCGCTCCCGTCGACCGCGATCACCGCCGTGCACCGCTCGGACGACTCGGGCACCACGAAGAACTTCGCGGACTACCTCGGCCAGAATGCCCCGGACGTATGGACCGAGAAGGCTTCCGATACCTTCCCGTTCCAGACCGGTGAGGGTGCGCAGGGCACCTCGGGTGTCGTCGACGCCGTCACCAACGGCGTGGGCACGATCGGCTACGCCGACGCGTCGCGCGCCGGAGACCTCGGGGTCGCCAAGCTTAAGGTCGGTGACGAGTTCGTCGCGTACAGCGCCGAAGCCGCCGCCGCCGTCGTCGACGGTTCGCCTCTCGTCGAGGGCCGCGAAGCCAACGACCTCGCGTTCGACCTCAACCGCATGACCGACAACCCGGCCGAGTACCCGCTGGTCCTGGTCAGCTACGCGATCGTTTGCACCGAGTACGCCGACCCCGCCCAGGCTGAGCTCGTCAAGGCCTACGTCGGCTACATGGCCAGCGCCGAGGGCCAGGCCGAAGCGGAAGCATCCGCCGGCGCGGCACCGATGACGACCGAACTTCAGGACAAGGTCGCAGCGGTTCTCGAGACCATCAAGTAGCACCTGCTTTACCGTTCCTCAGCTGCCCGATCCGGGACTCGCATGGCTTGCGAGCTCCGGGTCGGGCAGACTGGGGTTCGTGGCCTGTGACCCGAACCTCTCTTTCTCAGCTTTCGCCCCAACCCTCCCAGGGAGATACCCGGCATGACGACCGCAGTAGAGCGACCCTCGCTCAAGGCCAAGGAACGCCCCGGCGACCGCATCTTCTCCACGAGCACGATTGTGGCCGGCAGCCTCATCCTGGCGATTCTCGCTGCCGTCGCGGCCTTCCTGGTCGTGCAGAGCCTGCCGGCCTTTCTCGCCGACCCGGAGGAGTTCAAGGGTGACACCAGCAACTTCTGGTCGTATGTCTGGCCGCTCGCGTTCGGCACACTCTGGTCGGCGTTCCTCGCGCTGATCATGGCCGTGCCCGTCGCCATCGGCATCGCGCTCTTCATCTCGCACTATGCCCCCCGCAAGCTCGCGCAGGGCCTGGGCTACCTGATCGACCTTCTCGCCGCCGTGCCCTCCGTCGTCTTCGGGCTGTGGGGCATCGGCGTGCTCGCTCCGCTCGTGCAGCCGTTCTACACGAACCTGGTCGAGTGGTTCGGCTGGATCCCCCTCTTTGCCGGCCCGGTTTCCGGCACCGGGCGCACGACGCTCACGGTCGCCATCGTGCTGGCCGTCATGGTCTTGCCGATCATCACGGCGCTGTCCCGGGAGATCTTCCTGCAGACCCCCGTGCTGTACGAGGAGGCCTCACTGGCCCTCGGCGCAACTCGCTGGGAAATGATCACCATGGCCGTGCTGCCCTTCGGCCGCGCCGGGATCATCTCCGCCTCGATGCTCGGCCTCGGCCGGGCCCTGGGTGAAACCATGGCCGTCGCCATGGTGCTCTCACCGAGCCGGGACGTCATCTTCCAGCTTCTGACCTCGCAGAACCCCACCACAATCGCCGCGAACATCGCCCTCAACTTTCCGGAGGCCCACGGGGTCGGCGTCAACATTCTGCTCGCGACGGGCCTCATTCTCTTCGTCATCACGCTCGTGGTGAACATGATCGCCCGCGTCATCATCAACCGCCGCAAGGCATTCTCCGGAGCGAACTGATGAGCCTGACGACCACGAACACGGCCGCGCCCCTGACGAACTCCCTCACCGCGGGCAAGCTTCCTCGGCACACCTCTCTGGCAGTGCTCCTGGCCAGCTGGCTGGTCACAGGCGCGTTTTTCTTCGTGGTGATGCTCTCCGGCGCCGCCGAGGGATTCAACGTCGTCGGAACGCTCTTCTTCGGCACCGCCGTCTACTGCGTCGCCATCTACCTGCTCTCGTACTTTGTCGAGGGCGTGCGCAAGGCCAAGGACCGCCTGGTCACCGCCCTCGTGACCGTGGCCTTCGTGGTCGCCCTGCTGCCGCTCTTCTCGCTCGTCATAACCACCCTGGTCAACGGACTGCCGGCGTTCCTCACCCCGAGCTTTTTCACGCAATCCCAGCGCAACGTCGTGGGCGAGGGCGGCGGAGCCTTGCACGCCGTCATCGGCACGCTGCTGATCACCGGTGTGGCCACGCTCATTTCGGTGCCGATCGGCCTCCTCGCAGCGATCTACCTCACCGAGTACGGCCGAGGCCGGCTCGCGCGGGCGATCACGTTCTTCGTCGACGTCATGACCGGCATCCCGTCGATCGTCGCGGGACTCTTCGCGTTCGCCCTGTTCTCTCTCCTGTTCAACGACCCCGGCATCCGTTTCGGATTCGGCGGCGCCATCGCCCTCACAGTGTTGATGATCCCCGTCGTCGTTCGTTCGAGCGAGGAAATGCTGAAGCTTGTTCCCAACGAGCTGCGCGAGGCGGCATACGCGCTCGGTGTGCCGAAATGGCTGACCATCGTCAAGGTCGTGCTGCCGACATCCCTCGCCGGGATCGTGACCGGGATCATGATCTCGATCTCCCGCGTGATCGGTGAGACGGCGCCGCTGCTGATCATCTCCGGGTTCACGGCCAGCATGAACTACGACCTGTTCAACGAGCGCATGATGACCCTGCCCGTGTTCGTCTACACCCAGTACGCCAACCAGGGCGCAGACACTCAGTCCTACCTCGACCGTGCCTGGGCCGGCGCTCTGACGCTCATCTTGATCGTGATGCTATTGAACCTGGGCGCGCGCGTCATCGCCAAAATCTTCTCCCCCAAGCTCGGCCGCTAGGCTCCACCTCCCGGCCTCGGCCGTCTGATCCAAAGGAATGCATGTCCAAGCGCATTGAAGTCAACGACCTCAACGTCTACTACAGCAAGTTTCTCGCTGTCGAAGACGTGTCGTTGGTGATCGAGCCTCGTACCGTGACGGCCCTGATCGGCCCCAGCGGATGCGGCAAGTCCACGTTCCTGCGCACGCTGAACCGCATGCACGAGGTCATCCCCGGGGCCTACGTCACGGGCGATGTACTCATCGACGGCAACAACCTCTATGGCCCGGGCGTCGACCCGGTGCTCGTGCGCCGCCAGGTGGGCATGGTGTTCCAGCGCCCGAACCCATTCCCGACCATGTCGATCGGCGACAACGTGCTGGCCGGCGTGAAACTCAACAACCGCCGGATGGCCAAGTCCGACGCCGACGATCTGATCGAGAAGTCGCTGCAGGGCGCGAACCTCTGGAAAGAGGTCAAGGACCGCCTCGACAAGCCCGGCTCGAGCCTCTCCGGAGGGCAGCAACAGCGCCTCTGCATCGCACGCGCGATCGCGGTGCAGCCCGACGTCATCCTGATGGACGAGCCGTGCTCGGCCCTCGACCCGATCTCGACGCTGGCGATCGAGGACCTGATCGAGGAGATGAAGGCCGACTACACGATTGTGATCGTCACTCACAATATGCAGCAGGCATCCCGGGTCTCCGACCGCACCGGATTCTTCAACATCGCCGGCACCGGCAAGCCCGGCAAGCTGATCGAGTACGACGACACGACCACGATCTTCTCCAACCCGAGCGAGCAGGCCACCGAGGACTACGTCTCCGGCCGCTTCGGCTAGGCCCGGTTCCGTGCCTTGCGCGCGAACAGCACTGCGCCCTGGCTCCGTGCCCCGAACGAATTCGACGGAGATTGGTTAGCACGCGGGCTGCCGGGCGACGGGCTGCGGCTGGTGCGTCAGACGGTGCGGGCCAGCAGGGCGGCGTTGAGGGTGCGGGTGCGCTCGGAGTCAACGGGCATCGGTCTGCCATCGAGTTCGGTCACGTGCACGGCCAGGCGCAGGCTGGAGAGCAGCCACACGGAATCCGCCGACCGTAGCTCGTCGACGCTCACGTCGCGGTATTCCGTGCGCTCCCCTGCGGCCCGAAGATGCTCGAACGCGCTCTGTTGGGTGGTGCCGTGCAGGATTGCTCCGCTCGGCAGGGGAGAGACGTAGACGTCGCCCCTGCAGAGCATCACGGTCGAGGTGGGCCCCTCGAGCACGAAGCCGTCGTGGGTGAGGAAGATCGCGTCGTCGGCGCCGCGGCGGCGGGCCTCCCTGAGGGCGGCCATATTGACCGCATAGCTGAGCGTCTTCGCGCCCATCAGGAGCCAGGGCGCCTGCTCTGCGACGCCGTGCGGGTAGCCGCGGTCCAGGGTGACCGCCCGGATGCCGTCCTCGCGGATGACGGCGAAGTCGGGCGCAGGTGTCGCGTGAAGCCAGGCCGTGGGTGCCGGGCCGGAGTCGACACCGCGGCTGTAGACGAGTTTGAGCACGACTTCACCCTCGTGCGGGACGCGGTCGACCACGTGCGCGATCGCGGCCCGCCACTGGGCCGTGTTCGGCTCGGGCAGCTCACAGGTCGCGGCCGAGGTGCCCAGCCGGGCAAGGTGTGGGCCGACCGCCTGCGGGTGGCCGCCGACCACGCCAAGGGTCTCGAAGACGCCGTCGCCCCGCTGGGCGCTCAACTCCCCCACCCGCAACGCCGGGGAGTCCGAGTCCACCTCGTGGAACGTGTCGTCGAATTCCGTCTGCGGCGCGTCGGCGGGAACCGGGTCGAGGAGCAGGGTGAAGGGCAGCGTCATTCGCCGAACAGTCATTTGACGAGCATAGAGGATCGGGTCAGGAACAGGTCAGGAACAGGTCAGGATCGGGGTCGGGATCGACTCAGCTCGAGCAACTCAGGAGCTCTGGATGGCGAGGATCGGGTCGCTGGTGGGCTGCTCGGAGCCGCCCTTCGGCTCGACCGTGACGCCGATCGTGTCGCCGGCGGTGAGGCTGCCGTCGAGCACGCGCCAGACGGTGCCGGTGCCGGACGAGTCGAAGATTCCGGCGGGAACCGCGCCTGAGCCGCCGATGTACCAGAGCTGGTAGTCCCGGTCGGACGGCAAGTCAGGCAGGTCGTCGACCAGGAGCGCTGAGAGTCCGCTCTCTTCGGACCAGACCAGGGTGGCTTCCTGACCGTCGGCGGTGGTCGCCGACGCGCGCTGGATGTCAGCGGCCGCCGTGATTTGCACGAGACCGGCCGCCTGGTCCTGTTCGAATTGGTCGGACTCCAGGGATTGGCCGACGAAGGTGCCGCCCGCGAAGAGGGCGACGGCCGCGGCGGCCGCCGCGAGAACGCCGACGGGTCGCTGGAACCAGCGCAGGCGGGCGCGCTCGGTGGCGCTGCCCGCTGCAGTGGCGCCCTGGATCGGCGCGGGTACGCGCGGTGCGGGGGTGGCCGGTGCCGTCTGACCGGCCGGCCGGGGCGCGAGCTGCGGCGTGGCGGCGAGTTTAGCCATCAGGGAGGCCCTGAGTCCGGCCGAGGGTTGCACGGGGGCGGCGGCAAGGCCCAGCGCCACCGCGGTGTCACTCAGCTCGGCCGCCTCGATGCGGGCCGGCTCGGATGCCTTGAGGTGCTCCTCGTAGACGGCGGCCTCTTCCGCGCCCAGGGCGTGGAGGGCGTAGGCGCCGGCGAGCTCGCCCGGGTTCTGCGCGGCGGCGTTGCGGGGGTCGTCATTCCGGTTGTTGTCACTCATGACGCCACTCCCAACTCGTCGCGCAGGCGGATCATGCCGTCGCGCAGCCTCGTTTTCACAGTTCCGAGTGGGATCTGCAACCGCTCGGCGACTTCACTCTGGCTGAGGCCGCCGTAGTAGGCGAGGCTGATCGCCTGGCGTTGCAGTTCCGTCAATCTGGACATCGCTTTTTCCACCCTTTCGTGCTCGATTCGTACTCCGACCGTTTCGGACACCTCGTCGTAGGCAACCGCAAGATCCCGGATGCCGATTTTGATATCCCGGTCGCGGCTGGCCTGCGACGACCGAATCCGGTCGATCGCCCGGCGGTGCGCCATGGTCAGGATCCAGGTCGACGCCCCGCCGCGCTGGGCCTCGTACCTCGTCGCCGTCTGCCAGATCTCCAGGAAGATCTCCTGCGTCACTTCCTCCGACTGCGAGGGATCAACCAGCAGACGTCGAACGAGACCAAGAACACGCGCGGCCATCCGGTCATACAGCTCTCCAAATGCTCCTTCGTCTCCCTGCGCCACCCGGCCCATCAATTCCTCATGGGAGACAGGAACAGTCCCCTCCCGGTTGACGTTGAATTCAGCACTCATGAGAACAAGCATCTCAGGTCTTGTCCACGTCCATGGTTCGACGCGGAGCCCGAATCGGATTGGTGTGTCACAACAGGCGGAGGGAGAGTGAAGGCCGGACCGCAGAACGCCTCTCGGCGCGAGGCCGCTCACAGCGGCGAATATTGGAGCCCGGGGTTACTGCGGCCCGACCAGAGACCAGTGTAAACGACTCGGATGCGGTTCGCGCACCCGGCGGGACGGCTCGCGGCCGATCAGTCCACACGGGTCAGGTGGACCGATCAGTCGGACGGGTCAGTCCAGCGAGTCACTGCGCCAGAGCCGGGCGCAGGAGCCGAACTCCTGGGCGGTGGTGGAGAACCGGAGGGCGCGGGTGGTCAGTTCGGTGGACCGGAGCGGTTCGGTCGTCTCCAGGTCGTCCGCGACGCTGGTGCAGCCGACGGAGACGACGCGGCAGAACGCCGCTGCGCGGTCGAGTGCCACGGCGAAATCCCCGGTGAAGATCCCCCGCAAGATCTGGTCGGCCAGGACGATGATCTCCGCCGTGCCCGTGGGCACTGCCGCCCCGGCGACGACCGGGTCGATCGCCACGGTGACCTCGGTTCCGCGCTGGTAGAGGAACGCCGTGCCCTCGGGATCCTGGCGGATGAGCAACCGCACCAGGTAGATCCGCCAGAGTGCCCCGGGCAGGCTGCGCGGCGTTGCCCGCGACCAGAGTTCGGCCACCGCGTCGACGCCGTTCTCGTCGGTGTAGGTCACGAGCCGCTCGACGATGTCGGGGTCAGGGTCGCTGCGCACGCGGGCCAGAAGCGCGTGCGCGGTTTCATGCGCCACCCGGCTGATCATTGCCGGGTCTTCGCCCCCCTGGAAGGACTCGAATTTGCTGCCGGAGAACTGGGTCGGCTTGTGGAAATTCTCGGCCATGGCATCCTCCTGGGCTCGGTTTCGTGTTCGCTGTGGGCACATCCGTCTCGTCTGCAGAAAACCCTCTCCCACGGTACCGAGAAAAACGGATCCGGAATCCCCTGTACATTATTAACCGCGGGCCTCTAGCTCAGTTGGTAGAGCAAAGGACTTTTAATCCTTGGGTCGTCGGTTCGAGCCCGACGGGGCCCACCCTTGTATCCCAGTGTTTACGCGGGGAATGCGGTCACTTTAGCGGTGGTCTCAACTTGCGCTGCCCACGGCGTGCCCACAACTGAGGGATCGCCGGCGGCACTCAAAGCGTCTCCAACCGCGTCCAGATCATCGTCGAACAAGTCGCTATAGACGTCGAGCGTCATTGCAGCCGACTTATGCCCGAGCATCCGCTGGACGGCTTTCACGTTCGCTCCTGCGGAAATCGCTAGGCTTGCGGCCGTGTGACGCAGGTCATGAGGCGTCAGTCGGGGAAGAGACGCGTGTGCAGCCATAAGCTTTTTTATGGCGGGGCTGAATGTTCGGCGACTCCAATTCCTGTTTCTCAGAGGTCCGCCTGCTGGCGCAGTGAACACTAGATCGTCGGGAGCCTTCCCCTGGCATCTGACTGCGAGATCTTCAGCTAGAAACGCGGGAAAGGGGACGCTCCGTAGAGTGTGATTCTTGGGAGTCCCGTAGATCAGTGCCGATCCGATCTCTACGACCGCCTGCTCGACGCTCACGCGCCGTCGGAGCATATCGAGATCACGGACCCTCACCGCGGCGACTTCACCCCACCTGAGGCCGGTGTAGCCGAAGAACAACACGAGATCACGATCAGTTCCGCTGTACGCAGCAAGCTCGTGCAGCTGAGCATGCGTCAGGTAACCGTGCTTGCGCGGGACAATCCGCGGGAGACGGATACCTTCCGCGACGTTTCTCGAGATGCGCCTATCCCTCACCGCGTACTTCAGCATCATGGAGAACACCCGGTGGTAGTACTGAACCGTTCGGGGAGCGACAAGCTTCACCTGTTCCGAGATCCAGGCTTGCAACCCCGAATGCGTGACCTCGCCCAGCGGCACACGTCCCCATCGCGGGATGATCTTTCCGCGCATGATGCTTTGATAGCCGAGTTTGGTCGAAGGTTTGAGTTGCACTTGTGCTGCGAGCCATTGCTCGCCCCATTCGCCCACAGTGACCCGCGCTCGACTCGCTTCAATGAAGTCTCCTCGGGCCTTCGAAACCTCGATCGAGGCAAGGAAGAGCTGCGCCTCCTTCTTGGTTTTGAAGCCCCGCTTATCCGTCTGGCCATGGTCAGGCTTCCGGTAACGCACCCTGTAGCGCTTCCCTGCTGACGTTTCATACGATGCGATCGAACCCATGCTGACTCCTATGTCTCAGGGTCGAACCTGGCTTGCGCCATCTCGACGGACGCCCACTCTGTTTCGACTCCGAATGCTTCGAGTAGGTGCGCTCTAAGCTTGTCCACGGCGGCCGCCTGCCGAGACCACAAGTCAGTGAGCTCCTCGACGCGTTCCGGTTCTGCATTCTTTGGGACGAGAACTTCGATCCGATGGAGGGTTCGAAGTTCGCTCGCTGTCGCCTCGCGTTGTTGAACCTGTGTCGCAAGTCGCCGAATGGCTTCAACTATTAAATGGCTGATGTACTGCTGAGGCGTGGCGTACCCGGTCCGATTTTGTGAGTGCATCGACACCCACTCATCGAACTGGGCAACTCTGGTTTGCTCGAGCGAAGAAACCAGGTTGGGCAGGTCCAAGCGATCCGCCGGACGGCCGAGGGGGGCCAGCAGCAGAAGCGGCGAGACCTCGAGCGCCCAAGCGATGTTCAGCAGCTGGCTCACACTCAAATCGCCCTTCCTGCCTGACTCGATGTTCCTCAAAACGGCTCCCGACATCTTGCCCTCACCAATCGCGGCCGCTAGCTGGTTCGTCGAGCTGAAGCCCCGCGCTTTGCGGAAGGCGGCTATCCGGCCCCCCAGCGAGTCCTGAACAAATCCTTGTGTCATTTCAACACCTTATCGCGATCCTAAGAAAAATATAGAACACAACTTGAGAGAACATCATGCTATGGTGCGCGCAGAGCGCAAATACCCTTTATTTTGCGTTGAATTTGGACCAAGGAGACTCCGTGGACACTGATTTCATCGATCCCGACACCGCGAGCGATATCGCCGGCCTCTCGGTCGCTGCCCTTGCGCAGCTACGCTACCGAGGAGACGGACCCCGCTTCTACAAGCCCACGGCGCGAACCGTGCGCTACAAGCGGTCTGAGGTGATCGCCTGGATCGAGGCATCAGCCCGTACAAGCACGAATCGGCCGGAGCTGATTGTCTGAATGGCAACAGGACGCCCGCTGTTGCACGAAAAGATCGCCGAGCAGCGCGTCTCTGTCTCTGACTCCGAGGCAGCGAGGGCGCGACCCCTGCCCATCGTTAAGAAGTTCATCGCGCCTTCACCGCGGTGCGAAATTCATGGAGCATCGATGACGGATATGGTCGCGATTCGCGACGCACCCCAGAGCTGCGAAGGAAACGGCCCTGACGCTGCTGAAACAGCGCCGAGGCCTACCAGTTCGGGCCAACCCGCTAGCTCAGGACCAAGGACCGGGAACCAATGAAATCCAACATCAGCGTAGCCGCTACCACCGCGATCGAGAGCGCGCAGCGGACCTTCGAATTTTCCACCAACTCCGACGTTGAGTGCATCGATCCGGGGAAGGCCCTCGAAGCGCTGGGCCTGGACTGCCAGGATGAAGCCGGGCCGGTAGCCACGGCGAAGGCAGCGAGCGCCGGGCACCCCGAACCCCTACTCAACGCCACGTTCGATGACCGGAAGGTTACGGCCCCCATCCAGATCGACAGGTGCGGCCGGCTCCCGGCAGACATGCTTATCTGCGGCAAGGGCGTCAGAACGGCGGCGCTGATTCAGGAGGGGTATATCGCTTCGAGCACTCCCTTGAATGCTCTCGAAGGATGGCCGAGGCTCTCGAGATCGAGTTCATCGGGCCGATCCCCCGCAAGATGCTTCAGGCCGACGACAACGCACGAGGCTGTGCGCTGATGCCCGCTGTAGAAGCTCGATTCGCCGGTGGGCTTATCGTAATCACGGTCGAGCTCTTCGACGTGACTGGAACGAAGATGATTAGTTTTCGAGCTCCCAGCTCCGAATTCCCTCTGTTCCCCAACGAGGCACGCGCGCTCGCCCTGCGGCTCATCGCGGCGGCGAAGGAAGCGGAACGTGCAGGGTGAATGGAATGCCCGTGACAGTAGGGCGGTCGGCCGCTGAGCGCCCTGAACAGACGTCTGGGGGCGATGTTCGCTAATGGCCCCCTGGTTCAAGGTCGACGACGGTCTTTCGTCGAAAGTCCAGACAACGCGAATCCCACGTGCACACAGGCGGGCGGCGCTGGGCCTGTGGGCGTTGGCTGGTTCGTGGAGCGCCAAAGAGCTCACGGATGGCCACATTCCCGAACACATGCTCGATGAGCTGACAGGAACGCCAGATGATGCCGCCTGGCTGGTCAAGGCTGATTACTGGATGGTGGTGGAGGACGGTTGGCAGTTTGTCGAGTGGGCTCCAGAGCAGCCGCTGCGTGAGGTTGTTCTCAGACGTCGCCAGAAAGACGCGGAAAAGTCCTCGACATGGCGATCACGTAACCGACCGAGTAACCCGGTTACACCCCCGGTTGCCAACCCGGTTAGTCATGCCCCCGTAACCTTGCCCCCGTCCCGGCCCAACCCGACCAGTGCTTCTAACGAAGCAGTTCATCTGCTGCCTCCTGCCGAACACTTGAATGCTCTCGAATCGGAATTTGCTGACTGGTGGGAAATCTGCTGGCGAAAGCAGTCCAAAGCCGAAGCGTTCAAGGCGTTCAGAGTTGCAAGGAAGGATACTGACCTAGCCACGCTGCTCGCTGGTGCACGGGCATACAAGCTGCTCAACATCGAGCAGGACAAGGCGCTCACGAAGCTCCCCGGCGGCTGGCTTCGCGATCGTCGGTGGGAAGACGAAGACCAGATCGCCTACACACGTTCCGACTCTGGAGACAGGCAATCGAAGGCCCAGCGCACAATGATGGCGGCCGAGATGGACGGGAGCCTGAATCAACGGCGGGGCGCGATGCCACCCCGACAACATGAGATCACCGGCATGTGCCCTTTGCACGCGGAGTACCCAGACCCATGCGACCTGTGCCGGCGCATCGCAGACGAAGAGCTCCCTGATCGAGTGCTTTGAGAACGAACGTCTCGGTGCTGAGCAAAAACTGAGTGCGCGCGGAGAAACGCGACTCTCCCAACGCACGGCGCTGAGGGCGGGTGCGCGCGCTCTTCGTTTTCGCAAGGGCGGCTTGTTCAGCCAACCGCTCAAATACTGTTGCGCCGCATGACAGTGGTTGCGCCGCGCGCCCGCGGGGGAAGACCCGCAAGAGGGAGTTCAACCCGAATTCGGTGACCATCGAGTGACGGATGACCTAGCCCTCGGAGTCCTTGGGCGCAGGTGGGCGGATCTTCCGCACCTCGGTGACCCCGCCCTGGTTGATGCAATCCTCCGCAAGGTCATGCACCTGCCAGAAGAATTCCTCCGGGGCCGCGTCAGCCACCACTGTGCGCTCCACGGGCGTGTACTGCGCCAACGGGGTGGAGTTGTCATTGAACACGAACCCCATGCCGTCCACAGTCTGGATGCTGAGCGGCGTAGAGCCGATCCAGCGGATACCGACACGCACGTCATACTCGGCGAGCCCCAGCCTTTTGCTCGCCGCCCTCACCAACCCCATAAAATCCGAGAGTGCAACCTCAATGGACATCGAGTCGATCTGGTGTTCCTCTAGTACGCGCCCGCTGCTCGTGCGCTGTCCGCCGATCCCAGTACCAAGGGTCACCGAGCCGTCATGGTGGACGGCAGCCCAGGATTGGCGCCACTTGCGCGAATCTGACAACGCGTTGTTTGGGGCCACCCATCGCCGCAGGCCGGGGCGCGGGTTCTCCCACTCGACCGACTCCAGCGGATGAACGCCGCCGCTGCCCGAGTACACCAAGGTGTTCTCAATCGCCTCTTGAAACATCTCGCGCGCCTGGTGCCGGTCGGGCCGCTGAAAAGCGGTAAATGGCAGCTGAGGATGGGCCACAGCGATGAGCCACGCACGCTGCGGCGTAGTCCAGTTGGTGGCTGCCTCGTCGTACAGGTTGTCTAGGGCCATGGTCGAGTGGCGGCGGTCATCGAACCGCGCTCGGTAGAGCGCCTCCACTTGGCGCTCCTTCATCCAGACCGTCATGGCGTCATTTCGGATGGGTGCACCGAAGTACTCACCTCGGTAGATCAGGTGGGGCACATCGGAGGTCGCAGGGATCACCACCGCCACCACTTGGTTACCGGTTTCGCCCACCCAATGCGCGCGGACATTGAACACCGGCGGACTAATCGCGGTGACTGCAGCGCTCAGCAGCGCAGCCTCGTACCGCTCATCGAAAGCGCCAACATGGACCCGTTGTGTGGCGCGCTTCTCGGTCTCCTTGACTCCGTAAACGAGCAGGCCACCGCCCCGGTTGGCCATTGCCGCAACATCCTTGGGGAAGTCACTCAATGGGAGGTCTTTGACGGGGATCAGCTTGCCCTTCCAGTCCAGATCATCGGTTTCTGAGAGCTGGGCTGCCACGGCGGCGTCAATCATCTCGTCATTGAGGGGGCCGGGGGCCAAGCCGAGGAGGCGGTGCAGCGCAGTGAACAGCATGAGCAATCATCTCAGGTGGGTCCACTCCCAGGGATGACCATTCCCAGTCCGGCCCGGTTCGATTTCAATGCGCGATCAGCCCCGGCTCTGAGGAATTAAGCGTCGCGCTTCTGCCGCTGCTGTTTCCCCGCATTTCGGACGCTGAGGCGAAGCTGATGGCTGAGTTCGTTGCGGTTGTTGAGGACAAGCGCAGCCGTCGACTCGATGACCGGCACCTCGGACGATGGCGCACCGGCCGCCTGCGCAGCACGGCCATGTCGGCATTGCTAGCTGGACTGTGAGACATTCGGTTGCTTTCCCGACGATCCCCACCTCTCCATAGGACGTGGAAATCAGATCCGCTTCGCGTCGAGCGTTGATCCGCCGAAGGCTATTCTGGCCGGCTGAGCTGCCCGTCGATGGTGCCGAATAGGGTCTTGTCTAGGTCTGCTGGGGTCCAAGAGGGCGTCTCCGAAAGATGTGATTGAAGCAGACGCCGCAGCAGCCATACGGCCACCCACTTCGCCGAATAGTCATTTCCTCCCACGTTGATGGTCGGGTTCTTGGGCTCAGTGCCGTGGACGATCTTTGACCTGTGGCCATAGACCTTCTTCAGAAGTTCGTATGCCAATCCAGCCTTCATACCCTGCGGCACCAGCGCCACGGATGCTCGCAGCCCCATCCGGTGCACCAGTTCGTCGTGCTCCTCGCCTAGCAGCGCCTCGATACCTATACAGGCATCGAGTAGCGCATCTTCATTGATCGATCGGAGCGATGATTGGAATAGCCGCCGTGCCGCTAGCTTCCCCCTCGAATGAGTCGCGCGCAGGCTGGCAAAAATTCGGGGCAATTCGGCCAGTTTGGCAGCATCGATTTGTTTCTGCTCCTTGTTCCATCCATGGTCAGCCAACTCTGTGGGAAGTCGTGACATCATGCTGACGCTTTCAATAGGTGGCAAGTCGGCCAGCCAACTATCAGCCCAGTCCTGTGGACGAAGGACGACCTGCACATATCCCACGCGTTGATCGGACGCAATCTCAAGCGCTTGAAAAGCCTCCTCGATTTCGTCCCCAAACTGGGGCTGCAATTCGAGCAGAATACGTCGGTAGAGCGGCCCCCGTGAATTGTCGAATTCACGGTTTCGGAGGACGACCGCATGCGTTGCGGCCGAGACGAGAAACGCATTGACCTCGCTATTGATCTCGACAGCTCTTGCCTGTTGAGTCGATTCGTCTAGCGGTTCAATCCAGACGTCATCCCCGAGTTGCAGCGGTTCGTTGAGTTCGAGTCGAACCAGAGTTATCGGGACCAGCACGTCGGCAGTTAGCCGAGGCGATAGCAGGGCACGCTCATGTTCGATGTAAACGTCGAGGACTTCCTCGCCCGTTGCTTCGGAACGCTCCGCGATAGCTGTGACGACTCGAATGACATCGAGCGCCACCAACGTCCAGGCGCCCGCTTTGTCGTCCGGGGATACCCCGAATCCGGTGATCTTGGCTCGTAAGTCCGCATCTTGCATAACGTATTCAATTGCCGCCTCGAGTTCGGGGACGTCCGCCGGCTCGAACTTGGCGGTCCCCACGCCTTTATTGGTACCGAAGAGCGAGTCCCAGTTCATCGGGCCTTCGGGGGAAGACCCAAGCTGGCTCGTCGACACGGAGGGCCAGCCATACGCATTCACTTTAAACGGTGGAATGTGCCGCCGTGACACGTAGCCGAGCTTCAGATCGGGGTCAAGGATCAGCCGCTTGACCCCATGAACTGCGGCCAGCACGTACTTGGAAAAATCGGCGTTGATCGGCTTAGTCACACACTCATCGTAGGAGGCTCCGTTCAGAGTGCCGAGTTGGAGCCGGGTTCGAGTAGAGATAAGAGCATTGGCCACGAGCGAAGCCAGGTGTGAGGCGTTGGCCGCAGCCTTCGGTCGGGATTGCTGACGCGCTGGAAGGAGAGCCATGCTGCACGCGATACATTTCGCCCGATTGCGCAAGCGAAGATGGATGGGCTCGAAGGGGATAAGGGGTAGCTAGTTGGGCCGTGGGAGGTCTCCTCGTCCATGGCCTGCTCCTACAGCGCCGGTGCGAGCGCGGATGACCTTGTCCTTGACCGAGGGGTGCCGACGTGTTCGAAACACGATATTCCTCTTGATGCGTGAACGCGTTCCTTTTGGGTCCTAACCGGCTGCGTGAGGGGCAAAGAGGCCCCGAGAAGAGGCTGCCATCTCGTATCCAGGCATTACTCCGGCGATCTAATTCTTCGAGAGGAGTTTCGCACCGTCCGACCGCAGCTCCCCCGCCGGTGGGACAGGGCGGCACAACGCCTGCCGTGTGATCCCGAGCTCCTTGCAGAGGTCGCCAACCTTCGTTTCTTTCTGACCCATCGCGGCCATGGCCAGGCGGACCTTGGTCGGCGTCATTTTGAAAGGCTGCCCGCCCGTCCTCGCCCGTGCTCGAGCTGCGGCGAGCCCTGCGACAGTGCGCGCAGAGATGAGCGCCCGCTCGAACTCGGAGAAAGCAGCAAAGATTCCGAAGACGAGCTTCCCAGGTGCGGTCGGGGTGTCGATCGCTGCGCTCTCTCCGGTGAGAACGTTGAGGCCGGCGCCACGGTCAGTGAGGGCGTGCACCGCGTGACCAAGTGACGCAAGTCGCAGCCCGCTTTCTCCTCCAGAGGCCTGCCGCACGGCTACAGAGGCCAACGTATGGTATCTGCTGAGTCGGCAGGATGGACGACATGAAGTTCGGACGACGACAGCTCACTCTCTACGAGCGGCGCGCGCGCGCGCGAAACGCGGATTGTGACCCCGAGACGTTGCGAGCTCTGGCCCGCGACCGGGACGTAGAGGTGCGGTCCAGCATCGCTGCTCATCCACAAACTGCGAGCGGAGTTCTGCGTCGGCTCGCCAGAACCCGCGACGTCGTGGTGCGGTGGCATGTTGCCATCAATCCGAGTGCTCCGCGCGAGGTCTTGCTGCAACTCGTAAGTGACATGGACCGATGTGTCCGGGTGTGGGCGGCCAGCAATGAGAATCTGCGCGCCAGCGACCTTTTGCCGCTCGCTCTCAACGGGGACAAGTTCACCCAGATCGGCGTCGCATGGAACCGGAATACGCCTCGCCAAACGCTTGTGCTATTGGCCTCCGACACCGAAGAGGACGTCCGCGATGCCGTCTTCCAGCGGTGGCAGATTACGAACGATACCCAGCGAATCGCTGACGCGTTTCGAGCGGCATTCCGCCCCAACCAGTACGAGCGACTTGGTGCGACTCGGCTGGTTGGCAGTGAATTCTGTGAGGTCCTCCTAGCGCTCACCGGTGACGAAGACCCCGAGGTTCGGCAAAGCGCCGTCGACAGCTACTTGGGTTCGATTCACATCGACTCACTTGCGAAGCTGGCGACCAGGGGTTCAGACGATATGGATTTTGAACGATTCATCGCGTCCGCGCGGAACAGCAGACCTAATGGCGACCTGCAGGCTCAAGGTGCCCGCAACTACGCAGACGTTGCGGTCGAAAAGGAACTCCGACGTCGCGCTAGTCAACTCGATTACGACCCCAGCGCCGCCGCCGGAATTCTCAGGGCCGCGACGCACGGGACCATGCTCGGTGTCGTGCAGTGTCTAGCGGAAAATCCAACCACTTCCGGGGTCCTCCTCGATTCAATCCTCCGTGAGTGGATTCAGCCGCAGGCCCTCGCGTCTACGGACGGGAACCACCCCAATCACGCGCTCTACTCCGATTGGACTGTCAAAGAGCTCGCGTGTTCATTGGCTGCTAACCCCAGCACCCTCCCCCAGAGCCTGCGGATCCTTGCACGACACAACAACTTAATGGTTCGCCTCCACATAGCAAAACGTGCGCGAGAGCCCGCCGTTGGACATTTGGCCCACGACTTTGAGGAGCATGTGCGAATGAGCGCCGCCATGAACCCAGAGCTCTCTCCCGACAATCTCACTCGCCTCGCTTCAGACGAGTCCCTCGAAGTTAGAGCGCGGGTCGTAGGGAACCCGAGCACCCCTGTCGACACACTTCGCGATGTAGTTCACTTGCATACGGCCATGCTAGAAAGGGCCAGATCTCAGCGTCCACCGGGGAGCTTCGGGCCGACGGATCGCGAGCGTTTGATCCTTTCGATCCTGGGAAACGCTGCATACAACACAGCGATGCCCGAGGATATCCTCGACGAACTCGCACGCACGGTCATCGGAGGCCTAGCGAGCAACCCGAATACTTCCCCCGACACACTCGCCGCTCTCGGCTTGAAAGGGAGGTCACGCGAAGACCTCGCTAAGAACCCCCGAACTCCGGTTGACACCCTGCGAATACTGACGAACTGGGCCCTCGCCGAGACCCTTTCATCAAACTATTACGAGGCACAGAGCCTGTTAACTTTGCTTGCGGGGATCGCCTCCAATCCGTCATCGCCCACTGAAACGGTAGGAGAGGTGGCCCAAAAGCTCACTGACTTAGATGTGGCAAAACTAGGGACGGTTGAGCTAGAAGACTTCGTCGCGCCGGCGACCTTCTTTAGCGCCATGGTGAACGCAATTCACGACCCCATGCGGTTCGGGCGGCCAGGAAACTCGCACCTTGCGGCGCCCCTGGCTCGAAATCCGAGAACCCCCAGCGATGGTCTCCGCCTCCTTGCAGAGCGCAGCGACCCAAGCGTACGCGAAGGCGTGGCCGGCAATTCCGCCACACCGCTGTCAGTGCTTCTGCTTCTCTCCGAGGACCCCGCCCCACCCGTGCGGAAGTCCGCCGCTCGGAATCCGAACCTGCCAACCGCAGTCCTGCATCGCCTGGCCTCCGATGAGGACTTCGGCGTGCGCGAAGCTGTCGCCGAATGCCCCAGGACGCCGGCCGAGTCGCTGACCCGCCTCGCATCCGACACGGTCCTTCGAGTGCGTATTGCAGCGGAGGAGAATGCGAAAACTCCTTCAGGCGCGCTCCTGCGCGGACGGCTTGCAACTGCAATGCACGTACAGACGGCTGCAGTCAGGCTCCTGGCACTGGCACTCGACCCGGAACCCGAGGTGCGGTGGGCCACTGCGGCGAATCCCAATACGCCTCCCGACACACTCGATGCGCTCGCGCAGGACGAGTTCACAGGCGTGCGTCGCGCCGTCACCGGTAACCGAAGCGCGCGTCAACGGACCTTGACGATACTCGCGGCCGACCCTGCGCTATTTGCACCCGACTCTACTGAAAGGCACCACTGACCCTCCCGGCAGGCGAAGTACAGTCAGTTTTCGCAACTGCATTCTCGAGCGGACGCCCGAGGCTCATGGTTTGGCCAAGTGCCGGTAGATCGTGGGGCGAGTGACTCCGAACTCCTCGGCGATGTGCTGGACGGTGTGAGCCCGCTTGCCGTCGGCGTCCGTCTCCTCATACATTTCGCGGGCCAGCCTGATCTGGCGAGGCCCGAGCTTGGGTTTTTGCCCGCCTGTCCGTCCCCGGGCGCGGGCCGCGGCCAGCCCATCGCGGGTGCGTTCCGACATCAGCGCATGTTCAAACTCGGCGATTGAGCCAAGGATCTGGAAGAACATTCGCCCGGTGATGCTGGATGTGTCGATGCCCTGATCCAAGACCACCAAGTCAACACCGCGCTCCTGGAGACTGTTCGATAAATCGATGAGGTTCTCCAGCGACCGGCTGAGCCTGTCGAGTTTGGTCACGACGAGCTGGTCACCAGGCCGGTTCGCAGAGAGTAGAGCCTTGTCGAGTTCGGGCCGGCGGGCGAGTGTTCCCGAAGCCGTGTCGAGGAATATCTGATCGCAGCTGGCCGCGGCCAGCGCATCGTGCTGGGCCTCAGGGTGCTGATCCCTGGTAGAGACCCGACCATATCCAATTCGCATGCCAGCAACGTATCACTAACCCGGTAGCGCGTTACATAGACGCGTACACGACAAGCATTACTGATACCGCCCCATGTTTCGGCGACCTGCAGAGCATGTCCTTGAGTGTCATGCAAACGATCGTTACCGTACGCCGCACTCCTTGGCGTCAGATATCGACGAATCCCATCGCCACCCCCGTTGGTCACACTTGTTCGGGGGTCTGTCGGACTGCTCTCCCGGCTGCTAAACAGAGGGGCGCCTGTATGGATGGGCGCTTGGGGGAATTGACGTGGGGCGACATGGGGCATGGTCCTAGAGACTGGAACCCGCCGGGATATTGGGACGCACCGGCGGCCAACACAATCACACGCCCCCGCAGTAGGTACGTTGCGACCCCGCCGCGCGCCCGGTCGAGCAATTTGACTGGCTTACTGGCGGTCGCCTTCGGCCTCTTCGCTACTCTCTTGCCTCTCGCGCATCCGGACGTCAGCACGGGGTTTCGTGGATTCGCATTCACCACTGCCGGCATCACAGCGATCTCGCTCGCGATTCGAGCAACGCAGCTCCGACGGGAAGGCCGAGCGACGAGCCGGCTACTGCCCGCAATCGGCGGCACTCTCGGTGTCGCCGGGACACTGCTGTCCATTTGGAGCCTGGCGTTCTTCTACGCACCAAACGCCGTACCCCCCATGCCGAGCCTGGCTTCGCTAACCGCTCTGACCCAGCCCATGGCCAGCGCGCCTGATGTCCTCCCACAGGCCATCCCGGAAGCAGCGGCACCGCAAGTAGTTCCCGACCCGCTCGCGACGACGCCGCTGGCCACCGCGCCACGTTCTCCGGAAGAGACTCGTGCAGCCATGCAGATGGCAGCCGGCACGATCTCGTTTGTACTCAAGAACCTAAGAACCCCTGGGCAACCATGGCCGACTGAGCTCCTCATCAACGCGGACAACATGGTCTCGACACCAGAGGGCCAAGCGCTCTTTCAAATCCCGGTGGGCACAACAGGCGGATATGCACGGAGCACTAGTGGTGAGAACTACCGCCTCACGATCACCGACGACTCCTCCGGTGCCGGCGTAACCTTCGATTCCGCAACAGGTCTCGTGACCAACAACTGACCCCACGATGAACAAAGCAACCGCGGGAAGCGCCATCCCTTCAACTCCGCGACGAGCTCCAGCCCGGTGCACATCGACGCCTGGTCAGAAGGCGCCAATCACACGAGGCCGTCCTTACCAACGACGACCGACGCGTCCGAGCGCACTTCCCCACAAACGAAATGAGTGACCGGCAGATGTCCCCCTACCCGCAGCAGCAGATCATCTATCAGCAGGTCATCAGGCCGCCCACCAACGGCATGGCCATCACCTCACTTATTCTCGGCATAGTCGCCATCGTGACGGGGATCTGGATCCCCATCCCGATCCTCGGGTTGGTCATGATGTTCTTGGCCTTCCTGCCCGCAGTGCTCGCTGTGATCTTCGGCCATGTTGGATTGCGAAACGCAACCCGCCTCGGCGGCATCGGACGTGGTGCCTCACTCACAGGACTCATCCTGGGATACGTCACCCTCGGTATCTCCGTGATCACGACTTTCCTGTGGATAGTCACCGCTGCGGCAGCATCAAGTTCAGGCCAATAGCCATCGGACCTGTCCCGCCGTCGTCGACCGCTATTAGCGTGAGGGCAACTCCAAGAGCCAAACCAGCAAGTGTCTAGGAATGACAAAAACGACGTTATCTGACGACTGTTCGACACTCCGACCTGACGTCCAGCTGGGGTGTACCCAGACCGACATATTATTCCGCAACGGGAAACGACTTGACATCGTGCCGGCTAGGGCTCATCCGAAGGTCAGGAACTCCGACCAAGCTCGGGCAGTCCCGAACGCCAGTAACGGCCAGCCAAGTCCGAAGGCTGGCGACGCGGCTACCGTTTTTTCATCAAGATTGGAAGAGGTTAGCCACGCCCTTGAAAACAACATAAAAGGAGTCTTCGTCAACGGATTCCATGAATTCGTCTCCGCTGCGCGCATAGGACAGCAACCCCGCAGCTTCCGTCTTACTGAGGCTTGATCCCTCGCTTAACTCGCCACCGGCTAGTTCCCTAACGCGTTCCTGGAGAACGTCCTTCACGAGCTCCGCAACTTTCGCCCACTCTGCGGAGTAGTTGCTCCACTCGAAGAAATAGCGCTCCCCCGTTGCATCCTCGTCCTCGTCGGAACCGGCAAGAAGGGCGGCGTCGGATTGATTCCACCCAATTTGCACACGGAGCGTATTCTCCTCCTCGTCATCGAAGATCAACGCGCCTTGCACACCGATTCCTGCGCCATCGCGGAACGGGTTCTCGGCTCTGATTTTGCTCACGATTCGGTCGGCTAGATCGTCAGCCTGACGCCAGAGCGCTTCGTAAATGGTGCTGCTAATCATGTGACTCCCCACCGCCCCGAATAAGCAGGGGCGGCCTCCTCGTTTCAATCAAAAACTGCTTCCGCATCGCTGATTCATCATGCATTCTCATCGAGGACGTCAATCGGCGGTAGAGCTGCGACGATGCCGACCGTCTCAAGGCTCACGGTGACGATGCGTGCGAGCAGGTCGATGATGTAGCGGGGATCGTCGACTTCGCGGCTGTAGTCGTTGGGGTCGTTGATGATTTGCGACTCTTTGTGGGTGGTCACCTGGTAGCGGTCCAGAATCCACTCAATCGCCGACTTGCCGTTCACCTGGTAGTCGTAGGCGGCCTCGGGTATGCCCGTGATAATGATCTGAGAGTTGTAGATGATTCCCGAGCGGTCCTTACGGCCCAGGAAGCTCATCTTTCCCACGCTGTAGTAATCGAACTGTTCCTCCCTCTCGGTAGGAGCTGCGGCCTTGCTCGTTTCGGTGAGGGTATGCGGGGCCACACCCTCGTAGCCGAGGTGCAGTCCAGCCAGGTCACGGCCGGCGCGGCTGAAGCCCCAGAAATCGGCCACTTTAGGAATGCGCGGCAGCATCTTCATGAGGTCGGCCTTATATGCGTCTCTATACGTGGGGCTGTGCAGCAGGCCGTAAACGTAATAGAAAATGTCTTCCTTGTTGAGAGATACCTCGGGAAAGCGCGTGCGATAAGCATCGAGTGTGGCGTCGGTGACGTTCTCGCGTCGGATGTAGCCATCGACGATCTCATCTCCGTCGTTGAGCATCGGAAATGTGCCCTCGGGGAGGGGCTCGTAGGTGTAGAGGCTATACGCACTCCCTGTATGGATCAGATGGAGATTCGGCACACTATCTGTGATGAATGGGCTGAATTGCTTCGAAGCTCCTGGGCTGCTCATGTAAAGCGCAATATTGGGATGCGCGGGCGTTGGGAACAGTTTCGGCAGCTGATACTGCCGCTCGTTCATCGTTCCCGAAAAATAGACAGATTGTTTACAGAATGGCCGGTATGTGCCGGACTGCACTGCCTGGTTCAGGAATCTATGATTCGTTTTGCGCTTCAGATCGTCCTTCAGGCCGCCACCCCACGCGATTTGAGTGGGGTCATTGCTCGGTTCAGATGCAAGGAGTTGCTCGTTATAGAACTCGATCATGCGCCGCATGTTGGTCTCCACGGCAGAGCGGCTGAAGTTGTAGCACCAGGCATCTCGGCTCGTGGCGAGCCCACGCGAGTAGGTCCCGAAGATTCCGGGGGTCATGGGCTTACCCTTGCTGGCCTTGTCGCCAATTGGCTGGTACGTGTCATAGATCTCGTCACGGTGATTGACCCAATCACCGTGCTCATTGGGCGTGATCGCCTCCCAGTCCGTCCCCTCAAGTGAGCCCTCGACCGCGAGGATGTCGAGCTTCTGTTCGCGGGTGAGGTAGTCGCCGATGTCGCGGTATGCGATCTCGGCCGGACCGGTGTGGGCCGAGTTCTTGATGAGCACACAGATTGCTACCTGAGTGCGCGAACCACTTCCGAAGACTTTGCCGCCCTCCTTGCGAGAGACCTCGCCGGAGGTGCGTTGATTGCCGCGAAGGTTATACACGAAGATGCGGCTGAACTCGCTGGCGAAGGTCTTGCGAATGCCGTCGGCGGTGTTGCCGTCGATGAAGCTGCCGTTCGAGACGAACGCGATCACGCCGTCATCTTTGATGCGGTTCGAGGCCCAGCGGATGCCCCGAATGTACGAATCGTAGAGGCTGTTCTTATTGGTGCCGGTCGACAGCTTGGCGTAGGTGTTCTCGATCGAGAGATCCAGCGCCGGATATTTCTGGTTCTGGTTGTTTTCGTTGGCGTTGGCCTGACCAGCCGAGTAAGGCGGATTCATCACGATCACGCGAATGTCTTGCGCTTTCTGACGTTTGACCCGCTCCGTGTTCTCGGGGAAGAACTGCGAGTCGTACCTGTTGTCGCCCTCGTTGAGCTGGAAGGTGTCGGTGAGGGTGAGGCCGTCGAACGGGCTGTAAGTGCCGGGCGTTGCGACGCCCGCTGAGGCGGCTACTTCGGCGTAGACCGTTTCGATGTTGATTGCGGCGATGTAATAGCTCAGCAGCACGATCTCGTTAGCGAAGAGTTCACTCGTGTACTTGCGGTGCAGGTCCTCTGCCTTGATGAGCCCCGATTGCAGCAGGCGGGTCAGGAAGGTGCCGGTACCGACGAATGGTTCCAGAATGGAGACGCCTTCATCGCTGAGCGTTTTGCCGAACTCCAGGCGCAGCGCGGCATCCGCGGAGCGGAGAATATAGTCAACCACCGGCACTGGGGTGAACACGATGCCGAGGCGGTCGGCCACGCGGGGAAACGCCGCGCGGAAAAACTTGTCGTAGAGCTCGAGAATGATCTTCTGTTTTGCCTCCGCGTTGTCGATGGCGGCAACCCTGTTGCGCACCGACTCGTAGAACTTTTCCAGCCCCTGCCGCTCGCGCTCGAATGCGGCGTTGGTATCGAGCTTGGCCAGAATGCCTTGCATGGCCACGCTCACTGGGTTGCGTTCGGTGAACTTGGCGTCAACGAACATAGCGTCGAATACCGGCTTGGTCACGAGGTGCTGGGCGAGCATTTCGATGGCCTGCTCGTCGTCAATTTCGGGGTTAAGGTTCTCCTGCAGCCCCGTTACGAAATCGTCAAACGCCTCCCGGTGCTCGCCTGCATCGGCGAGAAGGGTGCGGATGAGTGTGATGTGCTTGCCCGCGATGTCGGCGATGTCTTTGGCCCAATCGCCCCAGTACATGCGGGTCCCGCACTTGTCGACGATCTTGGCGTAGACGGAGTCTTTCCAGTCGTCAACCGGGAACACGAACTGCCCCTGCACGCTCGATTCGTTTTCGCCGGGGTCGTCGTCGTCGTTGGTCTTCTTGCCGATTTGGTCGGCGTTCTTCTTCGCACCGGTCAGGTCAATGGTGTCGATGATGATCGACTCGGGTGCGTTGTGGTTGAGCTCGATCTGGTTGATCGTGGCATCCATGCGCTCGTCGTGCGCCCGAAGCGCTTGCAAGACCTGCCACACCACCCGGTAGCGCTGATTGTCTTTGAGGGCTTCCGAGGTGGACATGCCACTGGGAATGGCGATCGGCAGCACGATGTATCCGAACTTTTTTTCGATGCCCGTCGCGGGGTCGGTGTAGCGGCGCATGACTCGGCCGACGGCCTGGATCACGTCGACCATAGAGTTGCGTGGGTTCAGGAACAGCACGGCGTCGAGGCTCGGTACGTCGACTCCCTCCGTGAGGCAGCGCGCGTTGGTGAGGATGCGGCACACCGGGTTGGTCGTATCCGTCTCGGCCTTCAACCAGTCGAGCCTTTCAGCGCGCCGGACGGCGTTGAAGCCGCCATCGATGTGCTTGACCTGCACCGTTAGATCGTCGGTGGGGTCGTCGTTGTCGAGGTTCGCCAGGTGAATGCGCACGAGATCTTCGAACTCGCCCGCGATGGTCTGTGACTGTTTGATGCTGCCGTTGAAGGCCACCGCGCGGCGCATGGGCGCCGGGTCGTCGCCGAAGCCTGCCTCGAGTGCGCCGGCCTTGCGTTTGGCCAGGCCATTCCAGCATCCGATTAGTTTGGCGACGTCTTCGATGAGCAACTCGTTGCTTGAATCAGCAAGCTGCGACTGGAACGCACTCGTTGCTTGTGCCTCGTCAACACCGAGCACGAGCACCTTGTAGTCGGTGAGCAGCTTCCTCGTGACCGCCTCACCGAAGCCGATGCGGTAGAACACGGGGCCGTAGAGCTCGACGTTGTCCATCGAGCAGAGCACGGCGTCTTTCTCTTTAGCGGCATCCTTGATCGCATCGTTGAAGATGCGCGGCGTTGCCGTCATGTAAAGGCGCTTACTGGCCGCAATTACGCTGTTGCTGTGCACTTTAACGAAGTTGGACTCGTCTGTGTTGTTGAGCGTCGCACCCGTGGTGCGGTGTGCCTCGTCGCAGATGATGAGATCGAAGTCCTGCAGGCCGGCCTTTTGTGCCGCCGAGACGGCCTCGATTGATTGGTAGGTGGAGAAGACCACCGTCATGCCTTCTTCGAGCACCTTCTTGCCCATGGCTGCAACCAGGGCTTGGCCGTTGGTCGTTGCCGGAATCTGGAGGTCATGGATCGACACATCGGTGAGATCGGCATTCTTCTGCCGTCCCACCTTGTTGTCTGAGCAGACCGCATAGGCGTGCATGGGCAGGCTGGTCTCGTCGGACCATTCCTTGAGGCTCTGCGACATGAGGGCCAACGAGGGCACCATGAAGAGGATTCGGGCGTGGCCCTCATTCTGGGCGAACTGCTCGGCAATCTTCAGCGCCGTGAACGTTTTTCCGGTGCCGCAGGCCATGATCAGCTTGCCGCGATCGGACGAGGCGAAGCCTGCCATGGTGCGCTTGAGTGCTTCGTGCTGGTGCTCCCGCAACTGCTTCTGTTCGGCCAGTTTTGGCGCTGTGGTGGGGTCGGTGATCTCGTAGCTGGCCCAGTCGATATTGGAGTAACGGAAGTCCGACAGGCCAATACGCTGCACTGGAATCTGTTGCCCCTCAAGCATCTCCTCGGCGTTGGCCGACCAGGTGCCTGTCGTGCTCACAATCAGGCGGTGCGAGAACGGGGACTTACCCGACGCCGCCATGAACGAGTCGATGTCCTTCTTCTGCATCGAGTGCGACTCGTCATAGAACTTGCACTGAATAGCCGTCACACCGCCGTCTTCACGATTCGCAACAAGGTCGATGCCAGTGTCCGGCTTGCCGTTGCGGTCCGGCCAGTCCTTCCACAGCCAGACCTGGTCGTACTGCGGCGCCTGCACTCCGTCGTTCTCGAGATACTGCCGCGTCATCTGCTCGAAGTAGCTGCCCTTCACCCTTTCCGAGTCCGAGAGGGTTCGATAGGACGTGAGCAGGTCATCAAAACTCAGCGCGGTCATGCAGTCTCCCCAGTTTGGTGCGTACCGCCCAAATCTATCTCTCTGATGGAGGGAGCCCACCCACCCGCTGCGGTGTCATGGAGCTCGCCGCCTCTCCAGGACGTCGAGGTGCAGACCTGGCCCTATGGGCGCAGGCGAAACCCGACCAATTCTCGTCGTGGCCCCGAATAGTTACGAAGGACGAACTAAGACTCATGTGGCGCAGATTCGCTACTTCTTCAGCAAGTCACCTGTGCATTCCCATGTGCACTGCACTCTTGTTCACTTCTCCCACCACCAGTACTTCAGGGTGCCAGCCTCGTCGGCTCGGTGTTTTGGGAGGGTTCCATGCCGCATCCTGCTCCGCACGCGAGTAGCCCACCCAGCGGCGAGTCGCTCTTCCTCCTCGTCGCTCGTCACGATCGGAGCGCGACCGACATGCTCGACAACTTCGTTGTACCGCTCGATCTGGGCATCCCATTGGTTTCCATGCGGGTCCAACTCGAAACTGGGAATACATAACAGGCGTTCTCGCTGGTAAGTGCATAGCGTGTCCCATGCGCCTCGGTGGTAGTCAACCCACTCCGCCAGCCTGGTTTCTTCCCGCGCGGCCTTGTCTCGAGGCGGGTACGCCCGTTTGTGCGGCGCGCGCTTGTATCGGACATCGAATTCGTCGAGCTTGGCGACGTTGACGATCCACTTGCGGACCTTCAGGGGTGCAGACACATCGTCGACGTGTCCGGTCTCCGTGTACTGAGTCTCTGCCCGATAGAAGTCGAGCGAGCGCCGATCGTCCTCGGAGAGATCCGAGTCCGGGGACTGGTCCAGTCTTTCGCAGCGGTCGAGCAGCGTCTGATACGCGTTGATATCCACCTGTTACAACTCCTCCGTGGCACACGGTGTGTGCCGTCGGAGGAGTCATGCGCGGAGGGTGAGAAGAATTTACCGGCGCGCGCAAAGAGGAAAATTCAGGGACCTGAAAGCTGTAGCGTCCCTGCATGAGCAACGTGTTGGCCCCGACAGAGCACCCCGACCCGCGGGTTCGCATCGAAGCGAATGGACGTGGTAGCCGTGGCTTCCACGTGGATGTACGCCAAGACACGCTGCCCCGTCCGGTCGAGGCTGATCGCGCGAACCTCTGGTGCTCTTGCGATCAGTGGGGGTACATCGAGCTGCACGCGGTCCTCGATGGGGTCAGCGCGTTGACGTTCTGGGACGGGCCGAGCACCCAGGTCCGGCAGAAGGCTCACCCAGCCGTGCCCGAACACTTCCTCGCCTGGTGCCGACGAGTCCACATGAACTTGGTCACGTCCTACTGCCAAATCGCCGAAGCCCACCTGACCCTGCAATCTAGCGAGAACGTCTTTGAGGCGGCGGCGGGTCAGAGGAACCAGGCCAGCTGCCTAATAGACAAATACCTGGAGGTCCTCGGTGAAGCCTGCCGATGGGGCGGCGTAGACAAACTGTGGGCGACCGGAGCCGTCGCTGACCGAACCGACATCGCAAGCACCGCAGCCGTTGAGTTCATCTTAGAAACCAAGGATGCAGCGTCGATCCGGTCTGCCGAAATCCTGCGGCGGTATTTCTCCCGAGTGTTGGGCCGGGACGTTTCCCTCATTTGGCGCCGACATCGGGTTGACAGCGAGCCAGCGCACATCACCATCAAGAAGACCCGCGAACTGTGGACGGCCGAGCAGTGAACACCTGGGAACTAGGCGATGGCTCAACGACGGTCGCATTCGCCGGCGACTGGCACGGCGTGTCAGACGGCGTATTTCAGGCCCTGAAACGACTCTCCGATGCAGGGATCACCAGGGTCTATCACGTCGGCGACTTCGCGATTTGGCCGGACAAGAGCGGCACCAAGTTCCTCAATACCGTCAACGGCTACGCAGAGGACCTGGGGCTTGGCATCGCGGTCACGCCAGGCAACCACGAAGACTGGGCCTACCTGGATTCAGCCCTGACGATCGTGGATCCCGAACCCTTTTTTGTCCGCCCCCGCATCGCTGTGCTTCCCCGCGCGCATCGCTGGTCACATGCCGGGCGCTCGTTTGTAAGCTTCGGCGGAAGCGCGTCTATCGATTACGAATATCGAACTCCTCGACGCAACTGGTGGCCTGAGGAACTACCCACCGGCGCCGATCTCGAGCACATCAAGGCCGGAGGGCGGGCCGACATCATGATCACTCATGACTCCCCGATACCGGGAACGCCAATGGTCGAGCAAATCCGTTCGAGTAACCCCCAAGGGTGGAGTGAGGCGGCTTTGGCCTACGCCGCCGGCAGCGCGCGAATGATCACGGACGCCTGGAACGCCGTTCAGCCGCACACGCTCGTCCACGGCCATTTCCATGTTCGGGACACGACGACTTTGCCCACCGGGCAACGCATTTTCTCCCTCGCGGCCGAGCAGGCCGTCGGCAACGTGATGGTTCTCAACCTTAGGGATCTGAGCACGAAGTGGCTGGAGGATCTCGGTGCCTAAAGGCAACGGAACGTACAGCCGTGGCACCGACCAGAGAGATTTGCTCACCCTCATGGACACCGCCACCGGTTGCTACGTCGTCACATCCGCGTCCTCCGCCCAACACACGATCGACTTCGACTCCGGAACGCTGACCCGGACAGCAGGAGAGCTCGGCGATGAACCGAACAGGCTCCGCTGTGACGGGACTCCTGTTGTGCTTCAAGCTGTTCTCTCGTGCACAGTCGGGCGCCCCGCCACGTTCCGGGTCAGGCTCAGCCCTGACCGGGTCATCGACACGGTTCGCACAACGACAACAGTCCTGCGCATCGAGCGTTACGTGAAATATCAAACTCCGGCCCTCCAGACTGAAGCGGAGAAGCATTGATGCGTGCCCGGCTGTATCTAGACGTTGACGGCGTACTCAACGCACGCAACGCGAAGTTCATCTGGGGAGAGGCGACAAGTACCTCCATGACGATCCATCACCCCGGGGGGTACACCGACGACTTCACCATCCACTGGGCACCAGACCTGATCCTCGCCTTAGATGTCCTCCGCACCAAATTTGATGTTGAGCTGGTCTGGCTGACCACCTGGAACGAAAACAACTTCGTGCTGTCACATCTGGTGCCGACACTCCAAGGCCTGGCGGGCGGCCGAGTGCTCCCCTACGACCCGCCATTCAGCCCGGTCATCGAAGCCTCGGGCTGGTGGAAAGGCCGAGGCCTAATCAAAGACCAAGCAGCCTCACCAACTCCCTTCATCTGGATAGACGACCAGGAAGTGTCCTTGCACGGTCAAAAGATCCTGACAAAGACAACAGGGACACCGTCACTCCTGATCCCCACCAGCCCCATAGCCGGTCTGACACCCGAACACGTTGAGCAGATGAGTGAATGGCTGGAAGGACTGCCTGACGATGCCAAGACAAACTGACAGTGTCCCTTCTTCGGAAGATGCCGACAGAGAGGTGATGAACGAACAGGCGAAGGATACTGAAGTCCCTGAAAAGCTTGAGCTGACTGGGACAGAAGAGGGCCTGTGGCGCGTTTACACGAGGGACAGCAGCCACATATTCGACCTAGACCGCGGAACCGTCACACGTGTTCCCGGCGCCAACGCACCGGCAAATATCAACGACGGCCCACGACGGCTGAAAGAAATCTTCACGTGCCGGGTGGGCGAAAGAGGCTATTGGACAATGCCAGGCGACTATCTAATCGACTTCCGCTTTAACCTCACCTCCACAATTCAACGCATCCAAAAGATCTCAGGCGATACATCCCAGCCGCCGTAGTAGCTGGGCTGGAGCTCAGCGCGCTTCGGGAACAGCGATCGCGACCAGAACCATCGATGAAAGAAACTCCGGAGGGAGCCTAGCTATGGAGACTGACGACCGCGACGCTGCGCTGGACCTCGCTCAGGAAATCTTCCGAATTCTCGACGCAATCAATACGCCAGACCCGAAGTGGCTTCACCGCCAGGACTCGGTTGCAGAAATAGTGAACGTATTGCTTAGCATCCAAGCGACGCGGGCCTCGCGCTCAGACGTTTGACTTCCACCGCCAAGCGTGGGGATGTGACCTGGCTGGAGGACCTCGATGCACACAGCGAACAGCGGTGGCATGGAGCAAAAAAGAGTCACTCACGCTCATGGACACCGCCACCGATAGCTTCGTAGACACGTCCGCATCCTGCACCCAGCACACGATCGACTTCGGCTCTGGGGCACTCACCCAGATCCCTGCGAAACTAATCGACGAACAGGTCAGGCTCCGCAGTGAAGACACACCGCTTCAGCTACTGAACATTCTTTCGTGCACGGTAGGGCACCATAGCGAGTTCATGGTCAGACTTCACCTAGACCGGCTCATCTACGGTTCCGACGAGAACAACGACTCGGTGTCTGACCGCAAGGAGTTTTCAATGAACGAAACCCGTCCGTGTGACCGCCAAGCCGGGGAGCACACCAAATGACTGTCGACGAGATCGTTGGCCCAGGCCAGTTCGGTACTTGGCGTGTGACCACGTCAATGGGTGACATCGCAACGATCGTTCTGACACCGGAGAGATGCATGATCCACGGTGAGTGGACACCCCTCACCCGCTCAAGGCATGGACTGCCACAGATCGGGCCAAGCGCACTGAGGAGCCTCTTGTGCAAGGTAGGCCAACCGCTGATTTGGACCACCCATGGCGGGGTTGGTGGTGTTGACGAATGGCGTGTCGGAGAAGTTATTCGAATTGAGCGCCGCGAATCCTGACGAATTGATGCTGGCTATGTCAACCCAAGTCGAACCCACCAGGGCAATCTAAGCCGGACCCACTTCGGGCGAAGCGGGGTGTCGCGGGTAACCTAACCGGGACCCACCTCCAGCTGTTGCGGTCATCCTCTGGGAGAATAGTGTCATGAGGATTTCCACCAATCCGAACGCCGGCGCAGTCCCTGAGGATTCGTAGTCGTGTCGGAGTGGTGGCAGGTTGTTGTAGGCGTCGTCGTCGGGCTGGTCCTGTTCTGGCTGGTGCTTGTCCTTGTGCTGTGGTTCGAGCAACGCAAACACTCGGGTCGTGCGTCGCTGTTGGATCTTCTTCGTCTCGCCCCGGACGTCGTGCGCCTGCTGAAGCGTCTCGCTTCAGACAGGTCCGTGCCGGTCGGGGTCCGGATCTGGTTGGGCGTGCTGTTGGTGTATCTGATCTCGCCTATCGACCTCATCCCGGATTTCATCCCGGTGTTGGGATATGCCGACGACGCGTTGGTCGTAGCGATCGCTCTTCGATTCGCGACCAGGCGCGCGTGCAGCGATTCCATCACGAAGCACTGGCCGGGGACCCCGGCTGGTCTGGCTGCTGTTCTGCGTCTGGCCGGGTTGCCCTCGTCCTGACTTCAGGTGGAACACCGCCCGGTCGGGCTCGTTCTGGTCAGCCCTCTCCGGCGAGCAGCCGTCGAACACGACGACTGCTCCTGTTGACCAACCTTCAGCGGGTCAAAACCTTAAGACCATCGTGTCCGAATTGCCGGCCCGTCCCGCGACCACGAATCCGTTGCTCACATACAGAGCGCGGGCCCGCTCGTTTTCATCCTCGACACTCAAACTCAGTCCCCGGAGGCCACGATCCGCTGAGGCACGTATGGTCCGCTCAAGAAGAACGCGGCCCACGCCCTGGCCCCGATGAGTGCTCACTACGCCCATGCCCAGCTCGGGGATGTCCTGGTCAACGAATCCATATCCGGGATCTTCGGAGGTCATAAACCTCGCCCACGCGGCACCGACCGGCTCGTCCGCCTCGTGTGCAAGGAAACCGAAGTCTGAGCTCCGTTTCCAATCGGAGAGGTAGTGCCACAGGTCGGGGGTATTCATGATCGATTGCAGAGTCGCAGTCTGCCGGTCCTGGCGCCAGTTAACTGCTTCTAACAGCATCGCAGCGAGAAAATCGATGTCCTCAGTTGAAGCATCGCGGATATGCAAGGTCATGACAGTGTTCCTCAATTCAGACAAGTGGCTAGGTCGATTTGTCGACATGGATTTGCGCGCTTATCGAAGGAACATGTCTCGAGTGTTGCAGTCATTGCGCGTGACGTCCAGCCTCAAACACTCGGGTTCTACCTAGGCAATGGACGAACGCTTTGCCGGCGATTCTTCGTGAACCTCGGCTTCTGCTGTGCTGAGTTTGACCACGGGGCGAATCATCGCCACGCGCGGCCAGGCTTCGAGCCCCCGCGCAGCTTCTGTATCCATTCGAGCGCCCATCGCCGGTCCCCAGACACGTGGCAAGAAAGCACGGAAGCCGAGGCGCTCGTAGTATGGCGCGTTCCACGGAACGTCTCGGAACGTGGTCAGCGTCACAGTGGGGAGTCCACGTTCCCAAGCCCAAGAGTCAGCCGCAAGAATCAGATGCGCTCCGATGCCCTGGCGCGCATGCTTCGGGTGGACCGTGATCTGCTCGATGTGGGCAGCGCCGTCCACCTGCTCGAGTAGCAGGTAGGCGACGATCACACCGTCGACCAGCCACACAAACGCTCCGTGGTCGGTGACGAAGCGCTGGAAATCCTGCCTGCTGATCGGTTGATCATCGGCGACTATCGGCATGTTGATGTTGCGGAACAACTCGCCGGAGGCTCGCTCGATCTCAGTGATCCGGAAGTGGTCCTCGAGACTGGAAAGACGTCGCACCGTTCGATCCTCCCACTCCAGCTCCGGACCTACCCGGAGGCCGAACCCTCATCGCGCAGTCTTGGACGGGGTGCCGGGGAATTCGAGCCAGCGCCATGATTGATCCTGGAACACGAGGGAGCGATGCCAATAGTTGGACCAGACCCATAACGCGTCCACCTCTTCGAACCCATGCGGCGGGCGTACAGGGGGTTCGAAGTCATCGGTGAAGAACCGCGCTGGCAACACTTCATCGAGCGGCACCAAGAACAGGTGCCGTTCCGAAACATCAGCTGCGTTTCTCACCTTTCGGATGTGGGAAGCCATGTGCGGTTGGTCGTGCCAGCTTGTCACAATGGCCGAGAAGTCGCCCGGTGTGGAATCCACGAACGGTCACGTCCCGCGGAGTGGTGGAGTTTCTCGACACCGTGCGGGTCAGTGGTTCCAGTTTAGGCGGCGGCGAGTTCGGGGAGTATCACCGCCTCGTCGAGGACTTCGATGGGGTTGTTCATGGTGGC
>NZ_SOFT01000040.1:0-3679 GCF_004402645.1 Cryobacterium sp. TMT2-42-4
TGGACCGGACGCCCGTGCAACGCTCCGGGATGGGGCTTCCGATGTCCCAGTACGACAAACACGACATGGACCCGATGGGTCTGATCAAGCTCGACATCCTCGGCGTCCGGATGCAATCGGCGATGGCTTACGCGATCGAGGAGCACCGGCGACTCACCGGGGAGACCATCGATCTGGACCGGGTCCCCCTCGACGACGAACCCACCTACGAGATGCTCCGCACCACCCGCACCCTCGGCGTCCTCCAACTCGAGTCCCCCGGACAGATGGAGCTGATCGGGAAGCTGCAACCGGAAGTGTTCAACGACCTGACCGTGGAGATCAGCCTGTTCCGCCCCGGCCCCATGCAGGCGAACATGCCCCTGCAGTATCTGAAGGCGCGGCACGGGGAAGTTGCACCCGACCACATGCATCCGCGGTTCAAACCGTTCCTGGCCGAAACCAACGGTGTTGTTGTCTTCCACGAGCAGGTGATGCGGCTGTTCGACGAGCTAACCGGCTGCGGGATGGGCAAAGCCGATGTGTTCCGCCGGCACCTCGGAAAATCCGGCGACCTCGCCGAGATCGAAGCGTACGTGCGCAAGCAGGCGGCCACCCGCGGGTTCCCGGCGCCCGTCGTCGACCGGGCCTGGAAGGTGCTGTCCNCTGGAAGGTGCTGTCCGGGTTCGGCAGTTTCGGGTTCGCCAAGGCACACGGGGCCGCGTTCGCCCGGACCACGTACGAGAGCGCCTGGTTGAAAACGCACCACCCGGCCACGTTCTTCGCCGGGCTCCTCACCCACGACCCCGGCATGTGGCCCAAGGACCTGATCATTGCCGAAGCCCGCAACCTTGGTGTCACCGTCCTCGGCCTCGACGTCCAGAAGTCCGCACTGGACTACCGGGTGGAGCAGCTGGGCGACGGGCAGCTCGCTATCCGCCTCGCCCTGCCCGAACTCGCCGGCTCCAGTGCGCTCGAGCGGCAGCGGATCGCCGAGCATCAACCGTTCTCGTCCCTGCAGGACTTCCGGGACCGGGTGCGGCCGCGCCGGCGCACGTTCGAAGCCCTGGCCCGGGTCGGCGCCCTCGACTCGTTCATCGGCTACGACCGCGCCCGCCGCGGCGACCTCCTCGCCCACATCCAGAGCCTCGGCGGCAAGGCCCTACCCGTCGGCCCCGACCAGCTCGCCTTCGATATCGAACTGCCACTGCCCGACTTCTACCGGTCTGTTACCGCCCTCGATCTCCGCGGCCGCACCCAAACAGACGTGGAACTTCGAGACCTCGGCCTCGCCGTCAGCCAGCACCAAATGACCCGGTTCTACCCCCTCTTCAAGGAACTCGGGGTCACTCCCGCGTCGGAGCTCGTGAACCTGCCCGGCGGCACTGAAGTCCTCGTCGCCGGGGTCCGCCGGGCCACGCACACTCCCCCGATGCGTAGCGGCAAACGTGTCGTCTTTCTCTCACTGGACGACGGCAGCGGGCCGGTATCCAACGTGGTGTTCTTCCACGACGCGCAAGCTCAGATCGGGGCACCCGTGTTCCGTACCCACCACGCGCTGATCCGCGGCCGAACCCGGCGCACCGGCGCCCGCGGAGTGTCAGTGACCGGCGAGCCACTCGACACACCAGCACCGCACGAGCCGGCTCAACGACGTCGTGCGTCTGGCGGAGAAGCTCATCGAATCGGTCAGCCACGGCGTCCCGGCCGCCCTCACCGAGCTCGTCACCCTCGGACGCACCCTCAAGAAACGAGCCGCAGACGTCTTGGCGCACTTCGACCGGCCCGGCACCTCCAACGGGCCCACCGAGGCGATCCAATGCCGCCTCGAACACCTCCGCGGATCAGCCCTGAGATTCCGCAACCTCGCCAACTATGTCGCCCGCTCACTCCTGGAAACCGGAGGATTCAGGCTCCAACTACACCCTCAATTATGAAGAGCCGGTTACATCCTGGAATTCCGGGACCCCGACAACGTGGCGCTGGAACTCTTCGCCCCTGCCTGAGGCGTGTTCGACCTGAGATGTGTTTGATCCAAGACATGTTGGATGCGCTGCCTAACGGCGTATCGCTGTGCCGTCGGGCCTCTGGCCAGATATGTTGCACTGCCCCTACAGTGAAGTCATGTTGCACTCAACTCGGCAAGGCTCCGGTAAGCCACTCCTGCTGATCCATGGGGTCGGTTCCAGTATTGGCAACTGGAACCCGGTAATCCCGGCGCTGGCCGCTGAACGTGATGTCATCGCCGTCGACCTCCCCGGTTGCGGCGAATCCGCGCCGCTGACCGGCGAAACCACCATTGCCACGCTGACCGATTCCGTCGAAGCCTTTATCCGCGACGCGGAACTGGGTGACCTTGATCTGGTAGGCAGCTCCATGGGCGCCCGGATGGTAATGGAAATGGCACGCCGCGGGCACGCTGGCACCACGGTCGCACTGGACCCTGGTGGATTCTGGAATGACCGCCAGGCAGCGATCTTTGGTGCAAGCATCAAGGCATCCGTCGCACTGGTGCGCCGCATCCAACCGGCGCTCCCCTTCCTCACGGGCAACCCTGTGGGTCGCACGGCCCTGATGGCACAGTTCTCCGCCCACCCCTGGAAGCTGCCACAGGATCTGGTCCTGCACGAGCTTCGCGGGTTCAAGACATCGACCAGCCTGGACCCGGCTCTCAACGCGCTGATTCACGGACCCCGCCAGGAAGGCGCACCGGCCGGTTCACTCAAGGGCAAAGTGGTCATTGGATGGGGGCGGAAGGACAAGGTCACCGTTCCCAGTGAGGCGGCGCGGGCCACGGAGCTGTTCCCGGATGCAACGCTGCACTGGTTCGAAAACTGCGGTCACTTCCCGCACTGGGACCAACCAACGGAAGCGGCGCGCCTGATTCTCGATAGCACCGGCTGAGCTGCGGCTGAGCGCCCGGGCGGAGCCACCTACGGCTGAGTTGGCTTCAGAAAGGTGGAACCGGCGACGGCTGGGGATGATGCCCCGGTCTCGGGAGGTATCGACGTCGCCGGTTCCGAATTGGGGAACCGGCTTCACCTGGACCGTGACCGCTAGGGCGTGTCTCCCAATGATGGGCTGTTCATCGGCAGGATGGAGGAGTTGGCGAGTAGCGCTTGGTGGTAGCGGTAGTCCGGCGAGTTGGTGTGTTATCTCGTGACTTCGTGGACACACGATGTCATGAGATCGTGTGTCCACGATGCGTTGAGACAGGACACACGAAGCCATGAGACCCAGCGTCCGCGAAGTGATGAGATTTAGTGTCCACGAAGTCACGAGATAACACACCAGGTGCCTGGACTAGCGCTACCAACTCGGGCTACTCGCCAGAGGAGTGAGCCCTCGTTACGCCGTGTTGTCGGATGCCCAGTGGAAGCAGATTGCCCCGTTGATGCCTGAATCGGCGGGGAAGTTGGGCCGTCCGTTCAAGGATCACCGTCTTATGACGGAGGGGATCATCTACCGGTATCGGGCCGGCATCCAGTGGCGGGATCTGCCGCCGCACTTCGGGCCGTGGCAGACGGTCTGGAAACGCCACCGCCGCTACAGTGCCGACGGGACCTGGGACAACGGAATTTGTCAAGGTGAATGAGGCCAGCGTGAGTTTAGGCGGCTAGTTTCGGCTCCACGTTTTGAGCTTCGGTTGGCTTGTTGATCCAGGCTGTGTCGGGGGTGGCGAGGATCTTCGGGTCGCAGC
>NZ_SOFT01000001.1:0-15769 GCF_004402645.1 Cryobacterium sp. TMT2-42-4
TGGACCGGACGCCCGTGCAACGCTCCGGGATGGGGCTTCCGATGTCCCAGTACGACAAACACGACATGGACCCGATGGGTCTGATCAAGCTCGACATCCTCGGCGTCCGGATGCAATCGGCGATGGCGTACGCGATCGAGGAGCACCGGCGACTCACCGGGGAGACCATCGATCTGGACCGGGTCCCCCTCGACGACGAACCCACCTACGAGATGCTCCGCACCACCCGCACCCTCGGCGTCCTCCAACTCGAGTCCCCCGGCCAGATGGAGCTGATCGGGAAGCTGCAACCGGAAGTGTTCAACGACCTGACCGTGGAGATCAGCCTGTTCCGCCCCGGCCCCATGCAAGCAAACATGCCCCTGCAATATCTAAAGGCGCGGCACGGGGAAGTTGCACCCGACCACATGCATCCGCGGTTCAAACCGTTCCTGGCCGAAACCAACGGTGTTGTTGTCTTCCACGAGCAGGTGATGCGTCTGTTCGACGAGCTAACCGGCTGCGGGATGGGCAAAGCCGATGTGTTCCGCCGGCACCTCGGAAAATCCGGCGACCTCGCCGAGATCGAAGCGTACGTGCGCAAGCAGGCGGCCACCCGCGGGTTCCCGGCGCCCGTCGTCGACCGGGCGTGGAAGGTGCTGTCCGGGTTCGGCAGTTTCGGCTTCGCCAAAGCCCACGGGGCCGCGTTCGCCCGGACCACCTACGAGAGCGCCTGGCTGAAAACGCACCACCCGGCGACGTTCTTCGCCGGGCCCCTCACCCACGACCCCGGCATGTGGCCCAAAGACCTGATCGTCGCCGAAGCCCGCAACCTGGGCGTCCCCGTCCTCGGCCTCGACGTCCAGAAATCCGCGCTGGACTACCGCGTAGAGAAGCTGGGCGACGGGCAGCTCGCCATCCGCCTCGCCCTGCCCGAACTCGCCGGATCCAGCGCGCAAGAGCGGCAGCGCATCGCAGAGCATCAACCGTTCTCGTCACTCCAAGACTTCCGCGACCGGGTGCGGCCACGCCGGCGCACGTTCGAAGCCCTGGCCCGGGTCGGCGCCCTGGACTCGTTCATCGGCTACGACCGGGCCCGACGCGGCGACCTCCTCGCCCACATCCAAGGCCTCGGCGGTAAGGCCCTCCCCGTCGGCCCCGACCAACTCGCATTCGACATCGAACTCCCACTTCCCGACTTCTACCGGGCAGTCACCGCCCTCGACCTCCGCGGCCGCACCCACACAGACGTAGAACTCCGAGACCTCGGCCTCGCCGTCAGCCAGCACCAAATGACCCGGTTCTACCCCCTCTTCAAGGAACTCGGGGTCACGCCCGCCTCAGAACTCGTCAACCTACCGGGCGGCACCGTAGTCCTGGTCGCTGGGGTCCGCCGCGCCACCCACACACCACCTATGCGAAGCGGCAAACGCGTCGTCTTCCTCTCCCTTGACGACGGCAGCGGGCCGGTATCCAACGTGGTGTTCTTCCACGACGCACAGGCTGCGATCGGGGCCCCCGTATTCCGCACCCACTACGCCCTCATCCGCGGCCGCACCCGACGCACCGGCGCCCGCGGGGTCTCAGTGACCGGCGAGCAGATGTGGGACCTGCTAGACGTGGCAGGGAAGGTCCGGGCGCGCCAGGCCACGGAGCGGGAGAGAGAGCGGGTTGTGGTCGCAACAGAGGCCGCGGACAACGTCATCCAGATGTGGAAACGGAGGGCGTGAGGTTCCGGACGCTATTGCGGTCAGGCGTACTAGACGCGCCTAACTTCGAATTATCCCCGGCGAGGCAAGTGGGACGGCCCCTTCAGTAGAAGCTCCCCAGCCGCGTCGTGTCGAGGAGGGCCGTGTCTGAGAGGATGACGCCGCGCAGGCCACGCAATCCTCGTGTGGCTCGCCCACGTGGTCGACGAAGAGCTTTCTTGGGTTCACGGGCAACGGGTAGCAATCGCTGTTCCACGCGGTTCCTTATGAGGCAATCCAACCGAGCTGTGGTGCTGCGGCGTGGACCCGCCCTTTTCACCTTGCCGCTGCGTGAGGGAAGATCAGTCTGTAGATCCACGATCCCAGACACCAATGGGTCGTGGAGAGGATCGTGCCGCCGAGAGCGACCATTCCGCCCAGCACGATTCCCAGCGCTGATAATCCGTAATAGAAGGACAGGGCCGCACCTATAAGTAGCACGGTGGACAGCAGGTAGGAAAACCGTCGTGGACCAGGCGTGGGAGGAAGCGCCGGAGCACGAAACATATGGCGAACGCCCAGATTGTAGACCAGATCAAGAATCATGCCACGGGGGAACAGTGCGCCGGTGAGAGGAACGATTGCTCCCACTGCAAGGAAAACAGGAGACTGTAAAACTAATCCGAGAACGATTAAGGCAGTGCCCACTGCTGGTGTGAATCGTAGGGGCCCTGCGTAACAAGACTTGGCGTCATCATCGAGGCCTCCAAATCCCTGCTTATCCAGGTTGGTCTTCGTTAGCTCTCTCAGTGCCGCCATCTTCAATTCCTTCATGCTGGCCATCGTCGTCCCCAATTCGCAGACAGGGACTATTCGTCTTTGCTTGAAAGTCTGCAATATCTAGGGTATCGAACCCCGGGCCTCCGGCCCTGGGATGAGTTTTCACCCCAAACGGTGAAATGAATGCTGAGACGCCCCCTGCTGCAGCCAGGCTCTCGTAGGGTGTTGGGAACTGGTCTTTGAGGCCCATGAAGTTTTGAAGGCTCCAGCCGCCGCGCCCGCCATGGTGCTCTCTAAGTGTTCCTCCCACTCTCCTTGGGGAGAACGGCATTGCCTCGGTCTTATGGCGGTCGTGCCGAGAATCTTCAAGCTTTGAAACACTTTCCACAGCAATACAAAATATGAGCAGCGCTCTACTGCCGCACCAAGTCACCAAGTCACCAAGGTCACCAAGGTCACCAAGGTCACCAAGGTCACCAAGGTCACCAAGGTCATGTTCCACCCTCCATTGGACCCCGTAGTGCCACCTACTCCGACCTACTTGAATACCAACTCCAGACACGCCGAGTCATACGCGGAGCTCGCGGCGCACCTCCTAGTGAACGCGGATCACGACGGTCCGCCTAGATCACAGGAGGTTGAGTCCCATGACACTTCACACCCAGCAATCACTGTCCGGCTTCATTGCGTCGGATCCGCAGCAGTCGGTGACCGAGAACGGTGAAACCCGCTTTTACGTGCGCGTCGGCCAGCCGCACTTCCGTCGCGAAGACAGCGGCAGCTTCACGGTTCTCGAGCCAAGTTTCCACGACCTCGTCGCCTACCGCGCCACCGCCGAACGGGCACTGACACGGTTTGCAAAGGGCGACAGCTTCGTCGCCGAGGGCTATGTCCGCAACTTTCAGTTTGAGCGCGACGGCGAGGTCGTCAATCGCGAAGAATTCGTCGCAAAGAAGATCGGCCACGACCTCGCACGCACGAACTACGACGTCGACCGAACCCGCCGCTCAGTTGCAGGCACCGAACGGGATGCGCTAGCCGCCCAGAAGGCAGTTTTGCTCGAGGCGGAGCATGCTCGCGCTGGCTCAGCCGTGCTCGGAATGTGAGGACAACGATGGCAGCGTCCCTGGTCGGCTGGGCGTCCGGCGACCAGAGTGCCTCATTCGGCGAAGACGAACTCGACGGGCCACTCTCAACAGAGCCTCCGCATCCCATCAACTGGAATCTCCTCAGCGCAGACGACGCCGAAACAGAGTGGATCGAACTCAACCGGTGGGTGAACTGGCTACGACGGACCTACGGGCTCCCGGCATCCGTCGTGCCGCCCTTCTGGCATCGCCACCCCGAACTCGTCTGGGAACTCTCCGCACTGCACCTGCACTGGCTGTGCGCATACGACCCCGACCAGCACGGCTCGGCCCCATTCGGATGGCACCGAGACTTTGCGGATGCCCGCCAACGACTGCACGACTGGGTCGCTATATCGGGGACCCGCCTGGAGCGGGACCGGCCTACACGTCAGACTTCGTGGCCGGGAGAGCCGTCGGCGGATGCTGTCGATGACATCGACATCAGCGATCGCGACGCAGACTTCGTGCAGTTCGTTGTTGATGACGTTGCCAGGCGGCGCGCGGCCGAGGCGGCTTTCTATGCACGCGCCGAATCTCCCTGATCCAAGAACTCGTTTATGTCGATCGAGGAGACCGACTCCTAACCAGTCCACACGCGAATCAACAAGTTGCTGTGAATCTCGCCTCCGAGCATCATGGTCGCTCGTGTGAAGTGCCCGGTTGGCCCACGCTGACTGCTCCATTTCTTAGCCTCGATCCACCGGTCAGCCAGGCTGATCCGGGTCACCGGCGTTTGATCTGAGGTTTCTGGTGGTGGGCATGGCGGTGCGGCCGGCCCTGCTGCCGGTGGTGTTCCTGGTTTGGTTGCGCCGTGGGGCTGGGTGGTCAGATGGTGGCTGTTCGTGGCGGGCCGCAGGCCGCCGCGAACAGGGCTGTCCATCCGGTTTCCCAGGGCCAGCTGGCCGGGAGATGCAGGACGTGTTTCCGGGCCGAGGTCGAGATACGGGCCGGAATCTGAATCAGTTTGCGGCGGATGGTTTCGGTGCGTGCCTTGCCGAGGGTGCTGCCGGCGATGGTGCCGGCGGCGCGGGCGAGGTTGAACGCGATCGTGGCCAGCACCAGCCAGGCGGCGTTGGCGGTGAATTTCCCGGAGGGCAGGTGCGCCAGCGCACTGTCTTTGAGGTCGGCGTTGACCTGCTCGATGATCGCGTGTTGCCGGTGGGTTTTGTCTGCGGTGACGGTGTCCAGGGTGCTGGTGGTGAAGAACGCGTGGAACCGGTGCGTGTCGAAGAGGGTGGGTTGTCCGGCGCCTTCGAACGGGTTCAGTTCCGGGATCCGCCGCACGACCAAGCGTCCCGTGATGCGTTCGCTGATCTTCCTCGAGCTGAACGCGGTGAACGGCACCTCGGCGACCTCGGCGGAGGAAATCCAGGTGCCGGTGGTCTCGTCCCGGATCGCGTCGGTGTAATCAATTTTCGTCCAAGCATCGTCAGGGATCGTGGCGATGGCGCGTTTCACAGCCGGATCCATGCGGGCGGTGATGGAGACTCTCGCGCCGGCCCGGTGCGCGGCGGAGACCACAGCGTGGCCATAGAACGCACTATCGGCGCGGAGAAGCACCAGCCCGCCCGCGGTCGCGGATCGCAACCGTGTCACGGTCGCCAGGACATCGGCCACGAACTTCCCCGCCCCGCGCGGGGACCCGGCGGCGCCTTTCCGGAGCCGGGCGCCGATGATGACCGGCGCGGCAGATGTCGTCGAGACGATTCCGATCAACGCGTTCAGCCCGCGCACTTTGGAGTATCCGTAGCCGGAGCCCTGTTTCTTGTAACCGTGGACTTCTTTGATGGTGTCGTCGATATCGACCAGGGCGTAGTCATCGATCCCGGCCACGATCGGTGCGACCTGGGCGACGTTGACCAGCCACCGCCTGGCGACTGCGTCGAGCTGGCGGACGTGGCCGAAAGTGAACGCACGCAGGAACGAGCCCAGAGTGGAGGGTGCGTAGGTGCCGACGAAGAGTTTCTTCATCCCGCCGTGCCGGAGCAGGGCCATATCGTCGATGGAATCGGCGCCGGCGAGCATCCCCGCGACCAAAGCGGTGACCTTTAACCCGGCGTTCGCACCGAAGTAGCCGGGCAACGTCAACCACCGATTAGCCAGCTCGGCCAGACCCGTCGAGACCGCCAAGGCCATCGCCGGAATGAGCCCGGCAGCCGACACGAGATTGGTGTCGTCGAAGATCGCTGACAGGGACGTGGATCTATGGAACAGTTGCATCTACGAGATGTCCTCTTGATGTGGTGAATAAACGCCGTGGTAAGCCTTATTTTTCCTGATCAAAAGGGCATTCTCTGTTTAACGCGCCGCTAACTCCTCAACTCGACCGGTGGATCGAGGCTTAGGCGGGCATAACGGGAATTAGGCCCCCACCCTTCATTTGGAACGCACGCTGTTCCCAGGGGCAGTGGGCCCGACCCTTGGGCGTCCCCCTATCGGGCAGAGTTCATCGGGGTTGTGGCAACCAGTCCTGAAGTCACCAATGCAAGTTCCATGCAACCACCAGCGAATTATGAAGTGTGTACTCCCGAAGAAATGAGAACCCGCCACCTGCCGTTCTCCGGTAGATGAAGTTGACATGGCGGGTCCCGTTGACGGTGGTGTTCACGCCCAATGCGCCGATTGTGTACAGCTGCTTGAGTAGCGCTCGGAGTTCGGTCTTATCGAGCATTCCCGCCAATTCCTCATTGAGATCCGTGGCTTGGAAATAGCGCGATTGGAGGGTTGTGAGGGATTCGATGAATGCCGCGACCTTGGTCGCACTGGCCCCTGGCAATACCCGTGCTAGGCCATTGCTCACCTCACGTATGAAGTATGTTTCGCTGTATCGGCGGACCGACTCCCGGGCATTTGCCTCGGTAAGTTGGCTGCTTCCCCCGTGAACGCCCTTGACTTCCGTCATGAGGGCAACGAGATCACGCGGAAGCAGTCTCGTGTGAGAAAGAAAATATGCGGGGATCGAGGAGTGCGGCCCGATGCCTATCGGATTTGCGAAGTAGGCAGTGCGTACATCTTTCAGCGGGCGGCCTTCGAACGAGGGATGCACCGATGCCTGCGCTTTAGCGTTCACAAGACTCCACAGCTCGTTGCCGTGACCGGTGCCCCCTCTCGACCAGTCAAGCTCCACCATGTGGTCACCGAGTTTGGCCGAGTCAGTGCTCGGTAATTGAGAGAACATATCCGACCGAATTGCGAGAAGCACCGAACTTCGTGTCTTGGTGCCTTCCAGGAATGCATTGACGCCAGCAGCTGCTTCTACGAGAGCCGCCAGGGCGTCTAACTGTTGGTTTGATTGAGCGAAGAAGCCGTCCAACCCATCAATGGCGAGAACATGGCGGGAATCGGTCACCGTAGACGAAATCGCTGCCCGCAGTATCTCGACTATCTGAATAGCCGTAGCGCCCGACTCCCTACCTGAATCGACCCCTACGAATCCCACATTGAATTTGACTGTTGTTTGCGACCAGTCGAAGAATTTGGTTCGAAGATCTGGGCCTTGTATAAGGCCAGCGGCCGTAAGATCTTTGGTCAGCTGAACCACATTCCCCTGGAAAGTGATACCCATATCGCCAACCAAAGACTCGAATATTCGAAGAAGAATCAGAAATTCCCAGGCTGCTCGGGTGCTGGAGGGGCCAGGTTGCGTGCCAATTTGTAGCCCAGTAACGTCTGCCACTGGGAAGGAAGCCAAGTCCCACTTTTCGAGAAATTTCATCTCATCGGTGCGCCACATGAGGTCTAGATGCTCTATCGAGGCAGTTTTTCCCGCACCTTTCGGACCCACGACGACCCATGCGGTCCCACGAGCAATTCTGTATGCGGCCTGTTGAAAATCGTGGTACCCCGAAAGGAGGAGGTCGGGCGAAACTCGGGCCTCTTCTGAAGCGCTGAGCCGCCCGAAATCGAGATTTCTCAGCTGTGGGTATTTAAGTGTCGCCATAGGCGAAGACTACAGTTCACCCGCGCGGGGCCCGCGGCGTCGCCTACCGCGCCTGACTTTTAACCTATGGACCCGTTACGGCGACTCATCCAGCGTGAGTGCGTCGAGGGCCGCAATCCACGAATACTGCTTCATAGCGGCCTCAAATGTTGGAGCTGCGCCCCGGTCAGGTAAAACCTCCGACTTGCTTACCAAGAGCACCGCGCTCATGCCGGTCGCGGGTTCGGTGAGAAAGTCTAGGCGCACGTGGTAGCCGTCGATGGTACCAAAACACCGCGCTAAACGGCACGGTGGGCTTGGCCATGTCGGTGACGAACTCGGCCCCCGGTGAGAGCCAATTCAGCGTTGACAAGGTGCAAGAGAGGTTCCCGACTGCCACTCCCCCGAAACTTTGGAACCGCGGCGAATTGGTGCGCATCCATGGAGGTCCGCCGTACTTTCCCGCGTGAGGACAGTGAACCCAGCCGCGGCGTGACGACGAGTGTTGCATGCGTCAAACTCAGCGAAAGTGCCTGAAATACCGTTCCGGATCGTCCAGGAACGATCGCCAATTCCGAACCAGGTCGAGATCCTCCCAGACGCAGCGACGGTATCCCCATGGCCCGACCTCATAGATCTCCGCACCGGGTATTGACGCCAGAATCGGTGAATGAGTGGACAGGATCACCTGAGACCCACCAGCGGCAACAATGCCCCGGAGATCGCTGAGCAGAGCAAGCGATCCGGTGAACGAGAGCGCTGATTCAGGTTCATCAAGGATCCACAAGCCCGGGTAACGAGACCGGGCAGCCACAAGGTCGAGGAACGACTCGCCATGCGAGCGCTCGTGGAACACGGGGTCGTTTCCGCCGGGGTTGTCCTCCAGATAGGTGAAGAACCCGTGCATCGTTTCCGCGCGGAGAAAGAAGCCGCCCCGGCCAGCGCCGAGACCACGGTTCAACCGCAGGTGGTCGGCGAGGGTGGACTCGGACCTGCGAGTGGTGTGTCTGGAGCCGGTCGATCCTCCTTCCGGTCCCATGCCGTAGGCACCTGCGATGGCCTCAACGAGAGTCGATTTGCCGACTCCGTTGTCGCCGACGAATACAGTCACTGGACCCAGTTCGAGACCATCATCGAGGAGCTGCGAGATCGGGGCAAGCGTCGCGGGCCACACATCCCGAGGCAGAAAGGGCGCGTCGGGATCCTGGCTCACCGAGCGCAACGGAGGCTCGTTTCTCGACATGCGATCATTCTGCCTGAACCGCCATTGGAAACAGTTAGACCAACCGTTCAGGGTTCCTCTGAGGCGAACTTGGCCAGCGCCCTCTCCGAGATGATCGGTTGTCAGCGAACGACCCCGGCACGTCAACATCGCCACCTTGACGAAGAGACCGGCCTGACCTCAGTGGGCGTATCTTCGGTCGGAAGGAGGATCCTGAAGGAAGATGGCTCAGCCAGCCGGGCTTCCGCAGGTGCACTCATCAACTAGGCAAGGACTCAGATGTTGACACACACGGCGACCGGTTGGCTCATCAACTTCGACGGAGCCTTCCATCTGATCCCTCGATTCACACACGATAGACCGCCCACCGATGCCTCGGAGCACGAGATCCGCACCTTCGGCATCCCCCTCGTTCTCAGCCGAGGAGTCGCCGGTCAGCAACCGGACTCGTGGGTGTCAATGTCAGGTGGCTGGGACGGGAGGAAGTTCACCGTCGAAGCGTTCAGCGCCCCCGAGTTCGATGACGGCTTCACGGTCGAACCGGCCAACACCGCACCGGGCGATCGGACACCACCGCGATAAGACGAACGCTCACGCGCAGTCGAAGGAGCCTTGCTTGCCAGCGGTGCGATCGTCAGTCTCCGCTATCTGAGCGCCCCTGACAAAACCTGGAGAGTAGTCATCTCCGCACCGGACCCCGATGTAGTACGGGAGTCTCTCACCGAGCTACACGGCGATCTCCTCACCCTGATTCCGTCACCGTGGACCCGAAGGCAGTACCGCGATGCTGGCGAACACCTCGTCCACCAGGTCGAGCTCTGGGCGATCTCAACTCTCATCGACCAAATCAACGACGACGGTGTCGACCACATCGTCGCGACACCACGGGCGATCACGGCCGAGATTGAAGCGTGGCACCGCGACCTGCCGGCAGGACTCGTCACTCTTAAATCGATGATCCGCCCCACCTAGCGCGACCCAGCGCCAGACCTGCCCGCACAAGGTTCCGAATGGCGACCGTCCTCGGACCCCGCACGCTAGATGTTATCCGTCTCGAACCGAAGAGCGACATACTCGACGTGAATCCCTCCGTCTTTCTGCGGCGTCTCTCTAGCCGCCTTCAGCATCGATCTTCGAGACTCTTTAATTGGATTTACGCCTGACTTGACCAAATACTCGATTACGCCCGCAGAGAGGAGCGTGACCGCGTCTTCAAGAATGCGTGTGAGCTTCTGTGGATCGGGATGGCCGCTCAGATGGAACTGCCCTGGCCGCCATTCGACAGGATTACCGAGCACTTGAAGCTCGCGGATCGCCCAGTCCTTTCCGTGCGCGGCGGCGCTACAAATGCGCCAGTTTGCCTCTTGTTGAGCAGGATCTAGCGATGCGGCTTCAGCTGCCAGCCTCACGAGATCGATCATGCTCGGCAGGCTTGAAACTGCCGTACCGTGGCCAGTGAGGCTTTGCGCAGCGGTCTCATGACGAGTTGCCCGTTCCTCAATCAGGGTGACATTTCTCCCTAAGGCAATGCACGCCAGGCGTTCCTCACGCAAGTCATGTCGGACCATCCTGATCAACCGCGCGAGGCAGACGCCCGGATCAGGCGACCGGCTTAACCACAGAGACTGCGAGGCGCCCTCTATGGCTGAGCGCATCAACGTAAACGACCACCGGAAGCCCTGGTGCGTGACGACCTGTCCGTCAAACAGTTGCAGAGGAACCGCGTGGTTCGCCCACATGATCAAGTGGTCTACCGACGACCGCAATCCCTCGCGTGCCCATTGACTGACAGATTCGGCCGGAAAGAGGTCATCGACCATCGCGAAGGCGCTCCCCTTCAGGGGAATCGCTACGTTCGCAACAGTGTGTACCGCCGTGCGTATGCTGAGCGCGAGCTCCGTCCAGCGCTGCATCGTCGCGTCATCGACCGGGACACTTTGTTCGTTCATAAAACCACGGTAGGGCAGCGCAGACGGTCAAGTTGATCCATGCGGGCAACCGATCGACGTTTCGCTGATTAGCCCCAGCAACCATGCGGTGACGACGTCGGCAATGTTCCGCAAGGAGAAACCAGCCCTCAAGAGGTTCGGCTACTGACCCAGACCGAGAAACCTCGGCAGCTGGCTGGTGTCCTGGCCCTTCCTTAATCGCCCCGAGAAGGTCCGGCTACCGGACATCCTTCTCTGGCGAGCTGCTGCCGATGACGGCCTGGATCCTCCGAATGATCGACCCGAAGATGCCCCACGCGAGAAGTCCTGAACCAAGTGAGCCCACGGAGTTCTCCCCGAGTGGTGGCAACTGCCGAAGCGCCGCCCTGACCCCAGCATTCATGTGCTCGAGTTGCCAGGAGATCTCCTCAGAGACTGTCGTGGGCTGATCCGCGGCGGCCAGCCCGGCGGCTTTCGCGGCGTGAGGGGCTGCGCCGAGTGCGTGCGCGTCCATGTGAGCGACGCCGGAGGCTTGTCCAGCGGCCCGAGCGGCTGCCACCGCCGAGGGCGAGTTCACTGCCTGCGCGGCCCTACCTGCCACGAAGCGTCTGCGAATTTCACCGGCGGTATCAAGTTCACCCTGAGCAAATGCCCGAGTACGAGCGATGGCATCTCGTGGTCGGCCGTGTGTCGGAGCCTCCATTTCGAATAGGCCCAAGACTCGCTCAGCACAGTCGGCAGCCCACGTTGCGACGAGGCGGCGGTCAGCTTCGCTGAGTGATTGCGGGGAAGGCATGTCTCACCTGCTCGTGCGGTCGTGCCCTGGCCGTCTTAGGCCGAGCACAATCAGGATGATGCCGACGATGGCGAGCTGGCGGCGCGGTGTGTCGTTCATGCTGACCGTGCCTGAGTGGCGGCCTGTTCCAGGCTCTCGGCATTCGCGAGGCACGCGATCATTTCCTCGGTGACGCTCGGCAGGTCATCAGCAACCGTCGTCGACGTGGGCGGAGCGAAGCTTGCCGCCGCCGCGCCCTTGAGCACCTGGTACCACTTGGGTGCCTCCGCGTTCTTCTCGTCGAGCTCGCGCCCCAGGAGTCAGCGTTCGCGTGCGGCCTCGGAGTGGCGGATCGTGGCGGTGAACACGTCGCCGGTGGCTTCGGGGTCCTCGCCCTCGATGCGGTGGCGGGCCTCACCGGCCCGGTGCATACTGTGGCCGCGGTGCCACTGCCCGATGGACGGGTCCCTGCTCGCTTCCGGCAGCCGGACCGCACGGTGCGGCTGTGGGAGGTGGTCGAGGAGGAGGAGGAGGAGGCGGTGCCCCGGGTGCCCGGGCATCTGGCGGATGTCATCGCCAGGTCTTGTGACCTGCTGGACCGCACACGGGATGTGACGGCGATCGCGGACCTGCTGAGAGCGCGGTCGGCCTAGCCGCCGCACGCGCATACCTGGCACGCGGGGGACGAAGGCGGCGACCTCTCGCGACAACCTGGTATGGCTCGTGCGGCGCGAGACCAGCGTCCGGCCGCGCAACCGAACGGTCACCGACCGGTGCGGGCAGCGAGGAGTCGCCGTTCGGCGTCGTTCGCTGTCAGTTCCAGGGCGTGCAGATCCGCGGCGAGTGCCTCGTCGTCGCGTCCGAGCCGACGCAGCAGGTGCGCGCGCACGGCATGCCAGAGGTGGGTCCGCGTGAGCTTGCCCTCAAGGGCGTCCACCTCGGTGAGCGCTGCCGTGGGGGCTCCCACCCGATCCAGGGCGACGGCGCGATTGAGCCGCACCACAGGCGATGGGTCGTAGCCGAGGAGCAGGTCGTAGAGCACGAGCACCTGCAGCCAGTCGGTTTTCGCTGCGGTCTCGGCATCCGCGTGGCACGCGGCGATCGCCGCGTGCAGCTGCCAACGGCCCGGGCGACGTAACCGGGCGGCCTGTTCCAGCTCGGCGCGTGCGCGAGTTATGAGAGTCTGGTCCCATCTGGACCGGTCCTGATCGGCCATCAGCACCAGTTCGCCCTCCACGGACCGCGCCGATTCCCGCGCCCGGTGGAACAGCAGTAGCGCGAGGAGGCCGTGAGCCTCTGCCTCGCGCGGCAGCGCCGCCGCAATCACGCCTGCCAGCCACAGCGCGTCATCGGCGAGGTCGCGGTCCGCGGCGGCGTCGCCGCCGGCGACGAGATGAGCTTCGTTGTACATGACCGACACGATCGTGAGGACGATGTCGAGCCGTGCCGCCCGATCCGTCGCGTCCGGTATCCGCAGCGGGATGCCTGTCGCGCCGATCTTCCGTTTGGCGCGCACGATTCGTTGTGCTGTCGCGGGCTCGGTGCTGAAGGTGGCACGCGCGATCTGCGCGGTGGTGAGGCCGCATACGGCTCGCAGCGTGAGCGCGAGTTGAGCCTCTGGCGCCAGTGCGGGGTGGCAGCAGCCGAACAGCAGCGGAAGACGGTCGTCGAGCTCGGCGGACGAATCGGGCCAGGCGTCTTCCGGCGCCGCGGACTCCGAATCGACGCCGGGTACCATGCCGGCCAGCTTCTCGCGGTACCTCTTCTCGCGGCGCAGGCGATCGAGCGCGTTATGGCGCGCTGCTTGCGTGAGACATGCGCCCGGGTTTGGCGGGATCCCGCTTTTCCGCCACGCGCGTAGCGCCTCCTCGACGGCCTCGGCCACCGCTTCTTCGGCGATGTCCAGGCTACCGAGAGACCGGGCCAGCGCCGCGACGATTCGTCCGGACTGTTCGCGCACGACTTGCGAGAGGAGGAGATCGGATGCCGCGACCTCGACGCTCGGCGCGCTCGCGTCGTCCGGACGGGCCGCGGCATCCGAGTCGCTCACTCCTCGGGCTGGCTGCCGCTGGTCAAGATCGGGCGGATCTCCACACCCCAGCCGGGCAGTTCGAGGAACGGCCATGTCCGGACCAGCGCGATCGCGGCGTCCAAATCCGGGACGTCGATGACATCAAAGCCGCCGACGACCTCCTTGGCCTCGGAGAACGGCCCATCTACCACCACGGTGCCGCTCTCGCTGTACTTCAGGGTGGTCGCAGTCTCGACCGGCTGCAGTTGGGCTCCACCGGCGGCAATCTGTGCCGCATTCACTCCGTACCACTCGTAGGCGCGCGCGTAAAGGCCCTGCATCCGGTCCGCCGGCACTTGCGCATCGAGCTCGGGGTCGAAGGTAAACATGATGACGTACTTCACGGTCGTGTCCTTTCGTCAATGGAACCGTTTCATTCTTACAGCGAACGGACAAGCCCCTTTTCGTCAGGTCTCGAAAAAATCTCAGAAGAGAGAGACCGGGGTGAAGATGTCGGCGAGGATGAGCACTCCCCCCATCGCGATCAGCGCGATGACCACAACAAAGATGAGGGGCACGAGTTTCGTCGCATCGACGGGCGTCGGGGGCGTCCAGCTGAACACCTGCGCCCACACCCGCCTGACTCCCTCCCACAGCGCGACGCGACGCGACGCGGACAGCACGCAGGCCCACTCGTCGCGGTGGGCCTGCGCCAGCGGCAGCGATCAGAACGGGCTCGTCGACGGGTCCACGATCGGGCGAACCTCGACGCCGCCGCTGGGGGCCGGGCACAGCTTGGCGATCTCGACGGCGTGATCGAGGTCGCGCGCCTCGACGACGTAGTAGCCGAGGAGGGCCTCCTTGGTGTCGGCGAACGGGCCGTCCGTCACCGTGCCATCCTTGATCGTGGTGGCCGTCGTCGTGGGCGCGAGCGCCGCTCCGCCCGTGAGGGATCCACCGAGCTCCGGGATCTGCTTGGTGAACGTGTTGTGCGTCTCGACCACGGCGGCCCACCCCTCGGGCGGTGTGGTCTCGAAATAGGCCGGGTCTTGGTAGATAAAGATCGCGAACTGGGACATGGAACTGCCTCCTGCATTAGGTCGCGGGCCGGCCTGTCCGGCTCCGTCACTAATACAACGAACATCCCGCCCCCGGATCGACAGCTACGCCCAGATTTTCTTAAATATTTTTTCCGCCGCCGCCGCCGCGGTGCGTGCCGGAGTCCGATGTGCGTGCTGAAGTGCACTCCAGCGGCCCGACCTGACGCTCCGAATCGCGGCGGAGCGACGCGACGGGATGCCGCCATCCGACGCCTAGATGTACGCGGCCTCGGAAGATGGCGCGCAATATCCCCATGGCTCTGATGCTCGTACTCGACCACGCGGCCACTTCCATTCCTGATGCTGCGGCCAACGAGGTTGCCGAAGCGATCCGCGAACTCGGGTAAGGGCGAGCGTCCCGCCCGCAAGGGGTTCCCCAATGCCACTCCCCCGAGACTTCGGAACTTCGACTGGTTGGCGCCGAATCGGCGTCAGGTGCTTTGAGGTGCCGCGATTCTGAACCTTCGATTCACCGTGTCTCTCTCGCCAGCAGTGGTGCAACACGCGTGGCGTATGCGAACGTGGTCACATCAGACTGATGGCACCGCCATGAGTGCCCCGATCGTGCGTAGAAGGCCCCCGATGTCTGAAACTGCGCCGAAGCATCCCGCTCGGCTCCACTTATTCTGGGCTCTTCCGATTCCGGTGGTTGTCAGCTCGGTCCTTCTGATCAGCGCGCTTTGGGACTTCTGCGGAATCAGCGGATGCACGGGTGGCGGATTTGGAATCAGCCGGGATATCGGCGGCACGATCGGCAACCTTCTGCCAATCCCATTTCTGATCGGACTGCCCATCTTCCTCGTTCCCTGGTCGCCCAACCGCTGGGTCAGGGCCGTTGTGGCACTCGTGATCGGAGTCGCTTTCGCGGGACTCGGATTCGGACTTCTCATATCGATGGCCTCGTGAAGCGTTCTTCCTACGGACTCATTCTTGAATCGTCTGACCTTGTTCAACCACCGAGCACAGCGTCGAGGATCTCCGCCGTCACGGGGTCGACTAGGTCGGCCGTGACAACGTAGCTGTTTCGAGTGGTCTGTTCGTTTGCATGGCCGAGCAGTCGAGATGCCAGCGTGATACCGGCGGCCCGCTCGATGAGCGTTGCCGCGGTGCCGGAATTTGTCAAGGTGAATGAGGCCAGCGTGAGTTTAGGCGGCTAGTTTCGGCTCCACGTTTTGAGCTTCGGCTGGCTTGTTGATCCAGGCCGCGTCGGGGGTGGCGAGGATCTTCGGGTCGCAGC
>NZ_SOFT01000027.1:0-197439 GCF_004402645.1 Cryobacterium sp. TMT2-42-4
CGAAACCGAGTACTTCACGGCGTCCGTCGGCCGCGACGCCGATCGCGACGACGATGGCCTGGGACACGATCCGGTGCCCGACGCGCGCTTTGCAGTAGGTCGCGTCAAGGAACACGTAGGGGAAGTCCTGCACGGAGAGGGTGCGGTCGCGGAACTCGGCCACCTCAGCGTCCAGGCCCGCGCAGATCCGGGACACCTCCGACTTCGAGATCCCCGTGTCCGCTCCGAGCGCTTTGACGAGGTCGTCGACCTTCCGGGTCGATACACCGTGGACGTAGGCCTCCATCACGACCGCGAACAACGCCTGGTCGACCCGGCGGCGCCGCTCCAACAGCGCCGGGAAGAACGACCCGGCGCGCAGCTTCGGGATCTTCAGGTCGAGGTCCCCGGCCGTCGTCGTCAACGTCCGCGGCCGGGTGCCGTTGCGGTGGGTGGTGCGGTCGCCCGAGCGCTCGAACGGGGCGGCACGGATGAACGCGGTCGCCTCCGCATCGATCAGTTCTTGATACAGGGTTTCGGTCGCGACGCGGATGCGGTCGGTGACATCGGTGAGTTTGAGTTCTCCCAGCAGGTCGAGCAGGGCAGACTGGTCTAGAGCCATCGTGTGGTGTCCTTTGTGAGTTCNGTTCTTTGATCGGTACTCACTGACCATCCCACGGTGGCTCTTCACGTTGACGAAGCAACACTCAAGAGCGGGAAACCACACCACTCACAGGGACGTAACCCCACGAACTCGGCGCGGGTGCTTTGGTAAAGCGTCACCCCAGCAATAAACGGCGTCCGACGCAGGGTTCCGACGTCATCGACGAGGAACCCGGCGACTTCGGACTCCTCCGCCAGCACACTCATGGGCAGCTCTTCGGGGGCATCGACCAACCATTCGTCGCAGAGCTGTGCTGCACGTGTAACTGCCCGTCGCGTTTGCTTGTACTGGAAATTGGTGCTGGCAGGGCGGAATTCCCACGAACTCGCTGACGGCCACCGCCAATCTTCCTTGGCGGCCATGCCCTGCCAGGCGATGGATGTTGCCTCGGTGACCAGCGTCACTTCGAGGGCGCCACGCCTTCCGTCTGGCCATTCCAGTAGGTAGTCCACAGCGGATTGGCGGCCGTCTATGTCGTAAGGAATGGCTTCCGCGCCGGTTTCGTGGGCGACCAAGTGCGCCGCAATTTGCTCAGCTCTGTCCGCGAACCCTGTCATGAGTTCGACTATGCCGTGGCGCATCTCTTCGACGGGGTGATTGGGTCACAGGTGCGGTGCGTTCGGGCGAGACTTCATCAGGGCCTACCAGCCATAGCGAACCTTGTGCGGGCGTTTGTTGTTAAGTGGCCTGCGAGCTTGGCAGTCTTGCCGAGTGCTATTCAGATGGATCGGAGCCGGAGCCTTGGGTTGGGTATGCAGGGGCGCGGCAATAGGCTGTGGCTAACCGAGGGGGACATCGGGGAATCGCTTTGGGTCCTCCGCTCGCATCCCACCTGTTCAAAACAGCAACGTGATGTGGCCGGGACGGAGCTCAAGAAAGGATCCTCGCAGTGGAGATTGTGACCGCATTCGCTGGGGCCGTGCTCTCACTGGTCGTCTTTGGAATCACGCTCTTTGCGGTGATCCTGGCAACCAAGCTATTCAGATATTGGCGACTGACTCGCTCTGCAGAGCGGGCACGGAGAAGGCAAGAGGTTTCCGATGCCCGCATTCGCGAATCGCTTCGGGTGGCTGGATTCAAGGAGTCGGAAATCGAAGATGCTCTCCGCGACTCCGGGAGCGTCGGGCCACCGACAGCTCAGGAGTGAGACGCTGCCGGGAACCTTTAACGGGATCCTCGAGAAGATCAAGCAGCAGCATGCTCCATCGATTGCGCTTCCACAGGAGTAAGCAGACGACGGCTGCGATGACCAGCTCCGCCGCTGTAATAGGGAATGACCAGGCTCAGAGCCCACCTCCTTAGGTTGGCGGTGGCGTGCACGATCACTCCCAGACTGTCGGTCGGCACAGACATCATCACCAATCACAGACGAGGGCTGAAGTCCCCTAGGTTGTCATTGTGAACTGTATCGATTTGCCCAGGTCAACCTCGTGTTATCTCGACGGGATCTATCAGAAGATGACCGAACCGGACTACCTTTCATACGCATCAATAGTTGTCTCTGCTCTGCTTGCGCTGGCGGCGTTGTTGGCAGCGATCTCGGCAAACAACCTCGCTCGGAAGAGCGTGAACTTAACGAAGGGTGCCAACGAGCTCGCAAATCAAGCTGTTGAGCTCACTCGGCGCGCTGAACGGCGCCGTTTTGGCGAGGCAGTGACGGCCTATTACAACAGTCGTCGGAAGGATCTATGGAGCGGCAAGAATCACAACATGCCGCACTACACGCACGAGGTGCAAGGTGTAGCGAACGAGGTGCAGGAACCGAATGCGGAGAAGCTCCTCGACTGGCTGACCACAACGATTGATACCGTCATCGACCCAGCGAACCCCAATTTTGCTCGACAAGCTGAGGCGCATCGCATGCGGATGACAGTGCCGATTGAAATTGGCAAGTGGATTCACGACCCCACAAGCTATACGCCAACACCGTTCGTGCGGGATGCCGCCCTGAACGGGACAGTCCAGTGAAAGAGGAAGACGACGAGCCGCGTCGGGTTCGCTTCTATGGAGTGCATGACCTGGCAGCTGGCTGGTACTCTCCGCGGGTCGCCGAGATCGCCGTCGAGTTCGATCCGGAGAATCCGCCAACGAACATCGTGGACGTTCTCGAGCTTCACAACGTTCAGCAATACCTCGAGCATGGATCTATCCCGAGCACCCACACAGATGAAGAACGCCATCGGCTTGTGGCGCTGGTGCCGCAGATTCGCAGTGCGGTTGCTCGATTCTTCACCGGCATCGACAGCTCGAACTTCGCCGCCATCGTGGCCGAGGTCGATTATGAGTATCACAGAGATCTCCTTGACCTTCTTGGTCGTAACAAGGTCTTCGCACGCTGTAAGAGTGAGATCGCCCTTCAGTCGCTGAAGGCGGCAGGTGTGCATCTCGGAGAGCTGCTCGCGAGTAGGAGCCTCGTTCAGGCGTATGACACCGAACTGCGGGATGAATTGCTCGTCTCGCCTCGCGGTGCTGAGTACCTCGTTCGCAAATACCTAGAGAAGGACGCGCGAGGGGAGGTACACCTTCCGCGTAGCTTCACGTCGATGGACGCCCGCATTCTGCTTGCGCGCTACATCGATGCCGATGAAGCGAACCTGAACTACGTGCGGTTGATAGCGACTGCACGAGATAATGCTCAGGCGGGGATCGACGCCAAGCTGCGGTTGCGGGCAAAGCGGCGTAGCGAGGTGCTGAACGCTGAGATCTTTGCCCGGAACGAAGGGTACAAGACCGGTTCGGAGGTGAGCATCTCCGATGTCCAGGATGAGCCAATCGTCCTCGAGGTGGACACCTCGGATGGATCGGTCTGGCGGTACACATACGGCGGGCGCTGGCTCGAGGACACTATCGATAATCCGAGCATCCTCAACAACTTTCAGCACCTGTTTGAGTTCGGTGATCGCCAAGTGCTCCTGACGCTTCCGTCCTACCCTGCGGGCTTAGGCGTGATGGAACGGACGGTGGGCCTCACCGGGAATGCCGAGTACAAGGTTGGCAGCGCTTTTCGAACTGTCAACTCGAGGTCGATGGTTCAGACGCTCATGTATCGTCAGTTTCTTGAATCGCACGATATTGACCTTGAACAGGTCATTTCATGGTTTTGCGGAACTTACCTCCTCGAAGAGTTCGGAATCTCGGAGTTCTCGTTCATTCCGTCGGCCGGCGGCTCCTCGTACCTCCAGAAGGTCCGGCATCTCTTCGCTGAGATGGAAAGCCTCGCCAACCAATTCGGCCTGTTCGTCGAGAACGGTGAGCTTGATCGCGATCTGCTCACTATCGGGGCGGACCAGATTCGATACAAGGAGATACCCAGCCTCCTCAAGGGCAAGTATGTCTACCCGTCCGAAGGCTCAGAGATCGCCAGCATCCTCAATCTTCTGTTTTCCGACCAATCGACGCTGACCTACATTGACGAAACTTTGCGGGCCGATAATGCGGCCAGACTCCTTCTTGAGAACCAACTCACCTATACAGACTTTCACCACTACCAGAAGGCAAGTGTCGACCATCTGAACAAACTAGGAGTTCTCCAGGACACAGGCGCGCGAGTTCAGTTCGTGAGCGGGGAGCAGCTGCTGATTCTCGCGGCGTTGTTCAATACGCAAGCCGCGAACTACTACCACCTCTCGGAGGCGGGACGCGCCGAAGCAGATTCTATGGCCGAGAAGGGTTGGGTGGTGCGCCGATCTTCTCTCTTGACGGTGGCCGAGGGCGACTACTTCAACTACTTTCTCAACATGGTGGGGTTCAGCAACGGGCCGAACTTGCGCAATAGGTACCTGCATGGGGTACAAGCCGGGGGCGAGAACGACGATGCGCATTTCAAGGCCTACGTCGTCGCCCTCCGTCTGACCGTCGCGTTCGTGATCAAGATGAACGATGATCTCTGTCTCTCAGAAGCTGAGAGTTCGGACTCCGAGGGCTGAGCCATGCGCTGGATGGCCGCCGAGTGGCGGACGGGTCTCGTGGCGGTCCCTGTCCACTCCCTTCGACCGTGCAGATAGCTGTCCAAACCGGGAACCCTCAACGACCGATTCGGTCTCGTTGGTCCAAATCGCCGGAGAACGTGGCGTGTTGCCTCTACTCTTACCGCATGTCGATACAGCCGCGCGAAGCAAAGCCTGGCCTTCGGTTCATGCAGGCACATTTCAGCTGGCGGAGTCTGCACCTCCTGTGGACGGTGCCCCTAGCCTTCGTGCCCGCATTATTGCCGGTTCTGGCGGTGAGCCTCGAGCGATGCTGGTTTGCCGGGTGCCCTGTTGAACCCGGCGGGTTCGCCGCACCGAACGCGTCGTCTGCCGTGTACGTGGCGCTGGGGGCGGGGATTCTCATGTTCGCTGCTTTGGCGCTCACGCCGTGGCTTCGACCGATCTGGCTGCGACTGAGCGCAGCTCTTGGCCTCTCCGCTCTCCTGGCCGTTTTCTGGACCTGGTTGATCCTCTTCAGTCATTGACTCGGTCTCACGGAGTCAGCCGGCGTGGTGGTGCGGGTGTCGACTTCTGGCTCGTAGTTGCCTGTTGAGCCTGTCAGTGTCGTAAGGGCTCGACAGGATGAGGGCACCCATCCCGTCCACAATCAGCTGCACGCTGGCACTCGTTGTGGACGACGGTCCGGGCGCGGTGCCCTGTTGGCGATCCAGCTCCAAGCTGCGGTCCGAACCACCGACCGGAGGAGAGGTTGGGTTGAGTTCGATGATGATGATGATCGTTTTGCGAGGTGAGGGCGGGCGTAGACCGGCTGCGGCTCCAAGCCGCGTGTCAGGTTGCGCTACGAGCCCTGATCGTAACCTCCGTGGTTCCCGACCATCCACGGACCTCGATCCGGGCTCCACGCCGTGACCATGACCCAGGGGAGTCTTCGGAAAACCCGGCCTCTGTGAGGTTGCGCTCAACGTTCGTGGCCGCGTTCACGCCGGACAGCAGCACGGACATGGTGGGGTCCTCACAGTTGCTAAGACCACCGTCGTCGAAAGTCTTCATCGATTCCACGGTCCCTGCCTCAGCCACCTGGATTTCCTCAGCAATTTCTGTCACGGCGTCGAAACATCCCTCGGTCGTGCCATACACGCCGAGGTAGAACAAGTAGCCGCTGGCAGTGATCGCCGTGACCAGCACGACCACGTAGATGACGACAGTCGCCCATATCGGGAAACGCCTGCGGGCGGACGAATCGGTCACGGTTTGGTGGCCTTTCCTGGTCGGGGCGGCTGGAGAGCTAGGGGAAGCAGAGCTTTCTTGATTTGAGTCTCAAGGTATACGCGGGTGCAGACGCTGACGCTCCTTTGTGCGAGAGAGTCGGTGCAGTTCCCTGTGGCGACTGCGAACCCCGTGCGTATCTCATCAAGGTTCTGGCAGGCCTCGGCCGACTGCAATCGGCGCCTCAGGGACGCGAGAGGCCGCCATTGACGCTCATCTTGGCAATCCAGTGGAGAGACTCGCTGGTTAAGTTGGATGCCGGGGAGGAACCCTCTCCGGGACGCCGATTCGTGCTTACGCAGGCGATGCGACCAGCCTTGAGTCGTTTCGTGCCGATTGCGGGATCCGGAGCCGTCACTGACTGTGAAGGGAGGCTGTCGGTCAGGCGATGTTCGTATAGCGGGAACAAGCATTGAGGATCTTGTTGGCATCCTGGGTTGCGGCTCGATTCATTCCGCGTGGGCCGAACATTGTGAACGGTAGATCTATGGCGCGCCCATCGACGGTCTGAAAAAAGTGGAGGGCTTGAACCGTCACGCTGAACGTGACGCTGAAATTTCCGGTCTCGACCGCAAGCCGGCCGGGATGGACATACTCGATGTCGTTCCAGGGCAGTGCGTAGCGGGGGAACTCAGTTCGTCCGCGGCCCCACAGCTCGATTCCCTTCGGTCCGAGAGTGACAGCGAAGTGTTGAGGCAGCCGGGGGCGGTCGGCCCCGATGGCCTTCAGTGCGTCGATGATTTCCGGGGTGCGCTGCGTCAGGAAGACAAAGGCGTCTGGTCGAACCAAATTGGCTGCCCGCAACTTGGAGCGCTGAGATATGGCAGTGCTCACGACGATCAGGGTGACGAGCATTCCAAACCCCGCGAGCCCGATGCGGCCTTCCTGTTGGAACGTCAAACCATTGGCGCTTTGGCCCTTTGAACTGGCGAATAGGACGCTGAGGGTTACGGCGATGAGCCCGATGATGAAGATCGCGAGGCCCCAGATGGCAATTTTCTTTTGCAAGGAGGGAGGATCATCCACGAATCGCACGACCCGGTCGAGCGATGAGGCGTTGGCTACCGCTCGGGAACTCCTTCCCACGGTGGCAACGTGATGCTTGGGTGTCGTGGTTACCACCGAGCCGGCTCTGCGAAGGACGATGCCGGTAACCGGGTCCAGTTGATTGAGATCCTGACGGCCACTCGCCGTGGTTGTGTAGCCGGCGGCTGCCTCAAGAAGCCTGCGACGACCGCGGGCAATGTTGACACCAATGAGGATCAGGATAGAGATTCCGAGGCCGGTCGCAATGATCACCAGGCCCATTTCGCTCACGCTGGCCTCATCCTGGATGGCTTGCGTGACGAAGAAGACAGTCGCGCCAAAGATGATGCTCGTCACGCGAGCTACTACCCGAATGATGCGTGACAGTCGGTGCTCCGAGACTCCCGGGACGAGTTCGTACCTGTCTAGGTCCCAGGGAGTGTCGATCATGTGCCGAGCCTACCCATCGTGTGGTGCGAGTGGTTCGCGACAACGAGGGTCGGAAATTTGGCCATGTTTGCGGCTGGTACTCCGGTCGCACCAATAAGGCCGCACCGTCGAGCATGAACGGGACCGCTCCCGACTCCTTCTCTTTACGGGTGCCAGGTGGGAACCGTGAGCGAAGAGCGCGTGTCTAAAACTCGTAGCCGTGGGTCAGACGCCAGACAAGAATGGTGAATGCGAAGACCCCAAAGAGTACATAGCCGACGCCCGCGATACGAAAGTTTCCAGTCTTGTAAACAGTGTTCCGCATCTTCTCTGGATACATGGTCATCGTGTCGCCCAGAAGTTTGAAGAACTTCGCGAGAGGTTCAGGCCAAAGCAGGATGGCAACGCCCGAGGGGATCGCAATGATGCCCATTACAAGCATTGCGATGTTGGCGGCCATGTGGTGATCCTAGCGACGCTCACAATCTCCAACGCCCAATCGGCCCGTAAGCCGGAGGTGCAGCGGGCGGCGCCGCTCTGCCCCACCTACGCGGTGACAACTGCGCATCCTGCGCGCTACGCTTCAGGCGGCCGAGTGCATTGGGGGATGGTGTGAAGGTTCTGGGTGCCGTCGCGGCCGGGCTGATGGCCTTGGGTGTCGCCGCGCTTCTCGTGGTGTTCGCCCTGGAAAAACGGGTCACCGAAGTCCTCGTGGAGCAGGCCGCGCAGCTGGGTGTCCCCGCCGACTGGGAGCAGGTGAACGACATGGTTCGCCGCGAACAGTTCCTGTGTATGAGCACGAACCCGTGCCCGAGCATCTCTCGGCGGTGGGTGACTGACACCGCAGTTAGCGTCCACGACTTGGAACGCATGGCGACGGGCGTGGGCCTCAGATTCTCGGTGGAGGGCACCTGCCAGCGGCCGCCGACGGCGTTCTCCGAAACGGGGGTCTGCACCTTGTACGGCGTCCGCGGTGAGTACCACTACCAGGTCTGGGTGAGTGACCGACCGCACGAGCCCCAGCAGGTGTCGCTGGAAGTGCGTCCGAACCGCCCCGGCCTCACTCAACCTCAGGGGTGAGTGCGTACACCTTGTCCCGGATGGTGGCGACTTCGGTGCGGAGCTGGTGCAGCTCGTAGGCCCTGTTGCCGAAGCTCGAACGCTAACCGAGTGCGAAGCCGGAACGGGTGAGAGTCCATAGAGGCGCGACGACGGCAGCCACGACAAGCACGATCAAAAGGACCCGTAATGCTTTTTCGCGGCGTCTGGGTTGAAGTACCGCGCCGGTGACCAGCAGCGCCACAAACAGGGCAACGAGGAGGGCGCTGCCAAGAAGTGCGGGACCCGAGCGTGCATCAGGAGCGCAGCTTGCCGGAGCGGGGTAAATCGCGGGGCAAATAGTGGGTAGCGATTGGGCTACCCAGATCAACAGAATAGAGACGACGGCGATCACGGCAGCCGGCAGCGTCCAGCGCCACAAAGCTCGCGCCATAGCCGGTTCATCCGGTTTGCTCTTCATGGGCTCAGAGTAACGGGGAATTACGCTGGCCCGTGGTTCGTGAAAGCTGGACAAAAATTTGCCCGCAAGAGGGACGCTTACCGCAGTACCGGCAGCTGAGAGCTGGAGGTGTCGCCGGCCGTGAGATTTATCGTGATGAACGTCGTCAAATTCTCGGTTGATGGCACGTCGAACTCGAATGTCGTTGGGGCAGAATCTGCCGTGCAGGGGCCTTCGGTATCGACCGAAAACCCGAACGTCATAGTCTCTAGATCCGCTGAGTCCGCGTGGGGCGGACAGCTTGAGCTGCTCAACAGGACAATCGCCAGCCGCCCATCGACGACTGTTGCGTAGCCCGCAGATGGGTCGACCAGACCACTCGGCCGAGGTGTTGGCTCGCCAGGGTACGCGGTCATTGCGACGCCCGCCGGAATATCCGTCGACGGCTCAGTCGTGCACCCACACATGCCGACTGCTACGGCAATCGAGATCACGATCAGCCCTCGTCGTTTCTGACTCATGGTCACAATGTACGGGCGAAGAATGCCCCCTCGCGGAAACGAGAGGCGATCGTTACAGGGGCTTGACCGTGCTTCGAGTCTTCTAAGTTGGCGCGCATTAGTTCACTACGTGGGTGTGACCTCGACGGATATTTCCGCCATGGTCACACCTCACCGACATAATTCGCCCGGGATCCGACTAGGGGACGTAGTTGAGCCCGTGGCCGTTTGCCATCAGTTCTGTCACCGGCGCGTAGAGAACCGTCGCGCTGCAAACACGTCCGCCGCCTCCCGGCTCACCTTTGCAGTTCGTGCTGCAGTTGGAAACACCACTGATGATCCCAGCGGCATAGATTCCGTGCGACGTCACGTAGACCGGACGTCCACGGCAGCAGATACGACGCCAAATCGCCGAGTACGGAGTCTTTGGGGGAGTGGCATTTGGGAACCCTCAGTGCGTCATTTTGTGTACCCGGTTACACGTTGCTTCGCCAACTCGTGACCGCAGCCCTGTTGGCTTCGTTGAGCTCCGGGGATGCGAGGAGCGTGACGAGGTCGAGGCCGAGGAGTGCTGAGCGGAATGCGCCCTCTGTTGTCGTGCCGTAGGTCTGACACAACGCCTCGATCTCGGGTTCGGCGTTGTTCCGATTCGATGTTGCCGCTCGAAGATCGGCAAGTCTGACTGTTTCGAGATAATCGTCGACGATTGCCTCTGGTTTCGTATCAATGGCAGCGAGAAGGAGCATCGCGATGAGTCCGGTTCTATCTCTTCCGCCCATGCAGTGAAAGAGCACTCCGCCTTCTGGCGCGCTGGCCAAGGCAGACAGGACGGCGACGCTACGCTCGGGCATCGCCTGGAGGTGCGGCAAGAAGTACAGGGCCGTTCCGCTGAGCCCGTTGCTCCAGAAGTCCTTCCAGAAGTCGGCATCATCGAGGCCGTCCAGATCGACTGTGACAGTGGTCAGCCACTCGGGCCGCGGCTGGGTGTCCTGCGCCCGTTCTCCTGCCTGGCGGAGGTCGACGATGGTGCGGATGCCGGATTCACGCATCTGGTCCCATCCCGCCGGGGTAACCCAGTCAACATTCTCGGAACGGAAGAAAACGCCCCTGGGAGTCCGTGTTCCGTTTTGCCGTGGGAGGCCACCGAGATCGCGTGCGTTCACCAAACCTTCGACCCGAAGAGCCCGGCCCTCATGTTCCGCCCCGTTGACCATGGGCTCAGCTTAGGAGCGAGAGACAGATCGAGTAACAGTTATTGCACAACAATCATTGCGCAATAACTGTTGTTCTTATAGTGTCATCGGTATGACCCCCCGCGACGCCTCACGCACCACGCTCAACTCTGCCGCCTCCATGCGGGTCCTCGCGCATCCGACCCGGCTGCGTCTACTCGGCCTGCTGCGCGAACGCGGCCCGCTGACCGCAGCCCAACTCGGCGACGTCGTCGATGAGGCTCCCGGTACCATCAGCTACCATCTCGGCAAGCTTGCTTCCATCGCCCTGATCGAGCCGGCCGAGGCTCAGAGCACCGACCACCGCGAACGCTGGTGGAAAGCCACGACCCTGCTGACCAGCTGGGAGCCCGCCGATCTGCTCGACGACCCCGACAAACTCGCGGCGTCATCCGTTCTGCAGAAGTCGATTGCCCAGGCATACGCCGCCCGGTTCACCGACTACATCGACGCGACACCTGCCCTGCCCCGTGAGTGGGTCGCGGCAGGCGCGAGCGGGGACCGCAGCCTGCTTCTTACTGTCGAGGAATTGGGCACTATGCGGGCCGAGCTCGAAGCCCTGGTCAACCGGTGGGTCGACGCGAGCGCCGCTCACGACCCGGCCACGGCCGATGGCGCCGAGCCCGTGGTGCTCGTCTACCAGGCCTATCGCCGTCCCTGAGTCAGACCGCCGATGAGAAAGAACATGAAGGAGACGCTGCCTCGGGACCGCCGCGCAACCGGCGCACTCTCGGCCCTGCTGGCTGCCCACGCGATCTCGCAAACAGGCAACGTGATCACAGCGTTCGCCATCCCCTTCTACGTCCTCGGCCTCGGCGGGTCGGGCGTCGAGGTGGGAATAGCGGCATTCTTCGCCACCGCCCCGGTTGTGGTCGGCGGGGCGCTCGGCGGGGTCGTCGTGGACAGGGTGGGTCACCGCAGAGCGGCGATCGTTGCGGACCTCGTGAGTGGTGCCACCGTGCTGGCCATGCCGGTACTGGCGCTGACCGTCGGGCTGCCATTCTGGGCCCTTCTTATCCTGGTATTCGCGGGTGGTCTGCTCGACACCCCCGGGCAGACTGCGCGGCGCGTCATGCTGCCCGGGTTGACCGTAAGGGCCGGCGTGCGGATCGAGCAGAGTGTCGGGCTGTTGGATGGTTCTGAGCGCTTCGCCAAGCTGATCGGTGCCTCGATCGCCGGTCTGCTCGTCGCGTTCCTGGGGCCGATCGCAGCCCTATTCGTCAACGCGGCCACGTTCGCGGTCTCTGCACTGATGACGTGGGCGTTTGTGGCAGCCGCGCCTGCCGCCGTCAGGCTGAGCGGCGACAGCGTTGACGCTCCCCGTTCCTCCTATTGGGCCGACCTGGCCGAAGGCTTCCGCTTCGTCATCCATGACCCGTTGATGCGGTTGGTCGTCGGCCTCGTACTGGTCACGAATCTGCTCGACGCCGCGCGCGGCTCGACCCTGATGCCCCTCTATGCGAACGATCGGCTGGGAGGCGCGGCCGCTCTCGGACTGCTTGTCGCCGTCATGGGCGGATGCGCCCTAGTGGGCAACGTGGCCTTCGGCTTCGTCGCTCACCGCGTGCCCCGCCGCGTGACCCTGGCGGTTTGCTTCGCCCTGGCTGGCGGCCCGTCGAGCGCTGCCTTCGCCATCGGTGCGCCGCTACCCGTGCTGGTCGTGATGACCGCGCTCTCGGGCCTGGCGGCTGGGGCGATCAACCCGATACTCGGAACGGTGGAGCTCGAACGCGTTCCCGAACACATGCGCGGCCGGGTGTTCGGCCTGATCAACGCCGGTGCGTGGGCGGGTGTGCCGTTCGGCGCCCTGCTCGGCGGCATCGCCGCCGACACGATCGGCCTGTCGCTCACCTTCGGAATCATCGCGATCGTCTACACGCTCATCACGCTGAGCCCACTGTCCGGAGGAGCCTGGCGGGAAATGGAGCGGCGTCCGGTCGTGGTGGCCGCGAACTGAATGGCCCGACCGCTCGCCCGTCCACGCTGGCAACCTGAGCCCCGATAGTTCGGCGCGTCCACCAACCGGAAGCGGAACCTACTGCGGGCCGAGCTCCGTGCGGCGGTGCTTATTCAGTCAGTAGCCGTTCCAAGGTTTGTAACGCTTGGCTAAAGAACACCGGATTGGTGTGTTCGTAGTAATGCAGGCCGCCAATCGCCATCTCGAAAGCCCAACCGCGTCCGCGCTCCTGGGCCGCAACGTCGAGCCCCATTGCGGTGATGAATGTACTGCGTGCCGGTTCCTCGAAGAGAACCCACGCAGGTTGGAGATCAGCAGCCGGATCGCCAACTGCCGGCGTTCCAACATCCACCATGCCCGTGAGCACTCCGTCGTTCATGAGGAAATTACCAGGCATCGGGTCGCCATGGATGCGCAGCGGAGGGTCGATATGTGGTCGGGCTGAAAGCGCCCGCTCCCACACGGCCGTCGCCCTAACCCGATCGATGAGATGGGCTGATCGGTCAATCGACTCCCGCACCCAGGTCGTGTCGGCGAGCGGGCTTCCTCCTCGACCAACGCCATTCCATGGCAGACCGACCGACGGCAACGACTGAATCGATCCGATCACGGTTGCGAGGTCAGTCGCGAGACGAACATCCCGAGACACTGTTAATCGGTCGAGTGATCTTCCAGGCAACCATGTCCATAGGGACCAGACACCCGCGTACCCTTCAAACGGTTCACCCACACCAATCGGCTGTGGCACCGCGATGTCGAGAATGTCGGTGAGAATGATCGCGTGCTCCTGTTCACTGCGAACACTCTCTCGTGCGACATCCGAATCGGTCGGCACGAGCGGCAGTCGGGCGACGACGTGCTCACCGACACGAAACGGCGCGACAACGGTGCCGGCTGACTCGACATGCTCCACGGGCAACCCAGCGAAATCGCTAAACTGCGCCGTGATCGCCGCGGCCACTTCGTCCGCAGCAAGCTCCACTTGACCCTCATGCATCACATAGTCCATCCTCACGCACGCGACGTCGCTGAGAGGAACCTTCACTGCTGATTGACCTTATGTCGCGCTTCCCCCAAAACGGTCTGGAGACGCGGGCCTCACCGACCGATTGTGTCTTGCCTATTGTATTTCTCGCGTGAGACAATGAGGCATACACAAAGGAGCGTGCATCGTGGAACTACTTAGTGACCTCATGGCAAACCTGAGCCAATCGACGTGGCTGGTGTCCGGCGGCCTCATCGTTCTTTCGATTGCCGGCCTTGCGTGCGCGAGACTGGATGGTCCCCGAAAACTGGTGGTTGGGCGACTCGTTTCCTCGATCGGCCTTCCCGTTGACGAAAGAGCCGACCATGCGGTTAACGCCGCGCAAGGTCGACGTGCCGTCGGCGTCGCGATAGGTGGCGTCGTCGGCACGGTCTTGGCAACCTGGTTTGTGTGGTTCGTGGGCGCTGATCGCGGCGGGCCGGCACCTCTCTTCCTGATCGGGGCGTACGTCGTCGCGGCCTCACTCGGTCGAGCGGTGGCGTCGATTTCGGGAGAAGCGAAGAAACTGGGTGGGCCCGACTATGTTGCCCACGTCCGGTTCAGGAATCTCGGCGATTACATCCCTGGTTGGGAAAGAGTTGCCGCCCGCACAATGGTGGGATTGTCCATCGTCACCCTCAGCTTTGAAATGGCGCTGCCATGGATCGCGACAGACGTTTTAGGGCAAGTCTTTCCCGAGAGGTTCAGCGTGGCAGCGACGGCAACTTTTCTCGCCGTTGTGGCGCTGATCGGATTCGAGGTCGGGGGCAGACTGATTTTGCGAGTTCGTCAGAGACAAGGATCAGAATTGAGTTTGGCGTGGGATGACCTGCTGCGTTCGTTCGCGGTCCGCGACCTGGCCACCACTGCGTTTCTATTGGGAACGTTTGGAGTTTTCTTCGCTGTTCAGGAGGTTCTGATGGCCATGAACCCCATGAACCCGCCGTTCATTGCGTCTGCTGCGGGCTTCAATTTGGTGGGCACATTCGTGGTCATCGTCGCCGCGTTGGAGTCTCTGCTGCCACGATCTCGGCAGCACATCCTCCGTCGCCGGTACCCTGACCTGGTCAGCGTCGGTGCCTAATGATTCTCCGAATTGATGCAGCGTCTCCGACTCCGCCGTTCGAGCAACTACGGCTACAGATACTCTCCATGATAAATATTGGTGTTCTCGTCCCCGGAACGCGTCTACCCACCGTTCGGGCCCTTGCTGCGGACCTTCGGCTGGCACCGAACACAGTCGCCCGGGCATACAAAGAACTTGAAGAAGCCGAATTGCTGCAGACCAGGGGCCGAGCTGGCACCTTTGTCAGAGCTGGTACAGACACGGCGGCCCATCATGCGGTCCAAGCCGCGCGCGACTACGCGGACCTGATGCGGAAGCTGGGGGTTACAGGCCAAGAAGCCATTTCCTACATCACCGCCGCCGTCCAGAACTCCGGCCTGAGCGAGACAATAGACTCCCGGCCGACTCCCGTACGCAATGAGGCCACCCCCGAAATCTAACAATCTCCCGGCAAGTCCCGATCCGTTGTGTCCGCAAGCCGGACGTCATGCGGGAACGGACTGCTGAATGCTGGTCTGCGCGGACCGCCGGAGCTGACCCTGTCGTGTTTGACCTGTCCGTAGAGATGTCTCCCTCAGGTGCGTCAACTGCGACGGGCTGAGGACCGCATTCGCGTCACGTCTGCTCAAGACAGCGGCATGACTCTCAACGAGCCCGAACTGAACTGTCACGCGACATCAGACAACCGACTCAACTTCATCGGCTTGAGCGGGCTTTGCGGCACCCTGATATCCACAGCGCTGGGAGGACTTCCAACCGGCGGCGGCAGCCTCGCAAAGGTTTGGCGAGTTCTCGGACGCAACCACTATGCCGGCCCGTCACTTGGCTAAGACGCTCGGGAGCAACGCCATCCATGGTGCGACGAGTGCAGCGCCCATCGTGAAGCTCTCGTCACTGCTCCCCGGGGCCACCGTTACGGATGCCACCGAGATTGCACATGCCCTCGCCGAACGCTTCGAGCTCCTGGACCTGTCGCGCTTCGAGGCCCTGGGGGAAGCCGGGGCTTCAGCTCCTTCGCTCGTGCGCCTCATCGCGATCCAAGGCCAAGGCCTGTCGTTCACAGACCTCCGAGCGATCTTGCGGGCCATGCTTGGCGACTACGCCAGAGTCTCAGGAGGTGGCAGCGGCACCGTGCGCTTCGACGATGACCAGAATCACCGGGTAATCCTCGAGCGCCTCGACGGGGTGACCCACACCGGGGCCAAAGAGAAGCACACCAAGAGTTATGGCACGAAGCTCGAGGCGAACCTTAAGCAGCCCACACCTGGACGTCACCAGGCAGCGCGACCGGAGCGCACTCACAAGTCGCCCTCTACGGCGGATGCCGCACTCAGGTCAGTGATTCGATGGTCCGTCGGCCGACGTCAGCAACAACATTGGACGTCGCTTTGTCCGCCCCTGGTTCGCCCGCGTCTGGGGCGCCCCGTTCCAACGCCAGTGAGAAATCCAGCACACGGTTTCGTATGATTTCTGTGACCGCTCGGAGCTTCTGTACAGGAACTTCTAGCCATGCCGCTTCGATAATCATTGAGGGGATCTCGACGATCTGGAATTCACCGTGGGCCATCCGGACGTTCAATGCTTCGATGAGCTCCGAATCCCACGGTATTTGGATCTGCTTGTCACCCAGAGCGATGCACGATTCGATCCCGAGGATGTCAGCCGAATGGGGCTTAGCAACCAACTCGAGGGACGGGCTTCAAACGGGCACACTCGAATGACCAGCAGTGACGATGGTGCCCATATTTTGCCCACACTTGCCCACACTATTGCGTGATTTCCTGTTATTGCCGGTTACTCTAAACCGTTGAATTCACGGGCGATTACGGGAAAACTCGGGCTATGGCTGAACCCTGCCAAAGACTTTTAATCCTTGGGTCGTCGGTTCGAGCCCGACGGGGCCCACCCTCAGGATCAGCGTCGGTGCAAACCCGGGTCTCGGCGTGTCGCCCGGGCCCGGCGTCGACTCCGGACTCCCGGCGAGCACCCAGCGATGATTCGGGCGGCGTTCGGGTAGCTCCTCCATACTTCTCTGACATGGTGCCGGCATGCCCGATGCCGACGACCTGAGAAGGAGGCCCCGTGGGCAGAGTGAATGAAGAAGTTGAAATCGAGACCGGGATCATCACCCGTTACCGGCGTCACCCCAACGGACGCGGACTGGTGTCCCCCAGCGCGCGCGTGCATCCCGAGGCGTTCGTGTCCCGAACCGCCTACGTGGAGAGCGGTGCGCGGGTTGGGGCGGAGGCGTGGATCGGCCCCGGCAGTTGGATCGACCTGGGCGCGGTCATCGGTTCTCACGTGTTCATCGGCCAGAATGTGCACGTCGGCGCGGACGTCGTCGTCGGCAGCGCCGCGCGGCTGGGCAGCTATGTGCGGATCGGTCGCGGGGCACGGCTCAGCCCCGGAGCGGTCGTCGAACGCGATCTGCGGGTCCCGGACAAAGCCGTAATCGGCGCGGCCCCGCGCACGCGCCTGTCGCCCGGATCGGCACCCGCCGGTGTCGCCCACGCCGCCTAGGGGCGCGTTCACGAGCGTGTTTACGGGCGCGTTCGCTACTCGGCGGTGAAGGGGCTTGCGAGTTCTCGCTGCACCATCAGCGCCAACTCCCGCAACAGCACGAGGTCGACGGTTCCTGCCGCCCTCGGCTCCGAGTCGAACACGCAGAGGGCCCCGATGAGCTCCCCCGACGGCGACTCGATCGGGAATCCGGCGTAGAACCTGATCTGCGGCTCACCCACCACGAGTGGATTGCCTCGGAAGCGCTCGTCGAGGAGGGCATCCGGGATCACCATCGCCGCGGTGCCCTGGATGGTGGTCGCGCAGAACGAATTGGACCGCGGTGACTCGGCATCGGCCACGCAGATGCGGGCCTTATGCCACTGGCGATCGCCATCGATCACCGTGAGCGCCGCGGACTGGGTGCCGAACAGGGTGCGCGCCAGTGCCGCGATGCGGTCGAAGCGCTCCTCCGGTGGGGTGTCGACGATCCCGAGCTGGTCGACCGCGAGCTGGCGCCGCGCCTCCTTCGCCCTCGCCTGGTCGTCGGAGGGCACCGGTTCGGCGTCAGGGGTCGGGACCCGGTCGGCGCCGAGGAGCGGCGCCATCCGGGAGGCGAGAACGTCGGCCCAGTGCGCATACGTCTCCGTGGACCGGTACCGGCCCGGCGGCGGCGTCGGCGCCGCACTGGACGGCACGAACAGGACCTCGTCGCCGCAATCGGCAACGAGCCGTACCGTCACCCGGTTCAGGAGGCGGCCGTGGTGCTCTGCCAGATTTCCCAGCCTGGAATCGAACACAGGGATCGACCGGATGGGCTGGATTCCCGCCACGATGATGCGGGTGCTGCGGGACGATGACGCCGTGAGGAACCGGAGCAGATTCGCCAGATCGCGCCGCCAGGCCCGGAGGGAAACCAGGTTCACGGCCTCGTTCACGCCCAGGACCAGCACGATCGCGTCGAACCGGGTGAGCCGCACCCCGGTCAGCTCGAGGAGGGCCGTGGCGACGGTCATGCGGGGATTGACGATGAGGTCGACGTCGACCCCGCGGCCGATCTGCGCGGACAGGGCGCGGGCGAGCGAGCCGGGTAGTGCCAGGTTGTGGCTCATGACCCCGCGGCCGACCGCCAGCCCCGAGCCGAGGATGAGGATCCGGTCGGGATCAATGCCCGCGGAGTGCGCTTGCGGAGCATCCGTGGGCATGGGGACATTGCCGAAGCCGCGCTCGGACGCGGCGGCCCAGGTGCGCATGGCGGGAGCCAGCGCCCATCGTATGAGTTCCCGCACAGATGCCCCTTTGTTGCTAAGACACAAGGGTGTATCCAAGACCGGATTCCAAGTATCCCCCATTCGGGGCGGGAGTACAGGGCCGCGTTACACCAGTGCCACAACGGCCTGGGCGAGCGCGAAAATGACCAGGCCGGCGAGCGCGCCCACCACGGTGCCGTTGATGCGGATGAACTGGAGGTCCTTTCCGATCTGCAGTTCGATCTTCTCGGCCGTCTCGGCCGCGTCCCACCGCGCGACGGTTTCCGTGATCACCTCGGCGATCTCGTGCCGGTACCGGCGCACGATGTAGCTTGCACTGTCGGCCAGCCACCGGTCGATGCGGGCGCCGAGGGCCGGGTCGGTGGACAGCCTCCCGCCGACCTCCATGACGGTCGAGCGGATGCCCGTGCGCAACCCGCTCGAGGGGTCGTTCAGAGCCGCCGTCAGGGAGACCTTCGCGGCCTCCCAGGTTTTGCTCGCGAAATCGCGCAGCCGGGCGCTGTCGAGCAGGTCGAGCTTGAGCGCCTCCACCCGCTCGATCATCGCCGGCTCGTGCTGCAGGTCGTCGGTCACCTCGACGAGGTAACGATCGATGGCCTGGCGGAGCGGATGCGCGGCATCCGCACGCACGGTGGCCACGAAGGCGAGCACCTCCCGGTGCGCCTTGTCGTCGACCAGCTTGTCGACGAAACCGGGGAGCCAGGTCGGCAGACGCTGGGACACGGCCCGCCCGAAGGCCTCCGGATGCTCCAACAGCCAGCCCTCGGCCCGTTCCAGCAGCAGGTCGACGGCGGCGTGCTGCTGCCCCGATTCGACCAGCCGCGCCCCCACGTGCCCGATTGTCGGACCCCATTCCGGCTTCAGCAGGTTCTCGCGGGCCACGGTTTCGATCAGCTCCTGGATCGCGTCGTCGCTGAGCAGGTTGAGCAGGCCGGCGCCCGCCACCGCGACCTCGTCGGTGAGCCGACGCGAGTTCTCCTCCTGGGAGAGCCACGCGCCGAGCCGACGGGACGCACCCAGCGACTCGAGCTTGCCACGGATGACCGCCTCGGACAGGAAATTCGTCTCGACGAATTCACCCAGGCTGGCACCGATCTCGTCCTTGCGGCTAGCGATGATGTTCGTGTGCGGAATGCGCAGGCCGAGCGGGTACCGGAACAGGGCCGTCACGGCGAACCAGTCCGCTATGGCGCCGACCATGCCACCCTCGGCCGCGGCGCGCACGTACTGCAGCCACGGGTAGCTCTCCTGCAGCGCGAACGAGGTGGCGAACACCACCGCCATCAGGACGAGCAGGCCGATGGCGAGCCGCTTCATGCGGATCAGGGCCGTCAGGCGTACGGCGTCCGGCAGGCTCAGCGGCGGCCGGGCGGCGCCTGCCACCCGTGCTGCACGGGGACCGGTCTCGGTCTGGTTGTTCTGCACCATCTTCTCGGCCATCCTCCCAGACTGCCGGATCGCGGCCGGGGAGGGAAACCCCGGCTCCCCTCGACCCCGGCGCGCCGAATACTCAGCAGTGGCAGTGTCCCTCTTCGACGGGCGTCGACGGCGGCACATCGAGCACCGGGCTGCGGTCGAAGAAGCCATCGGGCCTCAGCTTGAATCCGGCGGTGTCCACGGGCATGATCGGCCAGTCCTCGATGCGCGGATAGTGGGTGAGGCCGAACGTGTGCCAGAGCACGATGTCCTGGCCGTCGATGTCGCGGTCGGCTTCGATGTAGGCAGGCAGGCCGGCGCCGCCCGCGTGCTGATTGACGAAGTCGCCGGTCGGGTAGCGCTCGTCCTCGGCGTACCGGGTCACCCACAGGTCCTTGGTCGCGAAGGCCGCCCGGCGGGCCACGGACGAGTTCTCGTCGGCCAGCAGGGTCGGCTGGCCCTCCGGGTACAGCTTGTACCCGACCGGTTCACCAAGCCGGTTCAGCACGTTCGGGTTGGAGACGAGCCAGGTGCGCCCGCTGCGCATGTCGGCCTCGCGAACCCCTTCGGATTCCCGGGCCAGGAGGGTGCGCCGACGCGTGAAGGCGTTCCCGCGCTCGTTGCCGGGCCCCATCGGCACGCGCACGGCCTCCTCCTCCTCGACCCGGTTGGTGTTGCCGTCAAGGGCCATGTCCAGGCGGGCGCTGAACAGGTGCTGGTGGAACGGCGCACCCAGACCCGGGGCCAGCTCCGAGGCATACGGATAGTCCTTGCCGGGGTAGGCGCTGGTGAACACGACGCCGGTGGCCTTGGCCTCGAACTCGATCGTGCCGTCGAGGTAGAGGTACCAGTAGAAGCCGTAGTCGTAGTTGCCCACGGTCGTGAAGAAGGAAATCACCAGGCGCCGGTTGCGTCGGGTGTATTCGATGCCCGACCAGAGGTCGCTGTGTTTGGCGAGGATGCTCCAGTCCTCCTCGTGCATGCAGATGCCGTTCCGGATCGTGCGCGGGTTGCCGAAGCCATCCGTGATGACCGGGCTCAGATAGGTGATGTCGCCGAGGCAGTCGCAACCGAGTTCCAGCGAATTGGCGTACTGGCCGACCAGGTACTCGCCCGTGTCGAAGTAGTTCTGCCAGGACCGCACGGGCGCAGGGTCTCCGTAGGGCACGACCATCTCCGCGATCGACGCCCGATTGATCACAGACCGCCGGACTCCGTTGTCGTCAAAGCCGATGTTGTGCAGCACGACCCCTTCACGCACGTCGAAGCCCACATCCAGGCTCCACTTCTCCCACTCGACGTGGTTGCCGCCGGTCACGGTGAAGCTTGGACCCTCCGGCTGGGTGATCTCGATCGGCTTGAGCGTCTCACGCAGCGGCCCGGTCAACACGGGATCGGTGTAGTTGCCGTGCTCGGCCGGGATCGGGACGACGCCGAAGTCGATCACCTGATCGACGGTCCTGCTGACGATGTCCACGTAGGCGACAAGGCCGTCGATGGGGTGCGCCCAGGCGCTGTCCTCGGGGAAGTCCTGTACGAAGGCGAGGCCGCGCAGGATGCGACGGCCCTTCTCCTCCGGGTATTCGAAGACCCCCGCGGACAGCGGCGCCACCCGCACGGTGGCCACGTCGAGGCCGCGGTCGGCCAGGGCCATGAGCCAGCGTTCATCGTGGGTGAGCAGTTCCTCGACCGCGGCGAATTCCTCCTCGAGCACCGGGAGCTCTCCGGTCACCGCGGTGTCGAGCACGACCACGGACTCGACCGACTGCCGGGTGGCGGACACGGTCACGTCCCGGGGCGCGCTGCAGCCCGACACGTCGTGCAGGAATACCCGGAACCGCCGGTCGCACTCCCCCGCGGCGCCGCGGGGCGGGTCGAGCAAGCCCAGATAGGCCACCCGGATGCTCTCATCGAGCAGGCCGGCATCGGCCAGAAGACTGCGCACCGAGAGGATCTCCTCCGCGGACGCGAGGGCGTACGCGGCGGTGACTGCGAGTGAAACGGAAGTCATGGTTACCCTTTCCGGGGCTGTGAGCGGCCGGATGGAGGCATCCATCCGCAATCTATTTTCTATAGTTGTAGAACCATAGGCGGTCGCTAAGCTCGCTGGCAAGGGCTTTTTTTGCCCGATGCAGCGGGAGGGCAGTATGCCGAAGGTTGTCGACCACGACCGGCGACGAGTGGAATTGGTCGAGGCGACCTGGCGGATCATCGCCCGCCACGGCATCGAAGGCGCGACCATGCGGGACATCGCCGCCGAGGCCGGCTTCGCCAACGGCGCCCTGAAACCGTATTTCCCGACCAAGGACGACCTCCTGGCCTTCGCGTTCAGCCACGTTTTCAGCCAGACGGGCCGGCGCATGACCGACGCCACCGTCGGCAGCTTCGGGCTGGGCGCTCTCCGGGCCTACTGCCTCGAAATCCTCCCGCTGGATGACATCCGGGTCAGCGAGGCCCGCATCGTCATCCCGTTCTGGCAGAAGGCGTTGACGAATGCCTCGAAAGCCGAGCTGCACGCGACCGCGATGTTGCAGTGGCGCGACACCATGTGCGGGCATCTCCGGGAAGCCAGGGCCGCCGCCGAGCTGCGCACTCCCATTCCGGACGAGGACCTCGCGGGACTCCTGATGAACCTCGTGCTCGGCGCCCAGATCACCGCCGTGCTCTCCCCGATCGAGAACTCCCCGGCCCGGCTCGTGGCGCAGCTGGATGCCTGCCTCCGGCTGATCGCCGAGGGACACTGAGCCTCCACCTTTTTTCGACAGACGTGGAAAAAAAGTGACAAACGCTGCGTGCCTGGGCTAAATTACTGGAAATATGTGTACGCGTTCACGCTGGCAAAGGAGCTACCCGTGACCCTGACGACCGTAACCGTCCCGCCAAATCGGGTCTTCGACCCGGTGCAGTGCGCCCGGGCGGACACCTTCGCCGAGTGGCGCACACTGGTCTCCGACTCTTTCGTTCCGCTGGAGGTGCGTTCGGATGCGACGGAGTTCCAGGGGACGCTTCGTTCCCGCGTGCTCGATGAACTCTCGATCGTCGAGGTCACCGCCAACGGCCATCAGGTTCTGCGCACCCCCGCGCTCATCTCCCGGTCGGACCGGCACTATTTCAAACTCAATCTGCAGCTCTCCGGGCACGGCATCTTGATCCAGGACAACCGGGAAGCCCACCTGCGCCCCGGCGACCTCGCGGTCTACGACACGCACCGCCCCTACACTCTCGCGTTCGAGCAGAATTTCCGGACCCTGGTGCTGATGTTCCCCCACGAGGCCCTCGACCTGCCGGTCGAATCGGTCGGCCAGCTCACCGCACGAAGAATGGCCGGAGACGCGGGACTCGGCCGGATGATCAGCCCGTTCATGGTGCAGCTCGCCGAGAACCTCGAGGCCTTGTCCGGCACGACCGGATACCGCCTGGCCTACAACGCCGTCGACCTCGTCGCCACGATGTTCGAGAGCGAGTTGAGCATTCGCCGCGAACCCGTGGCCGGAACGCATGGGGACCTGCTCACCAGCATCCGTCAATACATCGAGGCCGAACTCGGCGACCCGGAGCTCTCCCCCGCCGGCATCGCCGCCGCGCATTTCATTTCCACCCGCCAGCTGCACAAGGTGTTCCATGAGGCCGACACGACGGTGTCCAGCTGGATCCGCGCACGCCGGCTCGAACGGTGCCGTCGGGACCTGCGCGACCCCATCCTCACGGACCGGTCCGTCGGTGTCATCTCCGCGCGGTGGGGTTTACTCGACCCCGCGCACTTCAGCCGAATCTTCCGCACCGCTTTCGGCGAACCCCCCAGCACGTACCGGCGCGGCTGAGGGCCGCGGGAGAGCCGTCGCGCTCCGGCAAGTTCCGTTCGTTGAAAAACAAGTCCGCGGCCCGCTCGTCGGCGAGAGTCGTGACACTGGCTCCCACAGGCGGAGCCGCTCAACGAGGAGCCCCCATGACAACGAAGCTATTCATCAACGGCGAGTGGACCAGCGCGACGGGCGGATCGATCGCCACCCTGAACCCGGCGACCGAGGAGATCCTCGAGGAAGTCGGCTTCGCCAGCACGGTGGATGTCGACGCCGCCGTCGATGCCGCCCGCGCCGCCTTCAACGGCGCCGAATGGCGGGACCTGCTGCCGGTGACCCGGGCCCGCCTCCTGTTCCGGCTCGCCGACCTGATCGAGGCCCACGCCGACGAGCTCGCCGAGCTGGAGACCCGCGACCAGGGCCAGCCACTCGGCATCTCCCGCAACATCTCCGTGGCCGGGGCGGCCGAGCACTTCCGCTACTACGCCGGCTGGGTCACCAAGATCGAGGGGCGCACCTCCCCGATCTCGTTCCCGGACACGCACCACTACACCCGGCGCGAACCAATCGGGGTCTGCGCACTGATCACCCCCTGGAACTTTCCGTTGATGATCCTGGCCTGGAAGCTCGCCCCAGCCCTCGCCACCGGCAACACCGTGGTGATCAAACCGGCGGAGCAGACCCCGCTGACGGCGATCCGCCTGGTCGAGCTGGCCGCCGAGGCCGGTTTCCCGGCCGGCGTGGTGAACCTCGTCACGGGCGACGGCAGCACCGGCCAGGCCCTCGTGGACCACCCGCACGTCGACAAGGTCTCGTTCACCGGTTCCACCGCCGTCGGCCGCTCCATCGTGGCGGGCTCCGCCGCCTCGAACCTCAAGAAGATCACCCTCGAACTCGGGGGCAAGGCCCCCTCCATCATCACTGCGGACGCCGACATCGACGCGGCCGTCGGCGGCAACCTGGCGGGCGGCATGCTCAATTCCGGGCAGGTCTGCGCGGCCTACACGCGGTTCTATGTCAACAAGAAGCGCGAGGCCGAATTCGTCGAGAAAATGGCGGCCGGGGTCTCCGGCATGAAGCTTGGCGCCGGGATGGACCCCAGCACTCAGCTGGGTCCTCTGGTCTCTCGAAAACACCTCGACCACGTCGAACGGATGGTCACGGTCGGCCGTGCCGAGGGCGCGGAACTCGTGACCGGTGGCGCCCGGGCCGGCGAGGTCGGCTTCTTCTTCCAGCCGACGGTGTTCGCCGGTGTGCGCGACGACATGGCCATCGCGACCGACGAGGTCTTCGGGCCGGTGCTCTCGATCATGTCCTACGACGATGACGACGACCTGCAGGAGCTCATCAACCGGGCCAACGACACCGACTATGGGCTCGCCGCCACGGTCTGGACGAAGGACCTCGAGAAGGCACACCGACTGGCCAACGGCATCCGTGCCGGGGCGATCTTCGTGAACATGCCACCGGTGCCGGACATGGCCGCGCCGTGGGGCGGGTTCAAGACCAGCGGCTGGGGCAATGAGATGGGCCCGTATTCGATCGACGCGTACACGCAGGTCAAGGGCGTCTGGATGCACTACGGCAGCTAGCCGCACGGGTTTTTCGCGGCATCCGTTCATTTTCGCGCACTCGTCAACTCGCGCACTCGTCAACTCACGCAATCGTCAACTCAATGAGGAGTAAACCCATGACGACCACTCGCAGTACCCCTCAGTCCGACTCCCAGACCACCCTGCGCACGGGACGCCTCGGTGTGATCGGCATCGTCTTCTTCGTGGTCGCGGCGGCCGCGCCGCTCGTGGGCATGACCGGCGCGGTCCCGGTCGCGATCGTTCTCGGTAACGGCGCGGCCGCCCCGGGCGCCTACCTCGTGGTGGGCATCACCCTGCTGCTGTTCAGCGTCGGCTATGCCGCGATGAGCCAGCGCGTCACCAATGCCGGTGCCTTCTCCGCCTACATCGGCCGAGGCCTCGGTCGCCACCTCGGCAGCGCGTCGGCCTTCGTCTCGATCCTCGCCTACCTCGCCATCCAGCTGGCGATCTACGGGTTCTTCGGCGGCCTGCTGGGTGCCCAGGTCGGCCTGCTCCCCTGGTGGGCGTGGGCGCTGCTGGCCTGGGCAACCGTCACGCTGCTCTCGCTGCTGAGCGTGGACGTCGGCGCCAAGGTGCTCGGCGTGCTGATGCTGCTCGAACTCCTGGCACTGGTCGTCACCTCGGTCGCCATCCTGGCCGACGGCGGGCCGGAGGGCCTGAACTTCTGGGCTTCGTTCAACCCGGCCGCGATCCTCGCCGGCGGGCTGGCCGGCTCGGCGGGCATCGCGTTCGCCTTCGCGTTCGCGTCCTTCATCGGCTTCGAGGCCACCGCGATCTACGGCGAGGAATCCAAGGATCCGAAGACGGTGGTCCCCCGCGCCACCTACCTGGCGGTCGGAGTGATCACGGCGCTGTTCGCGCTGACGGCGTTCGCCATGGTCACGGGAATGGGTGCATCCTCGGTCGTCGAGAAGACCGTGGAGCTGTCGAGTCTCGACGGGGTTCCCCTGGCCGACCCGGCCGCGGTGCTCTTCTCCCTCGCGACCCAGTACGTGGCCCCGTGGATGGCCACCGTGATGGGCGTCCTGGTGGTCTCGAGCCTGTTCGCCGGACTGCTGGCCTTCCAGAACGCGGCCAGCCGGTACCTCTTCGCCCTCGGCCGCGGCGGCGCGCTGCCCGCGCCGCTCAGCCACGTCAACGGTCGCGGCGCCCCGAGCACCGCCTCCCTCGCCACGTCGGTCCTCACGGGTCTCGTCATCGTGACCTTCGCCGTCTTCGGGCTCGACCCGGTGCTCAACATGTTCTACTGGTTCAGCGGCCTCGCCGTGGTGGCGATCGTGCTGATCGAGATCCTCGTCTGCATCGCGGTGATCGCGTTCTTCCGCCGCAATGCGGGCAGCGAGAACGTGGTCCAGACCATCATCGCCCCGGTGCTGGCCACCATCGGTCTGGTCCTCGGCGAGTACCTGCTGATGAGCCGCTTCGGACTCCTCGCCGGCACGGTGGCCGAGGGCGTGGACCCGACGATGTCCTCGTGGGGCCTGAGCCCGATCGGCTGGGTACTGGTGTCCCTGCCCTTCGTGCTCCTGCTCGTCGGCTACCTGCACTCGCTCTGGTCTCACACCGAGAACGAGGCTCTGGTCAAGGACGTCCTCTCGTAGCCGGCAAGCCGTGAGACGGGGTGATGCCGGGTCAGAGGCGGAAACCCTGGTGACGGATGCCCCAGCGCACAGACCAGGACTCCCCCGGTTCGACCCAGCGCAGCCCCGCGCCCGAATTGAAGGCATTCGCAGGGGCGGTCATCGGCTCGATCGCCACCGCCAGTCCCAGAAACGGGCCGCCCGGCCCCGGGAAGGGGAAGTTGCGCGGCGTGAAGACCTGAACGTTGCGGATGTTCCGGTCGCCCCAGATCGTGACGCTGCGGCCGTCGGGCGCGGTCAACGAGGCCACGCTGGGGGTCCCGGATTCCTCGCCGGTCACGTCGGACCGCACCTCGGGAGCCTCAGGGCCCACCCCGCCGAAGCCGTCGTCGAGGTCGACGTCGCCCACCCGGCACCCCGCGCGCAGGTCGAACCGGGTGCTGACGACGGAAGATTCCCCGACGGGGTTCTGCCGGTCGTCGACGTCGACATGGGTACGCGCCGCGATCGTGAGCACGAGGTCCTCGGTGGGAACGCCGCCGATCTTCGGGTACGGATGCGCGCCGATCGCGACCGGGGCCGCGTCAGGGCCCACGTTCCGCACCGTGTGGGTGACCGCAAGACCGTCGTCGGTGAGCGCATACCGCACGGTCGTGTCGAGCAGGAACGGGTATCCGGCCTGCGGGAAGACCGTGGCGGCCAGAGTGACCGCCCTCGGGCTGCGGTCGAGCATACGGTAGGACGAATACCGAAGCAGGCCGTGGATGGCGTTGTGCTGTTCCGGCTCGGTGAGCGGCAGCCGCTGCGCGACGCCCTGGTGCTGCCAGAGGCCGTCCCGGATGCGGTTGGGCCACGGCATCAGCACGATGCCGGCGCCCCACGGCGGGGTGGCCTCTGCCGCGAACGGCTCGACGAGGTCTATGCCGTCCACGGAATACAGCCGGAGGCCGGCGGCCACCTCGGTGACGATCGCCAGCGCAGGCCCACTCGGCGTGGCTGCCCTCAATTCATACTGGAAACCCGTTGCAGCGCGCATAGTATCAGCCTACTCCGGCTGCAGAACGGTCAGGCCGGCCTCGCGGAGGGGTACCAGCCTGACCTCGTCGGCCGCGGCATCCGTCACCAGGGTGTCGAACGCTCGCAGCGGGCCGACCTGCCCGAGGTGCACCTGGCCGAGCTTGGAGGCGTCGGCCACGACGACCGCCCGGGTCGCGGCGGCCAGCATGAGCGTTTTGACCCCAGCCTCGGGGAGGTTGATGTTCGTGACCCCATAGCCTGCATCGACGCCGTTGCAGCCGATGAAAGCCAAATCGGCGTGAACCTGACTGAGCACCGTCCGTGCGAGCGGCTCGACCAGGGAGTGCTGCAGCGGGCGAAGCGAACCACCCGTGACGATCACGGTGAACCGCGGGATGGCCGGTTCGAGGGCGAGGGCGATGCTGAGCCCGTTCGTGATGATGACGACATCGGTCAGATCGGTGCGGGCCAGCAGCGCGTGGGCGAGGGAGAGGGTGGTCGTGCCGACGTCGAGGAGGATGCTCTGCCCGCTCGTGACGAGGGCCGCGGCGAGCACGCCGATCTGCTGCTTGGGCAGCACGGATGACGCGAGGGCCTCCTCGAAGGAGAACTCCCGCAGCGGGCGGCCGCTGGGTGGCGCGGCCGGAACCGCCCCGCCGTGCACGCGCTGCACGGTCCCGGCGGACTCAAGCACGTCGAGGTCGGCCCGCGCCGTGACGCCGGACACTCCGAACGCCTCGCGCAACTCGCGCACTCGTACGAAACCGCGCTCCCCGACGAGGCGCTGGATCTGCTCCCGCCGCTGGTGGGCCGGGAGCGTGTCGCGGTCGCCGGGCCCGTCGCTCACGCCGATGAGGTCGGTCGTGGCGGCCGATTGGGTCGATTCGGTCGATTCGCGAGAAGCCATGCCTAATCTTCGCTTAGTTTACTTTTGTTATCAACCTGAAAGATCTGGTTTCACATGTGCAAATCAGATATTGTTGCTTTCGCCATGAACACACCAGAATTCGTAGCCGACACCGGCATCATCCGTCACCGCCACACCCTCGCCGATGGTCGCGACCTCATCTACTTCGATGACCCGCAGACCACCCTGCCGCCGGATCGGGCGGCCGACCTGCGCGAACTCGACCCGCGCCCGGCCACCGCGCGGATGCGCCAGGACCCGCTCAGCGGCGAATGGGTCTCGATCGCCGCCGCCCGCCAGAACCGCGTGTTCCTGCCGCCCGCGCACCTGGACCCGCTCGCCCCGTCGACGCCGGGGAACCCGTCCGAGGTGCCCAGCAACTACGACGTGGCCGTGTTCGAGAACAAGTCGCCCTCGTTCGGGCCCCTCCTCACCGACGCCGACGCCCCCGCCGGACTCGACGACCTGAACACCATCGGACTGAACCGCGTCCGCACCTCGGTCGGCCGCTGCGAGGTCGTCTGCTTCAGCCCCGAGAACGAGGGGTCGTTCGCGAGCCTGTCGGTCGTGCGCGCCCGCACGGTGATCGAGGCCTGGGCCGAACGCACGTACGCCCTGTCACAGCTACCCGGCGTGGAACAGGTCTTCCCGTTTGAAAACCGCGGTGAGGAGATCGGCGTCACGCTGCGCCACCCGCACGGCCAGATCTACTCCTACCCCTACGTCACGCCGCGCACCCAGCGCGTGATCGCCTCCCTCGACCAGTACGGATCAAACCTGTTCGCGGACATCCTCGCCAGCGAGCAGGCCGGGGGCCGGGTCATTCTGACCGGCGAGCACTGGACCGCCTTCGTGCCGTTCGCAGCCCGCTGGCCCATCGAGGTGCACATGCTGCCGCACCGGCACGTGCCCGACTTCGCGGCGACCAGTCTGGCTGAGCGCGATGAGCTCGCCGTTCTCTACCGGCGGCTGTTGCGCGGCATCGATGCCCTCTACGACACCCCGACGCCGTACATCGCGGCCTGGCACCAGGCCCCGGTCTCGGTGCGCCGCGACGAGATCCGGCTGATGCTGCAGGTGACGAGTCCTCGCCGGGCCGCCGACAAGCTGAAGTTCCTGGCCGGGTCGGAGGCCGCCATGGGCGCCTGGATCGGGGACGTCACGCCCGAGCAGGCGGCCGACAACATTCGCCGCGCGGTCGAACGCTCCGCCGAGACGGACGCGACCAAAGCGGCGGCCGGCGCCGCGACGTCCGTTTCCGCTATCAGCACCGCACTCGAAGGGCAGGCCCACGCATGACCGATCTCATCCAGACCGTGACGGATGGCTTCACGAGCCGCTTCGACGCGGCCCCGGCCGGACTCTGGTCGGCCCCCGGCCGCGTCAACCTGATCGGCGAGCACACCGACTACAACGACGGGTTCGTGTTTCCCTTCGCGATCAACCGGCGCACGCTCGTCGGGCTCGGCCTGCGCGGCGACCGCCAGCTGCGGGTGGCGAGCTCGTTCGCCGCGGAAACCGTGGAGCTCTCCCTCGACGACCTGACTCCGGAGAACCTGGCCGGCTGGTCGGCGTATCCGCTCGGCGTGGCCTGGGCCCTCGGCCAGTTCGGCGCCGACCTGGCCATCCTGACCGGTTTTGACGTGTTCATCGACTCTGACGTGCCGATCGGGGCCGGACTGTCGTCGTCCGCCGCGATCGAGAGTGCGGTTGCCGTGGCCCTGAACGACCTCTGGCAGCTCGGACTCGACCGGCGCGTGCTCGCCCGGGTGGGCCAGCTGGCCGAGAACCGGGCCGTCGGGGCTCCCACCGGCATCATGGACCAGTCCGCGTCCCTACTGGGCGAGGCCGACTCCGCCGTCTTCCTGGACTGCCGCACCCTCGAGGCCGAGGTGATCCCGCTCGGCTTCGACGGGGCCGGCCTCGACCTGCTGATCATCGACACGCGGGTGAGCCACGCCCACTCGACCGGCGGGTATGCCTCGCGCCGGGCATCCTGCGAACTGGGTGCACGGATGCTGGGGGTCCCCTCCCTGCGCGACCTCACCGTGGACGACCTCGGCCGGGCCGCCGACGCGCTCGACGACGAGACGTTCCGACGGGTGCGGCACGTGGTCACCGAGAACCAGCGCGTGCAGGACACCGTGCGCACCCTGCGCGAGCAGGGACCGACCGCGATCGGCGCCCTCCTGGACGCCTCGCACCTGTCAATGCGAGACGACTTCGAGATTTCCGTGCCCGAACTCGACCTCGCCGTGGAGATCGCGCGCGGCACCGGGGCGATCGGCGCCCGGATGACCGGCGGCGGCTTCGGCGGCGCCGCCATCGCCCTTACCCCGCGCGCCCTGATCCCCGCGGTCACGGCGGCGGTCACGGCCGCGTTCGCAGCCCGGGGCTTCGCGGTCCCGGACCTGTTCGTGGTGCGCGCGGCCGACGGGGCGGTGCGGGAGCAGTAACGCAGCGGGGACTCGCCCAACGTGGCTAATTCAGGAGAAGTCGTGCCGCCGCCCGTACGCATCCGCAGACCTGTGCGGGTGCGGAGGAGGTTCGGCGGGGATCTCCTGAGTTAGCCACGCAGGCGACGGCCGAAATCGCTGCCCGGGGTCGAGGCGGCGCCCAGAGGCGGCGAGGTGCCTAGCCCCTCGCGCCGGCGTTGAGGGTGATCGTGTCGAGACCGCCGTCGATGACCCCCCAGTCGTCCAGAATCTTCTCGTAGGTGCCGTCGTCGACCAGCGACTGCAGCGCGGCCTGCACGGCCTCGGCCATCCCGGAGTCCTTCTGCACGGCCATACCGTATGGTGCCGCCTCAAACGTCTCTCCCGCGGTCTGCAGCTTGCCCGTCAACTGAGCGATCCCGTAGAGGGTGACCGGGGAGTCGGCGCTGAAGGCGTCCGCCTGGCCCAGCGCGACGGCATTCGCCGCGGCATCCTGCGTGTCGAGGGGGACCTTCTGGATCGGCGGTTTACCCGCGGCGACGCAGGCGTCACTCTTCGCCGGGATCTCGACGGTGTCCTGGTAGGTGGTGGACTGCACGGCGACCTTGAGGCCGCACGCATCGTCGGGGTCGACGGTCGTGCCCGTGGGCGAGGCCCACTGGATGCCGGCGAGGTAGTAGTTCACGAAATCGACCTGCTTTTCGCGCTCCGCCGTGTCGGTGAAGGACGACATGCCGACGTCGATCTTGCCGCCGGCGACATTCGGGATGATGTTCTCGAATTTGGCCACCGTGTACTGGGCCTCGAGCCCGAGCTTGGCGGCGATCGCATCACTCAGGTCGATCGCCCAGCCGATCGGTTCACCGGCATCGTTTTTGAACTCGTTCGGCGCGTAATTCGGGCTGGTGCCGAAGACGAGCTTGCCCGGGGTCGCGGTCGTTTCCGGGAGGAGCGCGGCGGCCTCCTCGTCGGTGGTCACCACCTCGGCCGCGGATCCCTCCGTGACGCCAGTCGTCGGAGTGGAGTTGTCCACGCAAGCGGTAAGCAGGAGGGCGGCCACTGCGGCCAGGGCCGGAAGAGCATGTCGAGCGCGCATTGAGCATCCTTTGTGAATTTTTCGTCATCGAAGTGATCAGAGGTGCAACTCTGCCGAGTCTATGTTCGGTACCGGTCGCGCCCGGGACGTGCCGGGCATCCGTCGCCGTACGCCGCCGAACTGTGACTTCGCCCATCGGCGAGGGAGCCATCCTCCCGGTCGGCGGTGCGCACGTGGCGGAGATGAGGCCGCCGAGATCTAAGGCGCGACGGCGGTGGGCTCGCCGCCGGTGATTCGCACGAGTTCGTCGAACGTGGTCGGGAACACGGTGTGCGCGTGGCCCGCAGCCGCCCAGACGACCGGGAATTCGGCGAGGGCGTCGTCGACCAGGGTGCGCAGTGGCGACGGATGTCCCAGCGGCGCGACCCCGCCGATCACCTGACCGGTGGCCCGCCTGACGACATCCTTCGAGGCACGTCCGATCGTGCCGCCCAGCCGGTCCCCCAGCCACACCGCATCGACCCGGTGAGCCCCCGAGGTGAGCACGAGCAACGGCTCACCATCGAGGGTGAAAACGAGCGAATTCGCGATGGCGCCGCGCGAAATGCCGAGCGCCTCCGCGGCGGCGGCCGCGGTTGTCGCCGCATCGTCGAACCAGCGAATTTCCGGGTCCAGGCCGTGGGCGCGGAGAGCCTCCCGAACCCGGTCGACGGACGGATGCGCGAAATTGACCATGCCGAAATCCTAGAGCCTGCACGCGAAGCAGCCCGATAGGCTGACGCGTATGACTGCCGACAGCGCCGCCCGCATCATCACCCTGCCCGACCGACCCGGACCGGTCGTGGCCGAGACCGCCTACGTCGCCCCGGGCGCCGTGGTCGTCGGCAACGTCACCCTGGCCGAACACGCCAGCGTCTGGTACAACGCCGTGCTGCGCGCCGAGGCGGAACCCATCCGGATCGGCCCCGGCTCCAACCTGCAGGACAACGTCTCCTGCCACGTGGACCACGGATTCCCGCTGATCGTCGGCCGGAATGTGTCCGTCGGGCACGGGGCAGTGCTGCACGGCTGCACGGTCGAGGACGGCTCGCTGATCGGCATGATGGCGACGGTGCTGAACGGCGCCGTCGTCGGTTCCGGGTCGCTCGTCGCCGCCGGGGCTGTCGTGCTCGAGGGCACCGTCATCCCGCCGAGGTCGCTGGTCGCCGGCGTTCCCGCCAAGGTGCGGCGGCCCCTGACGGATGAGGAGGTGGCCGGCCTCGGCCACAACGCAGAGGAGTACCTGCGTCACTGCGCCCTGCACGCCTCGGTGACGGCGCTGCCGCAGCGCTGAGTCGGCCCGCCTCACGTTCGCGGCGCAGGCCGTGGCGCCCGGCTACCCGCTGAGCGACAGCTCGGCTGCCTTCACCACGTTGCACAGCAGCATGGCCCGGGTCATCGGGCCGACGCCGCGCGGATTCGGGGACAGGAAGCCGGCGACGTTCGCGACATCCGGGTGCACGTCACCGGTCAGGGTGCCCTTGCCGGTGATCGGGTCGGTCACCCGGGTGATGCCCACGTCGAGCACGGCGGCGCCGGGCTTCACCCAGTCCGCCTGAATCAGGTGCGGCACGCCGACGGCGGCCACGACGATGTCGGCGCGCCGAACCTCGCCGGGCAGGTCGACCGTGCGGGAGTGCGTCAGGGTGACGGTGGCATCCAGACCCTTGCGGGTGAACAGCAGTCCGAGCGGGCGCCCGACGGTGAGGCCGCGCCCGACGACGACGACGCGCTGGCCGACGATCGGCACGTCGTAGCGGCGCAGCAGCTCGACGATGCCGGCCGGGGTACAGGGCAGCGGCGAGTCCAGCTCGCCCTCGATGCCGAGCACCAATCGGCCGAGGTTCGTCGGGTGCAGGCCGTCGGCATCCTTCGACGGATCGATCAGTTCGAGCATGGCGTTGTCGTTGTGGCCGACCGGCAGCGGCAGCTGAATAATGTAGCCGGTCACCTCGCGGGCGGAGTTCAGGTCGGCGATGGCGGCGCGCACATCGGCGCTGGTCGCCGACGCGGGCAGGTCGACCCGGATCGATTCGATGCCGACCTCGGCGCAGTCGCGGTGCTTGCCCGCGACATACGAGCGCGAGCCCGGGTCATCGCCGACCAGGAGCGTGCCGAGCCCGGGCACGATCCCGTGCGCGCGCAGCTCCGCGATCCGGTCGATGAGCTCGGTCTTGACCACGGATGCGGTCGTGACACCGTCGAGGGTTATTGCCGTCATTGTGGATCCATTCAGTCGGAGGTTCTGACGTTTGCAGGCGCTCAGGCGTTCAGGCGCCGGAGTCACGTGCGAATCACACGCCGTACGCCAGGGTGCGGAGCCTGCGGGGTGTTGGCATCCGGGCCGCGGGCGGCCGGGTGCGCGGCGGGCGTTACTGCTGCAGGCCGGGGTAAAGCGGGAAGGCCTCGGTGAGCACCTTGACGCGGGCGCGGAGGCCCTCGATGTCGGCGTCGGGCTTGAGCGCCTCGGCGATGACGTCGGCGACGACCGTGAACTCCTCGTCGCCGAAGCCACGGGTGGCCAGGGCAGGGGTTCCGATGCGCAGGCCGCTGGTGACCATCGGCGGGCGCGGGTCGAACGGCACCGAGTTGCGGTTGACCGTGATGCCGACCGCGTGCAGGGCGTCCTCGGCCTGCTGGCCGTTGATCGGCGAGTTGCGGAGGTCCGCGAGCACGAGGTGCACGTCGGTGCCGCCGGTGAGCACGTCGACGCCGCCGGCGCGCGAGTCATCCGCCATCAGACGGTCGGCGAGGATGCTGGCACCGCGCAGGGTGCGCTCCTGACGTTCCTTGAACTCGGGCTCGGCCGCGAGCTTGAACGCGGTCGCCTTGGCGGCGATCACGTGCATCAGCGGGCCGCCCTGCTGGCCGGGGAACACGTTGGAGTTGAGCTTCTTCGCCAGCGCCATGTCGCGCGAGAGGATCAGACCGGACCGGGGACCGGCGAGGGTCTTGTGCACCGTGGTGGACACGACATCCGCGTAGGGAACCGGGGACGGGTGCAGGCCCGCAGCGACGAGTCCGGCGAAATGGGCCATGTCGACCCAGAGCACGGCGCCGACCTCGTCGGCGATGCTGCGGAACGCCTCGAAGTCGAGGTGGCGGGGGTAGGCGGACCAGCCGGCAATGATGACCCGGGGGCGGGACTCGAGCGCCTTCTCACGCACGACGTCCATGTCGACGAGGAACGTTGTCGGGTCGACGCCGTAGGCGACGGGGTTGTAGAGCTTGCCGGAGAAGTTGAGCTTCATGCCGTGGGTGAGGTGGCCGCCGTGGGCCAGTTCCAGCCCGAGGATGGTGTCGCCGGGCGTCGCGATGGCCGACAGCACGGCGGCGTTCGCGGTGGCGCCGGAGTGGGGCTGCACATTGGCGTAGGCGGCGCCGAAGAGGGACTTGGCCCGGTCGATGGCGAGCTGCTCGGCGACGTCCACGTACTCGCAGCCGCCGTAGTAACGGCGTCCCGGGTAGCCCTCGGCGTACTTGTTGGTGAGCACCGAGCCCTGCGACTGCAGCACTGCACGCGGCACGAAGTTCTCGCTGGCGATCATTTCGAGGTAGTCGCGCTGGCGTCCGAGCTCCTGCTCGAGGACGGCGGCGATCTCGGGGTCGACGACCTCAAGAGGATCGTTGAACGTGGACCGCAGAACGGTGGATGGCACGGAATCGGGCACGGGGGTCTCCTCAGACTTTGTGATTACGACGTGATGATCAATCGTCGTGGCCCAGGCGTGCGGTCACTAACCGTGTCAGTCGCTCCCCGATGGTGACCCATCTTTCGTGCTACGCCAGTCGCGACAGGGTCGATCTTATCAGTCGGGCCGGGTGCCCAGCTCATCGATTATGAGCACGTCGACGCGCACATGGTGCGTGTCATAGGCGGCCCGGCCCACCATGTGCGCGGCCACCGGGGCGGTCAACGCCTGGAACACGACGATCGCGATGACGAGGGTGACGGTGCCCACGGTGAAGTTGTTCAGGGCCACATCGGCCGTGATCGCCATCAGCCCGAAGATCTGCGGCTTGGTGGCGGCGTGCAGCCGCGACAACACGTCGGGGAAACGGATGACGCCGATCCCGGCCGCGAGGCACATCACGGCCCCGGCGAGCACCAGAACCCCCGAGATCACGTCTTGCAGGTCGTCGCTCATTCGCTGTCCTCCACGGGAAGGAAGCGTGCGACGCTGAGCGACCCGAGCACCGCGAAGAGGGCGAGAACGAGCAGCACCGGCAGCGTGTCGGTGTGCCGGTTGAACGCCATCTCAGCGCCCATCGCGCAGATCACGGTCGCGACCAGGACATCCGAGGCGATGACCCGGTCCAGCACGGTCGGGCCGCGCACGATTCGAAGGAGGGCGCACAGGGCGCCGGCCCCGAACAGCACCCCGGCAATAACGGCGACGATGTGCATCAGGCGGTTCCTCCCCGCTTTCGTTTCTCGTGCGCATGCTGGTCGCGTGCGCGTTGGTCTTGCTCGCTCCGGTCCTCGCCGCGGACCCGGCGGAGACGTTCCATGTCTTCCCGGGACCCGAGGGCCATCACGATCCGGCGTTCCTCGTCCAGGACGCCGTTCCGGAACCGTTCCACCTGGTCCGGCCGATGCACGTTGAGCACGTGCAGGTACAGGGTCGACCGCACCCGGTCCACATCGACCACGATCGCGCCCGGGACGATGGACGTCGACACCCCGGTCAGCGTCAGGATGAAATCGCTGCGGGTGCGCAGGTGCACGGCGACGATGGCGTTGCTGGGCGTGTAGCGCGGGGAGAGCGCGAGGACGGCCACCTGCAGCGAACCACGCACGATGTCGAAGCCGAGTCGGCCCAGGAAGATGAGCGTGTACCAGAGGTTCAGGCGCAGACCGAGTTCCACCGCGGGCAGGTAGAAGCCCACGGAGACGATGGCGGCCAGCAACATTCCGGTGAGCAGGTTGAGCCAGGAAAAGGAGCCCCAGAGCAGCATCCACAGCAGCACGAGCCCCAGGAAGAAAGGCACCTGATTCGCGAACGTGGCGAGGCGCTGCTTCGGGGTGCTCATGGCGTGCCGTTCGGGAAGACGACGTCGATGTAGGTGGCGGGGGTCTCGATGTTGGCGGCGGCGCGGGTGGTGAGTGCGAAAACCGGCCCGGCGAACACGGTGAGCGAGACGGTCAGCAGCAGCAGCGCGGTCGTCGCGGCGGTCATCAGCGGCGAGATGGTGCGGGTCGTGACCGCGCCCTCGTCGTCGGGATCCTCGAGGAGCGCATCGAGCATCGGCGACTCGTAGTCCTCGACCTCGCCTGCCCCGCGCCAGAAGGCGATGTTCCAGACCCGGGCCAGGGCGTAGAGCGTGAGCAGCGAGGTGGCGGCTCCGGCGCCCATCAGGATGTACGTCACCGGTTCGGCGATGTCCGCGCCGGCCTGGAAGAGGGCGATCTTGCCGAGGAAACCGGAGAACGGCGGGATGCCGCCGAGGTTGAGCGCCCCCACGAAGAACAGGAAGGCCACGAACGGCGCCGCTTTCAGCAGCCCGCCCAGCCGTGCCAGCGAGGTGGTGCCGCCCACCCGCTCGATCAGCCCCGCGCAGAGGAAGAGGGTCGTCTGCACCGTGATGTGGTGCACGACGTAGAAGATGGTGGCCGCGATCGCCAGGGGCGTGCCCATCGCGATGCCGAAGATCATGTAGCCGATGTGGCTCACCAGAGTGAACGACAGCAGTCTCTTGATGTCCGCCTGCGCGAGCGCCCCGAAGATGCCCACGATCATGGTCAGGAACGCCACCACCATCAACGGCACCGACAGCACGCTGTCGGGGAAGAGCAGGGTCTGCGTGCGGATGATCGCGTAGATGCCGACCTTCGTGAGCAGACCCGCGAACACCGCCGTGACCGGGGCCGGAGCGGTGGGATACGAGTCGGGCAACCAGAACGACAGCGGGAAGACCGCGGCCTTCACGCAGAAGGCGAGCAGGAGCAGCAAGTTGAGGATCAGCTGCACGTCGGGCGGGAGGTCCGCCACCCGGTCGGCGATCAGCGCCATGGTCACGGTGCCCGTGGCGCCATAGATCAGGGCGATCGCACTGAGGAACAGGATGGAGGAGACCAGGCTCACCACGATGTAGGTGACGCCGACGCGGATGCGCGCACCCGTGCCACCGAGCGTCAACAGCACGTAGCTGGCCGAGAGCAGCATCTCGAAGCCGACGTAGAGGTTGAACAGGTCCCCCGCGATGAACGCGTTGAACAGCCCGGCCGCCAGCACAAGGTAGGTGGGGTGGAAGATCGACACCGGTGTTTCCCGGTCGCCGTCCACGATGCCCTGCCCGACGGCGAACAGGAGCACACCGAGCAGCATCAGCGCCGAGACCAGGAGCATGATCGCGGACAGACGGTCGACGACGAGCACGATGCCCCACGGGGCATCCCAGCCGCCCACGTGCACGACGGCGGGGCCGGTCTGATCGACCTGCACCAGCAGGACGGCGCCGATAATCGCCACCAGCGTCAGGGCGATCACGCTGACCACGATCTGCTGAGGGCGACGGCGGCCGAAGGCGAGGGTCAGAGCGCTTCCGAGCAGCGGGATCGTGACAACCAGAGGAACGAGGAGATTCATAGCTTCATCCCCTTGCCCGGCGCGTCGGCAGGGGCATCGAGCTCGCTCTCGCGCTCGCTCGCGTCGAGGTCTTCCTGGCTGGCTGCCTCGTCCTCGGTGACCGAGCGGAAGGACTTCTCCGTGCCTGCCACAGTCTCGGTCGCATGCTCGTCGGTGACCGTGTCACCCTCGTCGCCCAGCCGGGCCAGCCACCAGGACCGGTAGATGAGCGCGAGGATCAGCGCCGTGATACCGAAGTTGATCACGATGGCGGTGAGCATGAGCACCTGCGGCACCGGGTCGGCCATCGCGGCGTCGGCGGCCGTTCCGGTGACGATGGGCGAGTTGCCCGGGCGGCCGCTCATGATGAAGATCAACAGGTTCGTCGCGTTGCCCACCAGCAGGAATCCGATCAGCACCCGGGTGAGGCTGCGCTCCAGCATCACGTAGACCCCGGCGGCGTACATGACCGCCATCACGATCACGAGGGTGAGGGAGGCGCTCATGCCGAGGCCTCCGCACCCTGCTGCGACTGCGAGCGGGGCTCGGTCTCCCCGGCTTCCTGCTGGCGGTCGACCTCGCTGCCGAGGCTGCGCAGGATGTCCAGCACCAGACCGACCACGACCAGGTATACGCCGACGTCGAAGATCGTCGAGGTGCCGAAGGACAGGGGACCGAGCACGGGCACCGTGGTTTCGAAGTAGGCGGATTCCAACGGGATGCCGCTGAAGAAGAGGGAGACCACGGCCATCCCGACCGCCAGCACGATGCCGAGCCCGAGAATCTTGCCGGGGTGGACGGGCACCGCCTCGCCCAGTTCGTAGCGGCCTCCCGCGAGGTAGCGGGAGACGAGGGCCAGGCCGGCGATCAGTCCGCCGGCGAAACCGCCGCCGGGCGCGTTGTGCCCGGCGATCAGCAGGTATACCGAGACGATCATGGCCGGGTGAAAGAGCAGGCGAACCAACACCTCGAGCATGATCGAGCGGTCCTTCTCGGCGACCGTGCGACCGGCCAGGAGCCAGGACTGGCGGGTGACGGCATGCCCCTCGGAGGGCGCGGCCGGGTCGGCGACCACCGTGCGCCGGTGCGGCAGAGACCGGAGCTTCCGCGATTCGCGCAGCCGCGGCACGACCGTGTTGCGGCCCGAGACGAACAGCAGGCTCGCGACGCCGGTGGCCACCACGATCAGCACGGAGATCTCGCCCATCGTGTCCCAGGCACGGATGTCCACGAGCATCACGTTCACGATGTTGTGTCCGTGCCCCTCCTCGACCGCGAGTCGCGGCAGCTCCGCGGCGATGCTCGGGGCCTGCCGGGCGCCGAGCGCGATCACACCGATGGTGCCCATCACGGCGCCCACCAGCACGCCGATCACCGCGCGCCGCCGCGGGTGAACGGGCCGGTTGCGCTGGTCGATCTTCTGGGGCAGCCGACGCAGCACCAGCACGAAGACGACGATGGTGATGGTTTCCACGAGCGCCTGGGTCAGGGCCAGATCGGGGGCGCCGTGGAACGCGAACAGAGCGACCAGGCCGTAGCCGGTGACTCCGGCCAGCAGCACGGCGGTGATCCGCTCGGCGACGCGCGCGGCCATCACCGCGGCGATGCCCATGGTGAGGGCGATCGCCACCTGGCCGGGGTAGTCCCAGAGCACGACCTGGTCCGGCCAGCTGCGGTTCACGAAGGCCGCGAACCCGAGCGCCAGCACGAAGACGACGAGGATGGTGGACAGGTACTGCGGCAGTCCGCCGATCTGGGCGAAATGGGTGATGCGCGCCGCGGCTCGGTCGATGCCGCGCACGGTGTAGCCGTAGCCCTGGCCGGCGTCGACGTAGGCCGGCACGGTGCCCTGCAACCGGGCCACGCCTCGCCGCTTCCAGAACAGTGCGAGGCCGAGAACGACCACCGCGGCGCTCAGGGCGAGCGCCGGTTCGAAGCCGTGCCAGAGCGCGAGGTGGTAGTCGCCGTCGCCGGGCACGGTGTCGGCATAGGAGGCCAGCACGGGGTCGAGCAGGAAGACGAGTGGGCCGAGCAGGAGGGTGGCCACGGCCAGCAGCCCCGGCGCCAGCTGGAAGTCCCAGCGGGCGGGGTGCAGCGCGGTGTCCGCGAGGGTCACCCGGGTTCCGAAGGCACCCCAGAAGAAGCGGGCGCTGTAGGCGACCGTCAGCACCGAGCCGAGCACGGTGCCGATCAGGGCGACCCAGCCCCATCCGTCGCCGGCCAGTGCGGCTTCCAGGAACGCCGTGAACACGGCTTCCTTCGCGACGAAGCCGAGCAGCGGCGGGATGCCCGCCATGGAGGCGACCGACACCAGGGCGATCGCGGCCAGCACGGGCGCGTTGCGCCCCACGCCGGAGAGCTGCCGCCAGTCGCGGGCGCCGGCGCGGTGGTCGATGATGCCCACGGTCAGGAACAGCGCCGACTTGTAGAGGGCATGCGCGAGGAGCAGCGCGACCCCGGCGAGCGCCGCGTCCCGGGTGCCGAAGCCGACGACGACCATCAGGAACCCGAGCTGGCTGACCGTGCCGTAGGCGAGCACCAGCTTGAGGTCGTACTGGCGCAGCGAACGCCACGCACCGACCAGCATGGTGCCGACGCCGAGGGTGACGAGCACCGGCATCCAGCCCGGCGTGTCGGCGTAGCCCGGTGCGAGACGGGCGACCAGGTAGAGGCCGGCCTTGACCATCGCCGCCGCGTGCAGGTAGGCGCTGACCGGGGTCGGCGCCGCCATCGCGGCCGGGAGCCAGAAGTGGAAGGGCACGAGCGCGGACTTCGACAGCGCGCCGACCAGGATGAGCAGCACCGCCCAGGTGGCAGCCGGGCCGGTGACGGGGTCGGCGACGATGGCGGCGAGCGACGTGGTTCCGGCCTCCACCGCGAGGATGACGACCCCGACCAGCATCACCAGCCCGCCGAACGTGGTCACCAGCAACGCCTGCAGGGCGGCCCCGCGGCTCGCCCGCTTGAACGTGTAGTGCCCGATCAGAATGTAGGAGAGCACGCTCGTGATCTCCCAGAAGATGAACATGACGACGATGTCATCGGATGTCACCAGTCCATACATCGCGCCGGCGAATGCCAGCAGGACCGCCGCGAAACGTCCGAGCGCCGGTTCGCCGGCGTTGAAGTAGCGGGCGCAGTAGACGAGCACGAGGGCGCCGACCCCGGTCACGACGAGGGCGAGCAGCCAGGCGAGGGTGTCGACGCGGAACGAGAGCGAGATACCCAACGCGGGAATCCACGGGACGCTCTCGGTGATCGCTGCGCCGGTCGACACGGCCCGGGTCTGAGAGAGGGTGTAGCCGAAGGCGGTCGCGGGGAGCAAAGCGATGACGTAGAAAACGCGCGTCGAGAGCCACCGCGTGAGGATCGGGGTGAGCGCGGACAGGGCAGCGAAAGTCAGGAGGATCGTCGCCATGCGGCCTCCCGGCTCTCGTGAAGTCCGAATGTCGAAGACAGTCTACCGGAGGCCGTGGACGCCAGCCCCGTCCGGGGGCCGCTAGGGTTGGCCAAAACCCGTTAATCGTAAAGAGCCCCATGACGCGTGCAAGCCGGGGGACTCAACTCCCCCATAAACCAGACCACCCCGAGTACCACGGTCGGGGCGTGGAGACGCCGTTCGAGCACATCTCGGATGCCCTCATCGTGCACGAGGACGAGGGTCTGCACAAGGGCCTCAAGGCCCGACAGGTGCAAATGATCGCCATCGGCGGGGCCATCGGCACCGGCCTGTTCCTCGGGGCAGGCGGACGCCTGGCCACCGCCGGGCCCTCCCTCGTCTTCGTGTACGCGATCTGCGGTTTCTTTGCGTTCCTGATCCTGCGCGCGCTCGGCGAACTCGTGCTGCACCGCCCCTCGTCGGGCTCGTTCGTCTCCTACGCCCGCGAGTTCTTCGGCGAGAAGACGGCGTTCGTCACCGGTTGGCTGTACTGGCTGAACTGGGTGATGACCGCGATCGTCGACGTCACGGCCGTGGCGCTGTACATGAACTTCTTCGCCAAGTACTGGGCCCCCTTCGGCGACGTGCCGCAGTGGCTGTACGCCTTCGCTGCCCTTGCCGTCGTCCTCTCCCTGAACCTCCTGTCGGTGAGCGTGTTCGGCGAACTCGAATTCTGGTTCGCCCTGATCAAGGTGCTTGCCATCGTGGCCTTCCTGCTGGTCGGCACCTGGATGGTCATCTTCGGCACTCCGATCCCCGGCCAGGAGGCGGGCTTCAGCCTGATCGGGGACAACGGGGGCTGGCTGCCGAACGGGCTGATCGCATCCGTTCTCGTGGTGCAGGGCGTCGTCTTCGCCTACGCCTCGATCGAACTGGTCGGCACGACCGCCGGGGAGACCGAGAACCCGGAGAAGGTGATGCCGAAGGCGATCAACACCGTCATCATCCGCATCGCCGTGTTCTACGTGGGCTCGATCCTGCTCCTGTCGCTGCTGCTGCCTTACACCGCGTACAAGGCCGGCGAAAGCCCGTTCGTCACTTTTTTCGGCACCATCGGTGTCGGCGGCGTCGACGTGATCATGAACCTGGTCGTGCTCACGGCCGCCCTGTCCTCGCTCAACGCGGGCCTGTACTCGACCGGGCGCATCCTGCGGTCGATGGCGCTGGCAGGGTCGGCGCCGCGCTTTGCCGGCAAGGTGAGCCGGACCGGCGTGCCGTTCGGCGGCATCCTGCTCACCGGCGTGGTCACCCTGCTCGGCGTCGGCCTGAACGCCGTCGTGCCCGACAAGGCCTTTGAGATCGTGCTCAACATGGCCGCCATCGGCATCATCAGCGCCTGGGGCATGATCGTGCTCTGCCAGCTGCGCCTGCACGCCTGGTCGAAGCTCGGCATCCTGCAGCGACCGGCGTTCCGGATGTTCGGGGCTCCGTATACGGGGTACGCCAGCCTGGCCTTCCTGGTCGCCGTGCTCGTGCTGATGGCCTTCGACTGGCCGGTCGGCACGCTCACCATCAGCTCACTCGTGATCATCATCCCGCTCCTGATCGTGGGCTGGTACGCCTGCCGCGGCCGTATTCTCGAGATCGCCGCCGCCCGTGAGGGTTTCACCGGCCAGGTGCCGATCCTCCCCAGCCGCCCGCTGTCGGACCAGCTGCTGGGCGCCGATCAGAAAGACGCCGACCACCAGCAGTAGCCGCCACGCCACCGATCTCCGTTTCCCCGTGTCGAGAGGCGGGGCGGCTAGCATGGCCGATTGATCACTGCGCGGCAGATTGTCTCGCGATTTACGGAGAACCCTATGACCACCGAATCGGTGTGGCTGCCACCCCGCTCGCTCGCCCTCCTGATCGAGGAGCTCGCTGTGCTGGGCAGCGACCCCAACCCGAACGCGGCCACAACCGAGCGAATCCGGGAGCTGCGCACGACCCTCCGCCAGGCCGAGGCCTCGGTCAAACCGGACGACGGCCTGGTCGAGCCCGGGATGAGGATCACCGCGATGCTCTCCGGCGACACCCGGGCGACCGTGTTCCTCCTTGGCGAGCGTGAACTCGTCTCCCTCGACCCGGAGGTGAAGGTGGACGTGTACTCCCCGTCCTCACCGATCGGCCAGGCCATCATCGGAACCCACGTCGGCGACACCGTCGCGTACACGACGCCGACCAACGTCAGCATCCAGATCGAGATCCTCGCAGCGGTCCCGTACATCGGCGGCCGGTGAACCGACGCGATTGAGGGGTGCGGATGCTTCCGCGCCCCTCAATCGTGTCGTCTCAGCCGTGTCAGATCGGCACGCCGTCGGTCAGGCCGCCCGGCGGCGCACGACGACGTCGCTGACGATCACCAGCACGAAGGCCAGCGCCAGGATTCCGACGTAGACCAGCGGCACGGCCTGCATCCCGGCCGAGCCGAGCAGCGCGGCGCCGAGGAGGGCGCCACCGCCGATCCCGGCGTTGAACGCGGTCGTGTAGATGGCGCTGGCGGTGTCGCGGATGCGGAGCGAGGCCGTACGCAGCAGCCGCGTCTGCAGCAGCGGCGGCAGCATGCCGAAGGCCAGACCCCAGAGCACGAAGGCGGTGATGGCAACCGGCAGCGTCGCCGCGAAGAGTGCCAGCACGGTCACGCTCAGCGCCGACACGGCGATGCCGATGACGAGCCCGAGCTGCGGCCGGGGGCCGAAGACCGTGCCGGAGAGCACCAGGCCGACCGCGCCGGCAATCCCATAGGCGAACAGGAGCGGGGCGACCGCGCCGGAGTCCACGCCCATCTCGTCGATCAGGAACGGGGCGATGTAGGTGTAGAACGTGTAGTGCCCGACCATGGTCAGGCCGGTGATCACGGAAAGCAGGATCACGGCGCGCATGGTCGGATCGCGACGCGGTTCCGCGATAGCAGTGGCGGCATGAGCGGCGGCGGCCCCCGCGGTGCCGGCCGCGGTCGGATCGCTTGCCGCGGCATCCGTCACGCGAGCACCATAGTGCGACACCGGCGGCAGGAACCGCCAGACGACGACCGCGCCGATCAGCATGAGGGCGGCGAGGGTCAGGAACGACAGCCGCCAGCCGAGCAGGTGCCCGGCGGCGGTGGCGATGGGCACCCCGAACACGAAGGCGAGCGTGCCGCCCGAGACGGTGATGGCCACGGCGCGGCCGATCTGTTCCCGCGGCACGAGGTGCGCGGCGTAGGCGCCGACGACGGCCCAGAACAGGCCGTGGGCCATTCCGCCGATGATGCGCCCGCCCACCATGAAGGCGTAGTTGGGGGCGATGGCAGTGAGCACATTGCTGATCGCCAGCACCACGAGCACGAGCACAATCAGGCCGTGCCGCGGTAGGCGCCGGGTGAGGTGGGCGAGGGAGGTGCTCGTGAGCACCACGGTGAACGCGAACCAGGAAACGAGCAGGCCGACCTGTCCCTCGGTGACCCCGAGTGCCCGGCTCATGTCGGGCAGAAGGCCCGTCGGGAGCATTTCGGAGGTGACGGAGAGGAAGACGGCGGCGGCCAGGGCGAGTAGGCCCACCCAGGGGAAGGGTCGGGCGGCGGCCGTGATGCTCTCCGGCGCGTGCGGCGCGTCCAGCGCGTCCAGCGCGTCCAGCGAGGGCAGGTTGATGGGTGCGGTGAATGACATGGCTCTGTGGCTCACAGACGGGAACAGGGGCAGCGCGGGTGTGCCGCGGGCCGGTCCGGATCGACTGCGCGCCGACGTGCGCGCCCGGGGCCGGCGTGCTGCGCCGACCGCTTTACAGCCTAGCCGACGGGCGGAGTGTGCGGCAGGGGGCCGGTAACCTAGTCCGATGACCTCTTCCCTCGCACCGAACCCGCGCCACCATTGGGTGATCACTCTCGTCTGCGTCGACCAGCCGGGTATCGTGCACGCGGTCAGCGGCGCGATCGTGCGGGCGCGCGGCAACATCACCGAGAGCCAACAGTTCACCAGCGCCGACACCGGCCGGTTCTTCATGCGGCTGCAGGTGGAATCCGCGGCGAGCCAGGCTGATCTCGAAGACGAGCTCGCCCCGGTCGTGCGCAGATACGCCATGGAATCCGTCATCGATGTCGTCGGGCGTCCCAAGCGCACCCTGATCCTGGCCTCGACCGCCGGGAACTGCGTCAACGACATGCTCTTCCGCCAGCGCGGGGGCCAGCTACCCATCGAGGTTCCGCTGGTGCTGAGCAACCACGGCACGCTGCGCGACCTGGTCGGCTTCTACGGGGTGCCGTTCGAGTCGCGTCCGGTGACGGATGCCGCCAGCAAGGCGGCCTTCGAGGCTCGCGTCGTCGAGGCCATCACCGAGCACGACATCGAGCTGGTGGTGCTCGCCCGGTATATGCAGATCCTCTCCCCCGCACTCTGCACGCTGCTGGAAGGCCGCGCCATCAACATCCACCACTCCTTCCTGCCCGGGTTCAAGGGCGCCAACCCCTACAAGCAGGCGCACGCCCGCGGGGTCAAATTGATCGGGGCGACGGCCCACTTCGTCACGGGCGACCTCGACGAGGGTCCGATCATCGAGCAGAACGTCATGCGGGTGGACCACTCGCGCAGCCCGGCCGAGCTCGTCGCCATCGGACAGGACGAGGAGAGCCGCACCCTGACCCAGGCGGTCACCTGGTTCGCCGAGCACCGCGTTCTGCTGGACGGCGCCCGCACCATCATCTTCAGGTAGCCTCCCGCCTCTCGGTAGGATGGGGCGAGTGACCGATACGAGCGCGACGACCAGTACCAGCCCCAACGACATCGTGCGCTTCCTGCTCGAATTGTTCGCGTTCATCAGCCTGGGCATCTGGGGCTTCGCCGCCTGGCCGCTGCCCTGGCCGGGCCTGCTCGTGGGCATCCTTGCCCCTGCCTTCGCCATTGTGCTCTGGGCGCTGTTCCGCTCCCCCAAGGCGGTTTTCCGCCTCGACCCGTTCGGCAAGGCCATCATCGAGATCAGCGTCTTCGGCGCCGCGGCTCTGGCCTGGTGGGACCTCGGCCTGCCGCTGGTCGCGGTGGTCTTCGCCCTAGTGGCCACGGTCAGCGGCGTCATCTCCGGTCGCGCGGAACTGCGCTAGAACCACCGACGCAGCACTGCCGGCGCACTGCCGGTTCGCCCCGGTGGTTGAGCTTGTCGAAACCAGGGACCAGAGACCTGGAACCACGGGCCGAACACTCTGCCTACAGCTCCGCCCGCTTGCTCGGCAGTGCGATCCGCGTCTGTTCCGGGTCGACCTCCGCCGGTGGCCGGAGCCAATATTGCGTGCCGGTTCGGATGATCGTCCAATGCTGGTTGTGCAGCAGCAGATGGTGCGGGTGGCAGAGGAGTACTCCGTCGGCGAGGTCGGTGTGCCCGTTGTCTTTAAACCATTCGTTGATGTGGTGCGCTTCGCTCCACGCCGGTGGTCTGTCGCAGTCGATCCAGAGGCATCCGCCGTCACGAACGGCCATCGCGGCCCGCTGTGCCTCGGTGAAGAGTCGTTCGTCGCGGCCGACGTTGATGATCTGGCCGTCGGCGTCGAACGTGATGCCGCGGGAGCCGGTCTCGCAGAGGAGACGGTCGATGCTCTCCTGGGAGATGGGGACCGGGTTGCCCTCGATCTGCCCGTGCGCGGCCGGTTTGCCCGGGCCGTGCTCGTTGACCTGCTCGGTCTGACCCGACTGATCCACCTGACCCGACTGACCCGCCTCACCGCTCTCGAGCGCTTTCTCGGTCACGATCACCCGCACCGACGGCCGGCGCCCGCCGAAGACCCGGCCCGGGTCGGCCTCGCCGGCGATCTTGAGCAGCTGCAGGAGTGAGTCCGCGGCGATCTGCTCGTTGCTGCGCGGGTCGTCCTGCATTTTCTTCGCCCAGACGGCCCGCTCCGTGTCGACGAAGCGCACCCCTCCACGGCGGGGAGCGGTAATGGAGTCGAAGGTGGAGAGCACGACCTCGCCGTCTTCCGGCGAGAAGAGCCCGTTCAGGCGGACATTGCCGTTGTTCAGCCGGTACACACGCAGGTAGCGGTCGTCGTAGGCCTGCTTCTCCCGGGCGGCGATGCCGGCCTCGGCGAGCGTGTCGCGCATCCGTCTCGCACGTGTGAAGACCTGGTCGGCATTCAGCGACGACGCCTCGACCAGCAAGGCTTCGAGTGCCGCCGCGAGCTTTTCCGCGGTCACCGCGGCGTCGATCTGACCGAGCCCAGCCCGGATCGACTCCGCCGCGTCGACGGAAAGGGTTCCGGCCGTGACGTCCCGGGCGATCGGGGCCTGCCACGGCACCGTCGCGACGAACGCCGCGACCTCGGCGGCATCGGCATCGAGCGCTGAGACCGCCTCCTCGACGAGTTTCTCGGCCGCCTCCGCATCGGCCATCATCGTGCCGACGGCCACCAGCTTGTAGGCGTCACCCTTCGACGACCCGGTCCACTTCTGGATCAGGGCCTCCGGCGAGAGGAACCCCTGCTGAGCGGCCAACCCTGAGTGCCCGAGTTCCGGCCGGGACCGGCGGGCGATGGTCGCCGCCATCCAGGCGGCATAGGTGTCAAGGAGACGGCGGGCCGACGCGATTCGCTTCTGACCGGCCAGCGCTTCGTCATCAGGCAGGCAGCAAGATCTGCGCTCGAGGATCCCAGCAGGGCCACGGCGTCGGCCGCCTGCCTGAGGTCTTCCGCGAGGTTGGTCATGTTCCGATTTTAGCCCATGACGCACGTATGGTCGAGAGTTCGTCACTTTCTGTGCAAGAATTTTCGAAGTCAGCTCCGAGCCAATCCCTCGGCCGGACTATGCCGGGCGGGCCTGCCGCGGCATCCGCAGCGCGTAGGCGGAGGTTGCGAAGAACAGCAGGGCGCCGACGCCGAAGGCCACCGGGTAGGAGACGCTGTCGACGAGGAACCCGGCGGCGAGCGGGCCGACGATGGCACCCAGGTCGGAGAACATCGAGAAGACCGACACGGGGCGTCCGCCGCCGGCCCCGGCCGCATCGCCGACGGATGCGGCCGGAGCGGTGCCCATGAACGCCGAGGCCACGCCGTAGAGGCAGAGAAGTGCGGTGAGCACGATGATGTTCGGCGCGAACGGGACCGCGAGGATGGTGAGTCCGGCGACCAGGAATGCCCCGATGATGGCCGGGCGGCGGCCCACGATGTCGACGAACCGCGCGGCCGGCGCGAGTGCCACCGTCTGCGCGACGGCCGCGAAGGCGAAGGCGATGCCGGTCCAGGCGGTCGGACCCCGCAGCACCTCGACGACCAGCACGGGGATCAGCGCGTTGCGCACGCCGAACGAGTTCCAGCCGGTGGAGAAGTTGGCGATGCACGCCGCGCGGAACCGGGTGTCCCGCAGCACCGTTCGGAGCGGGATGCGCTCGGGCACCGGGCCGGCCGCGGCGACGACCCCACCCCGCACCGGGCGCAGCAGCACGAGCCCGAGGATGCCGGCAACGGCGAGCGTCGCGGCGTAGAAGAAGAACGGTGCGGTGAGCGAGATCGTGGCGAGGAGTCCGCCGAGCGCGGGGCCGGCCATCCCGCCGAGCAGGAACCCACCCTGGTAGAACCCGATGGCCCTGGCCCGGAATCCCGGTGCCGTGGAGCCGAGCAGGAGAGTCATGGCCGCCACCGTGAACATGGCCGAACCGACGCCGCCGGCCCCGCGCAGGAGCAGCAGCTGCGGATAGTTCTGGGCCACGCCGACCAGCCCGCTGGAAACGGCGACGATCCCGATGCCGGAGGCCAGGATCACGCGTTCGCCGGCCCAGTCGATCAGGCGCCCGGTGAACGGGCTGGAGACGAAGCGCATCAGCGCGAACGCGGAGACGACGGCGCCGATTTCCAGGTAGCCGACCCCGAAGCTGCGCACGTAGACGGGCAGCACCGGCACGACGACACCGAAGCCCACCATCACGAAGAACGCGATCACGCCGAGCACGTAGACCTCTCGGGACAGCCGCGGCCGGCTCACGCCGGGGGGCTCGCCGCCTCGGCGCATTCGTGCGAATCGCATTAGCTCAGGGTAAGCCTTCGGTCGGTGTCCGTCCGCCGCCCGCCCAGAACCGCACCCCTGACGAATTCGACGCCGGACGCGGCGGGCGAGTCCGCCCTCGCCGACGAACCTGGCGGCCGCTAGTTCTCCACCGCCACGACCGTCGAGAAGCCAGTGTCGCCGTAGCGCACCAGCCCGAGGTAATCCGTGCCCGCGGCCAGACCACTCCACGAGGCCGTGTAGGTCGCTTCAACGCCCTGCACTCCCGGGAGAGGGTTCGGGGCAACGGTGAACGCTCCGGCGCCGGCACCCGGAGCGACCGTGAAGGTGGTCAGGTCGTACCGGTCGGTGCCACTGAAGACCGACGCGACAACCTGGTAGTACCCGGCCGTCGGGTTCAGCAGATCGACGTGTTCGTCCGTCGCCGCCGTGGCCGACTGCCAGCCTTCGATCGGCGTGCCGCCCTTGCCGCTCAATCGGTTGACCACCAGGTCAAGGTCGGCGGCGTCGGTCAGTGAATCAAGGTCGAAGCGCTGCACCACCGTTCCCGCCGGAACCTGCACGGTGAAGACGATCTCCGTTCCGGGGAGCCCCGTTCCGGTGTAGGCCTTGCCCGGGCCGCCCTTCTTCTCCTTGAGCAGCACGCCGGCCGCGAGGCCGTCGGTCGCCAGGGGGATGTCGGCGGTCGTGCCGGGCGTCACGCGGATGCCGACGGAGCCGGCCAGACCGGTTCCGTCGGCGGCGATCGGCGACTCGAGGGTGACGGGCTTGACCGCCACCGGGCTGTGCACGACGGTCGCGCCACTGGTCCAGCTGAGCGAGCCGGTCGCGAACGTGTCGACGGGCGCATCCGTTCGGGAGAACGTCGCCCTGTAGGACTGAGTCTCCCCTGCCGCGCCGAAGGTCAGCGTGGACGGCTCGATCGTCACGTCGATGCCGGCGAGTCCGGACACCGAGGCGTCGAAAGTGCCTGCCTGGGTCGACGTCACCGTGCGGGTGATCGTCTCCGGCCGGGTGAGCGAACCGATGCCGATCGAGGCCAGGTTGAGGTTCGACGGGTCGACCGCGGTGACGGCGTCCAGGCCGCCCCCGGTGTAGCCGGCGCCCTTGATATAGGACATCCAGTCGCTCTCCCCGTTCAGGTAGACGAGCCCCGGCGTGAAGAACTTCGTCGGGTCGACGTGGCCGGCGCCCTGCAGGAACGGGTCGGTCACGGCAGCGCCGGAGCCGGCGACCGTGTCGTAGGCGGTGGTCATGAAGGCCGATTTCACCTCGGCCGGGCTCGCGCTCGGCGTCTGGCCCAGGTAGAGGGCAGCAAGGCCCGCCACGTGCGGCGACGACATCGACGTTCCGGACAGGAACTGGTACGTGCCTGCCGCACCCGCGGCGTTGGCACCGCCGGCGAGAATCGCGACCCCGGGCGCCGAGACGTCCGGCTTGATGATGTCACTGCCGTCGGCAAGTACCGGTCCGCGCGAGGAGAACCCGGCGACCTGCGGGGCGGGCGGAGTGGTCCCGAGCGCGTTGCCCGGCGTGAGGGTCACGGTCGCCCCGGCGGTGCCTGCGTAGGCGAAGGCCGTCACGAACGCTTCGGCGTTGAGGTGCACCGTCGGCACCGCGTGCTGGTCGAGGTCGAGCGAGCTGGCCGTCTTGTTCACCAGCACCATGCCGATACCCCCGGCACGCTTCACCTCGACGGACTTGGCGACCCGGTCATAGACGCCGCGCTGACAGAACACGACCGTGCCGGTCACCTTGGCCGGGTCGAGCGAGTTCGGCCCGCAGAGCAAGGGGTCTGTTCCGCGCCGGGCGGCGACGAGGTCACCGCGCACCAGCGCACCGGTCACGCCGACGGCGGGGACCGTGATCGAGCCGCCGCCATAGCCCAGGCCGCTGCCGAGGGTGGCGGTGGCCTCGTAGCTCGGAATGGTGCTGGCCGCCACGGTGGTGATCCACGGCGACGCGTTATCGAGCGTGGAGGCGTCGGGACCGGCGTTACCGGCCGACGCCGCCACGAAGATGCCGGCGGATGCCGCGCCCAGGAAGGCGACGTCGGTGGCGGAAACCGTGGTCTGGGCCGCACCGCCGCCGATCGAGAAGTTGATCACGTCGACACCGTCGGCCGTGGCCTGGTCGATCGCCGAGAGGAGGTCGCTGGTGGCGCATCCGTCGTCGTCCTGGCTGACCGGGTCGGGGCCGGACCAGCAGACTTTGTACGCGGCGATCTTCGCCCCGGGCGCAACGCCCGAGATGGTGCCGAAGTCGATGCCACCGACCGACGCGGCGACGGCGTGGTTGCCGGCTGCGGTGCCGCCGGTGTGTGAGCCGTGGCCGTCGCCGTCGCGCGGCGAAAGGTACTCGCCGACGCCTTCGGCGCCGATCCTGGAGGCGCCGAACCCGTCGACGTAGTACCGGGCACCGACGATTTTGGTGCTGCAGTCGTCCGCGGTGAACTGCACACCCACGATGCAGGCGCCGGTGAAGGTGCCGCCGTCGGACTTGCCGAAGCGGATGCCGCCGTCGGCCGTGCGAAACGGAGCGTCGCCGGAGTCGGTGCCGAGGGGGTCGCCGGCGAAGGAGCCGTTCTCCGGGGCGATGCCGGTGTCGATGATACCGACGACGACGCCGGCGCCGGCCGCGTCAACGCCGCCGACCGCGTCCCAGACGCCGCCGGCGCCGGCGGCATCACCGAGCCCGAGGAAGTCGGTCGAGGACTGCGCCGTGACCCGGCGGATCGCGTCCCTTTCGATGGCGAGAACCTCTCGGTTCGCGGAGAGCGCGGCGGCCTGGGCCGCGGTGAGGTCGGCGGCGAATCCGTTGAGTGCGGTCGTGTAGGAGACGCTGACGCTCACCCCGGCGGCCGCGGCGACCTTTCTCTGCTCGGCCGCGAGGTGCGCGGCGTAGGCGGTCGCGTTCTTCGATCTCGCGTCGAGCTGCCGGCCCGGGGCCGGCTTGGTGGCGTCGAAACCGGCGACGCCGCCGGAGTAGGCGGCGACCGCGCTGGCGGCCAGCGTGACGACGTAGCGGCCGGCCTCGAACGCGGTGGCCGGCTTTTCGATGGCCGCCAGCGGAGCCTGCTGCGGTGCGGCGCCGGCTGCGACGGTGCCGCCGACGAGGGCCGCGGTAGCCACCAGCCCGACGGTCAGGGCCACCGCGGTGGCCCGGCGCAGTGCGCGCGGCGGCCGGGGGTCGAGGTCCCAGGGTGAGAAATGCCGATTTCGTGAGTTCACGTGCATCATCCAATCCGTTCAACGACGAAAGGTTGACCCCCAACGGAGGGACATGAACTTGAAGCTAGCTGAATTCGACCTCAGACTGTGCAACTTGCACGCGTTGACACCTGAACTGGGGGCATCCAGCACAATAGGGCGACGCGACTCAGCGACTCAGTGCGCCGGCCGCAGCCGGCTCGCGAGCGGCGATCTGGGCCTGCACCGAGGCGTCCCGGCGGCCGCCGATCGCCCGCAACGCGTTCAGGATCGTGGCCAGGTCGACGAATTCCTGCAACAGCGCCCCCGCGGTGGCGGGAATGAAGCCGAACGCGGCCAGGACCATCAGGCCGAGGCTCAGAGCGATGCCGAGCCAGATGCTCTGCAGCGCGATCCGGATGGTGTCCTGGCCGATCGCGACCGCGCGGGCGGCGCGGGTCAGGTCGTCGATCAGGATGACGACGTCGGCCGATTCGCTCGCGGCCGTGGCTCCGCGGGCTCCCATGGCGATACCGACGTCGGCGACGGCCAGCACGGGCGCGTCGTTAACTCCGTCGCCGACCATGATCACCGGGCGGTGGGCAAGGCCACGCACGGCGTTGACCTTGTCGGCGGGCAGGCAGTCCGCCTGCACCTGCCCGATCCCCACCAGCGCCGCGATGTGCTCGGCGGTGGGCCGGGCGTCGCCGGTGAGCATCACGGTATCCCGCAGGCCGAGGGCCCGCAGATCCGCCAGAGTCTGCGGTGCGTTCTCCCGCAGCGTGTCACTGGCGACGATGCTGCCGGCGAAACGACCGTCGACGGCGATGTAGATGGCCAGTTCGCCGCCCTCGAGCGGGGCGGCCACGGCATCCGTCGCCCGTTCCCGGATGAACGACAGCTTGCCCACGGTGACCTCGCGGGCGCCCAGCCGGGCCACGACGCCGTGCGCGGGAACCTCGTTCGCGGTCTCCGACCCGATCAGCTCCAGCCCGCGGGTCCGGGCCGCCGCGATCACGGATGCCGCGAGCACGTGCGACGAGTACTGCTCCGCCGACGCGGCGAGTGCGAGCAACTCGTCCTCGTCGAAGCCGGGCTCGGGAAGCACGCGGGCGATGGTGGGGCTGCCGTGGGTGAGCGTGCCGGTCTTGTCGAAGACCACGGTTTTGGCCCGGGAGAGCATTTCGAGCACCCCACCGCCCTTGACGATGATGCCGTTGCGGGCGGCCCGGCTCATGCCGCCCATGAAGGCGACCGGTGCGGAGATCAGGAGAGGGCAGGGGGTCGCCACCACCAGCACCTCGGCAAACCGGGCCGGGTCGCCGCTGACGATCCAGGCCAGGGCGGCGATCGAGAGCGAGACCGCAGTGAACGGCACGGCGTAGCGGTCCGCCAGGCGCACCACGGGGGCCTTGCTGGCCGATGCCTCCTCGACCAGCGCGATGATCTGCTGGTACTGGCTGTCCGCGGCGGTCGCGGTGGCTCGGATGGTGGCGGCAGCCTGGCCGTTGATCGACCCGCTGAGCACGGCGTCGCCGGCTTCGCGCTCGACCGGGAGGCTCTCCCCGGTGAGCGAGGACTCGTCGAAGGCTGCGCTGACGGAGACCAGAGCGCCGTCGACCGGCACGATCTCGGCGGGGCGAACGAGGAGCAGGTCGCCCGGCCGCACATCGGTGGCCGGCACGTCCTCGACCTCGCCGTTTCCGGTGTCGGTATCGGTATCGGTATCGGTATCGGTATCGGTATCGGTATGGGTATCGGTGCCGGTACCGGCAACGAGCCGGTGCGCGATCTGCGGGGCCCGCCGGAGCAGGGCGTCGAGCTCGCGCTTGGCCCGGTTCACGGCGAAGTCTTCGAGGGCCGCGCCTCCGGTGAGCATCAGCACGATGATCAGGGTGGCCACGTATTCGCCCACCAGCACCGTGGAGACAATGGCCGTGATCGCGAGCACGTCGATACCGAGGGTGCCGCGCAGCAGCCGGCGTACCATGCCGATCGTTTCGTAACCGGCGACCAGCAGGCCGAATCCGCTGAACAGCCAGCGCACGGCATCCGTCTGACCGCCCAGGGCGAGCACCGCGCCGATGAGCCCGAGCAGCACGGTCGTGGCGACGAGCGGGTAACGACGAGCGGCGGCGACCAGAGACGACATGGTCATATTCTTGCCTCACTCGCCGGGCTCCGCCAGCAAGGAAAGCCTCCCCTCAAGGGCCGGGATAACCCCGGGAAAACGCCCAAACACGAGCGGCAGCCTCACACCCCCCACCCCCGGGGTAAGACTGCCGCCCTGGCGCTGCGAGTCAGGCCATGCGGGCCTGGAGGTTTTCCGCGATGGCCGCGAGGAACTCCTCGGTCGTCTGGAAGGGCTGCTCCGGGCCCACGAGAAGCGCGAGGTCCTTGGTCATCTTGCCGCTCTCGACGGTCTTGATGACCACGTCTTCGAGCGTGTTGGCGAACTCGGCGAGCGCCGGGTTGCCGTCAAGCTTGGCGCGGTGCGCGAGGCCGCGGGTCCAGGCATAGATCGAGGCGATCGGGTTGGTCGAGGTGGCCTTACCCTGCTGGTGCTGGCGGTAGTGGCGCGTCACGGTGCCGTGCGCGGCCTCCGCCTCGACGACCTTGCCGTCCGGCGTGGAGAGCACGCTGGTCATCAGGCCGAGCGAGCCGAAGCCCTGCGCGACGGTGTCCGACTGCACGTCACCGTCGTAGTTCTTGCAGGCCCAGACGTAACCGCCCTCCCACTTCATGGCAGAGGCGACCATGTCGTCGATCAGGCGGTGCTCGTAGCTGAGGCCGGCCGCGTCGTAGCGGGCCTTGAACTCGGCGTCGAAGATCTCCTGGAAGATGTCCTTGAAGCGGCCGTCATACGCCTTGAGGATCGTGTTCTTCGTCGACAGGTAGACCGGGTACTTGCGCTCGAGGCCGTAGTTCAACGACGCGCGGGCGAAGTCGCGGATGGAGTCGTCGAGGTTGTACATCCCCATCGCCACGCCGCTGCCGGGGGCCTGGAATACCTCGAACTCTTGCGGGGCCGAGCCGTCCTTCGGGGTGAAGGTCATGCTGAGCGTGCCCTCGCCCTCGAAGCGGAAGTTGGTGGCCTTGTACTGGTCGCCGAACGCGTGGCGGCCGATGATGATCGGCTTATTCCAGCCCGGCACGAGGCGCGGGATGTTCGAGATGATGATGGGTTCGCGGAAGATGGTGCCGCCGAGGATGTTGCGGATGGTGCCGTTGGGCGACGCCCACATCTTCTTCAGGCCGAATTCCTCGACGCGCGCCTCGTCGGGCGTGATGGTCGCGCACTTGACGCCGACGCCGTGCTTCTGGATGGCGCGGGCCGAGTCGATCGTGATCTGGTCGTCGGTCTCGTCGCGCTTCTGGATCGACAGGTCGTAATACTCGAGGTCGATGTCGAGGTACGGGTGGATCAAGGTCTCCTTGATCGCGTGCCAGATGATGCGGGTCATCTCGTCCCCGTCGAGCTCGACGACAGTGCCTTCAACCTTGATCTTCGCCAATGGAAATCTCCTCAGAATATCGGGGGGCAAGAATAGCCACATCGATTCTAGTGGGGCGACGTAACTATCTTGACATCGAGACAGTTTCCGGATCTTCCGGATGGGGCGGCTCACACGCCCTGTCGTCCGAAAACCCGACTACCCGACTGGCTCCGGTGCACGTTAGCCTGTTCGCATGGGTGAACTACGACTGGAAGAACTGTCCGCGCGCAACATCGTCGCGGCGAATAGCCTGAGCCTGAAACCGGGCCAGGAGCAGTTCATCGCCCCCGTCTCTTACGCGGTCGCGGCGTCCGTCATCAACCCTGCTACCGCCTGGCAGCGCGTCGTTCTGCTGGACGGCGAGGTTGCCGGCTTCATCCACGGAAACTTCGACCCCGACTCACCGCACGAAGAATTCCGTGCCTGCATCTGGCGCATCAACGTGGACGCGGAGGCCCAGGGCAAGGGTGTCGGCAAGTTCGCCGCAGACGCACTCGCCGCCGAGGCCCGCAAGCGCGGCTTCGACCACATCACCGTGATCTGGGAACCCGGCGAAGAGGGGCCGGAGTCATTCTTCCACCGCCTCGGCTTCAGCGACATCGGGCAAACCGTCTACGGCGAGACCATCGGCGCATTGCAGCTCTGACCCGCAGCCGATGACGGATGCCGGCACCCGGGAACCTGCTTTCGTCACGCACGTTCTCGGAATCGTGGAGTCGATCCCGGCCGGTCGCGTGATGACCTACGGCGACGTCGCGGCCGTGCTCGGCTCCCGTGGAGCCCGCCTGGTCGGGCAGATCATGGCGCGCCACGGCGCCGCCCTGCCCTGGTGGCGTGTGATCCGGGCCGGCGGATACCCGCCGATCGGGCACGAGGAGCGCGCGCTCCCCCATTACACCGCGGAGGGCACCCCGTTGAAGCCCGGGGTAGACGGCTACCGCATCGATTACGCGGAGGCGCGCTGGAGCCCCGCGTAGCGATCGCCGCCCGGGGTTGCCCGCAATGCTTGGTTCGAGGCTGCGCCGGATGTTACCGTTTTTCATGGACAGCGAAAGCACAGCCGCACACACCGCACTCGATCCCGTCGTCACCGACCCAGGCGCCTACCGAGTACTGCTGGAGAATGACCGCGTTCGCGTGCTCGAGTTCCTCGACGCTCCCGGCGATGAGACCAATCCCCACGAGCATCCCGATAGCGTCATGATCACGCTCAGCGCCTATGCCCGGCGCCTGTCGTCGGAGGGCCGCGAAATCGACGTCGAGCTGCCCGCCGGCGAGACCCGCTGGCTGCCGGCCCAGGCGCACGCCGGCGTGAACATCGGCCGCACGCCGACACACGCGATCTTCGTCGAGCTCAAGGAATCGTCCGCGATCCCGCGGGATCCCAGCTACCACCCGCTCGGACCGGTCGCCTCCAACCGCCCCCTGACGGGCACGCCGCTCTCCGACGACTCGAGCGACGAGGAGAAGGCCTGGGGGTTCGCCTAACCGCTCGCGCCGTCGCGTCGCCGATCAGACGAGCGAGTCGCGCCAGGCGGCGTGCAGCCGCGCGAACCGGCCGGTACCGGCGATCAGCTGGCCGGGCGTGCCGTCTTCGACGATGCATCCGTGCTCCATCACGAGCACCCGGTCGGCGATCGCCACGGTCGACAGGCGATGCGCGATGATCACGGCGGTGCGTCCCCCGAGCAGTGTCTGCAGCGCCTGCTGCACGAGGCGTTCACTCGGGATGTCCAGACTCGAGGTGGCCTCGTCGAGGATGAGCACCGCCGGGTCGGCCAGGAACGCCCGAGCGAACGAGATCAGCTGCCGCTGCCCGGCGGAGACACGCCCGCCGCGCTTGTTCACGTCGGTGTCGTACCCGTTCGGCAGACCCTCGATGAAGTCGTGCGCACCGACAGCGCGAGCCGCGGCCACGATCTCGGCGGGCGTCGCATCCGGTTTGCCGATCGAGATGTTGTCGGCGACCGAACCGCTGAACAGGTAGGCCTCCTGGGTGACCATGACGATCGCTCGGCGCAGGTCCTTGGGGTGCAGGTCGCGCAGGTCGACGCCGTCGAGGGTCACCCGGCCCTCCGACGGGTCGTAGAAACGCGCCATCAGCTTGGCCAGGGTGGACTTGCCTGCCCCGGTCGACCCCACCAGGGCGATGGTCTGCCCGGCCGGGATCGTCAGGTCGAACTGCGGCAGGATGACCCGGTCGCTCTGGTATTCGAATTGCACATTCTTGAACGAGACCGCACCCTGTGCCGCCCAGAGGTCGACCGGCGTCACCGGGTCCGGCACTCCGGGATGCTCCTCGAGCACCCCGGAGATCTTCTCCAGCGCCGCGGCGGCCGACTGGTAGGAGCTGTAGAACATCGCCATCTCCTCCATCGGGTCGAAGAACCGGCGGGTGTAGAGCAGGGCCGCGAGCAGCGCGCCGATGGCAAGCTGGCCGTCGACGACGCGGAACCCGCCGACCAGGAGAACGACCGCGACGGCCACGTTCCCGATCAACACGAGACCCGGATCGAAGATGCCGAACAGCTGGATGACCCGCTCATTCACCGTGCGGTAGTCCTCGACCAGTTCGCCGAACACCTTCTCGTTGCGTTTCTCCGCCCGGAAGGCTTTGACCGCACGGATGCCGGTCATGGTCTCCACGAACTGCACGATCAGGCTCGCCGACGCCGTTCTCGACCGGCGGAAGAGCGTTTGCGAGCGCACCTGGAACCAGCGGGTGAGCAGCGCCAACGGCACGATCGACGCGAGCAGGACGAGCCCGCTCGTCCCGTCGAGCAGGAACAGGGCGATCGCGGTGAACACCATGTACAGCAGCCCCTGCACGAGCTGGTTGATGCCCGAGTCCAGCAGTTCCCGGATGGCGTCGAGGTCGCTGGTCTGCCGGGAGATGATGCGCCCCGAGGTGTACGACTCGTGGAATTCGAGACTCAGCCGCTGCGTGTGCAGGAAGACCCTCTTGCGCAGGTCGATCAGCACGGCCTGGCTGATCCGCGCCGACATGATCGTGTACCAGGCGATCAGGATGGCCCCGACCACGCCCGTGGCGAGGTAGACCACCCCCGTGGCGGCCAGCGGCACCCAGTCCTGCTCCATCAGCGCGGGCAGACCGCGGTCGATCCCGAACGCGATCAGGGCCGGGCCGGCCACCTGCGCGGCCGTGGACACGACCACGATCAGCATTGCCGCGAGGACCGAAAAGCGCACCGGGTTTAGCAGCGACCCGAGCAGGCGCAGCGACCGGCCCCGGATCTGCTTGCTCTCCGCCGCGGTGAAGTTGCTGCGGTCTTCGCCCTCGACACCGGTGACGCTCATCGCGTCGCCTCCTCTCGTGCGGACTCTCGTCGTTCCTCGTCTTCCAGGCTCGAGATGACGAACTTGTAGTGTTCGCTCTCGCGGAGTAGATCGGAGTGCCGTCCGATCGCGGTGACACGCCCGTTCTGGAGCAGCGCCACCCGGTCGGCGAGCATCACGGTGGACGGCCGGTGCGCCACGATCAGCGCCGTGGTCGCGGAGAGCACCTCGCGCAGCGCGGCTTCGACAAGGGACTCGGTGTTCACGTCGAGCGCTGACAACGGGTCGTCGAGCACGAGCACGGCGGGTTTCGCCGCCACCGCCCGCGCGAGCGCGATCCGCTGCCGCTGGCCGCCGGAGAGGCTCATCCCTTCCTCTCCGACGAGCGTGTCCACGCCCTCCGGGAGGTCGTGGGCGAAGCCGGCCTGGGCGACCATGAGCGCCTCCTCGAGTGCGGCATCCGCTTCGGGCGAGCGCTCGGCCCACTCCGGGCGGCCGAGCAGCACGTTGTCGCGCACGGATGCCGAGAACAGCGTCGCATCCTCGAACGCCATCGACAGGTGGCGACGCAGTTCCTCGCGGCCGAGGGACCGCACGTCAACCCCGTCGAGGGTCACCGCCCCCTCCGTCACGTCGTAGAGGCGGGTGGTGAGCGCCGTCAGGGTGGACTTGCCGGAGCCGGTCAGACCGACGAGCGCCATGGTCTCCCCCGGTTCGAGCACCAGGTCCACGCCGTCGAGCAGGTCCGGGAAGCGGCTCGGCGAGTCGGGGTAGCGGAAGTGCACGTTCTCGAACGCGAGGCGTCCGCGGGGCCGGTCGACGGTGACGGGATGCTCGGGGTCCGTGATCGCGTTCGGCGCGTCGAGCACGTCGAAGAACCGGTCGGTCGCGGTGCGGGCATCGAAGGTCATCGACAGCAGGAACCCGACCGACTCGATCGGCCAGCGCAGCACGGTGGCCGTGGCGAAGAAGGCCACGAGCCCACCCACGCTGAACTCGCCCTGGCCGGCCAGCCAGACACCGGCGACGAGGCAGAGGGCGAAGGCCACATCCGGGATCATCAGCAGCCACAGCCAGATGCCGGCGATGGCGCGCGCCTTCTCGATCTCGGTGCCGCGCAGGCTCTCGGCCTGGTCGGAGAAATTCTTCAACGCGAACTTGCCGCGCCCGAAGGCCTTCAGCACCCGAATGCCGTGCACCGACTCCTCGACGGCCGTCGCGAGGTCGCCGGCCTGGTCCTGGCTGCGCCGCGCAACGACGGAGTATTTCTCCTCGAACAGGTAGCCGACGATCCACAGCGGCATGGAGCAGACGAGGAAGATGAGGCCGAGGATCCAGTTCATCGACACCAGGATGGCGGCGCCGATCACAACGGTGACGACGTTCACGATGAGCAGCACGAGGCCGAACGAGATCCACCGGCGGATGAGGTTGAGGTCGCTGACGGCGCGGGAGAGCAGTTGGCCGCTCGGCCACTTGTCATGGAATGTGACCGGGAGGTCCTGCAGCCGGGCGTAGAGCGCGTTGCGCATCCGCGCCTCGATGTGGGTGCCGGGGCCGAGAACGAACCAGCGGCGCAGTGCGATCAGCACCGCCTCGATCACACCGAGGGCGAGTACCACGATGACGGCCGGCCAGATCTGGGCGGCGTCCTGCTGGGTCAGGGCACCGTCGACGAGGTGCTGCAGCACCTGCGGGATGGCGAGCGCCACGAGCGCCGCCAGTAGGGCGGCGAGCATGCCGAGAGCAAGGCGCGGCAGGGCCGGCCGGGCGAAGGGGTAGAGGCGCAGCAGCACCTGGAGGGTGTTCCTCCGGGGCAGGGCAACAGGATCGGTTCCCGCTGCGGGGTCGGGGTCGGGCGGATGGCTGTGGTCGGTGAGCGTGGTCACGAGTGAGTCCTGAACGAGTCTGGTTCCGGTGAACGGCGGCGCGCGGCGCCGGGAAGCCGACGACAAGCACGTCGGTCGGCGGGGGTGGAAGCCGTAGCTTCCGGGGGCAGCATGGCTGCCGGCCTGCGGGCGGAGCCGGTCGCTGGGTGTCAGCGGCCCGGCGTCAGACCCGAGGCGGGGCGGGAGATCGCGGGAGGCGGCCGGCTAAGCGGCGCGCGGGAACGAGGTGGCTGCGCCAAAGCGCGCGCCGTCGTTCGCAGACGTTGCGATCGTGTACGGTGCTGTCTTGGTCATGTCGGCCTCCTGAGCGCGTGGTATCTAAGCTGTGCCCCCCTGATCAGGCAGCCTTTCAGACTACGGTTCCGGGGCCTCGGGCGCAAGCGCCGAATCTGGGGATTCAGCGCACCCGGACGCCCAGGCAGGTGACGCAGCCCTCGAGCTTCTCGACGTCGGAGATGGGTGGCCCGGATTCGGCGCGCCGGTCATGCGCCGCTCCGCGCGTGGCGTGCCGTGCGCGGAGCGGCGCAGCACGCGCGCAACGCGCGCAAAGCGACCGGGGAGCTGCCCGGGCGGCTACCGCGGGCGGGCGGAGTCCAGCCGCGCGGCAGCGAGGCGCTCGGCGGCGGCGAGCGTTGTGATGCCTTGCTCGCGGGCATCCGTGAAGATCTGCGCGACGACATCGCCGATCGCGGCGACCCGCTCGGCCACGACGGCCCGGTCGGCGTTCGGCTCCGAGGCCAGGGCCAGATAGATGACGCCGCCGGCGTTCACGACGAAGTCGGGTGCCCAGAGGATGCCCCGCGCGTCCAGCTGAGCGGCACCCTCCGGCTGGGCGAGCTGATTGTTGGCGGCCCCGACGACCCCGAGCACGTTCAGTTCACCGATCACCCGGGCGGTGAGCACCCCGCCGAGCCCGCAGGGCACGAACAGGTCGGCCGGCACATGGTGCACCTCGTCGACGGGGACCCAGGTCGCGCCGAGGTCGGCGGCGAACTGCTGCTTGCCGAGGTTGACGTCGCTGACCGTAAGGCGAGCCCCGGCGGCGGCGAGCTCGCCGGCAAGGCGGCCGCCGACCTGGCCGAGGCCGGAGATGACGATGTGCCGGCCGGACACCTCGCGGCTGCCGAACAGGGCGTCCAGAGTGGCAAGCACGCTGGCGTAGACGCCGGCCGCGGTCGCGTCGGCCGGTTCGCCCACGCCGCCGCTGGCGGCCGGGAGACCGCAGACGTGGTCGGTGCGTTCCTTCACGATGGCCATCGACTCGGCGTTCGTGCCGACGTCCTCGGCCGTCATGTACGCGCCGTCCAGACTCTCGATGGCGTCGCCGAGGTCGAGCATGACGTCACGCCGCTCCGCCTCGCTCAACTCGGTGCCGAGCGGCACGTGGATCACAGACTTGCCGCCGCCCAGGTTCAGCCCGGCGGCCGCGTTCTTCAGCGTCATGGCCGCGGACAGGCGCAGCGCGTCGGCGACGGCATCCGTCCAGTTCTCGTACTGCCACAGGCGGGCGCCGCCGAGGGCCTGGCCGAGCCGAGTGGAGTGCACGGCCACGGTGATCACGAGGCCCGAACGGATGCCGGTGGTGATCAACACGCGCTCGTGCGTGAATGCGAGGCCGATCAGGGCGTCCAGCGAGGTGGTGGGGTGAGTGAGCGTCATGGGGTGGTTCTCCTCGCTGGTCGGCCTTGTGGGCTGGCTGTGCCGCCGCGATCGTGACGCGTCGACTGCATCAGAATAGCCGCGCGACTCCCTGACTGCGCGTTGTGGCCGGCGGCGCGTCAACGCTTCTCGGCCGGACCCTCCTGCACGGGGATGGTCGCGGTGAACTCGGCTGCCCGCGCCTTGGCGTTCTCGTCGCCGGAAAACAGCCCGACGGGCGCGGTGACGGGGTGGGCCGGCTGCGCGGCGCGCGCGGGAACCTCCGCACGCGGGGGCTCCCGCCGCAGTTCCATCCGTCCCACCGGCAGTGCCTCGGGGTTGTGCGTGTTGAGCCAGTCGATCAGGTTCTCGCGCACGAGGCAGCGGAGGTCGAACAGGGTGGGAGCGTCGGCGGCGGAGACCAGCACGCGCACACGCACGAAGCCGCCCACGGCATCCGTCACCTGGAGCACGACCACGCGGCCGTCCCAGAGCTCGGTCTGCGCGACGATGCGGTCGAGTTCCACGCGCATGCCGGCTGGGTCGACACGCCAGTCGAGGTCGAACTCGACCGCGCCGAGCAACTCGCTGTTGTGCCGGGTCCAGTTCTGGAACGGGTTGGTGGTGAAGTAGGTCGACGGCAGCACCATGCGGCGGTCGTCCCAGATGTGCACGACCACGTAGGTGAGGGTGATCTCCTCGATCTTGCCCCACTCGGTCTCGACGATCACCACGTCGTCAACCCGCAGGGCGTTGTTGAATGCCAGCTGGATGCCGGCGAACACGTTCGCGAGAGTGGATTGTGCGGCCAGGCCGGCCACGACGCTGAGCAGACCGGCTGAGGCGAACAGGCTCGCGCCCAGGGTCGCGGCGCCGGGGATGCTGAGCAGCACGGCCCCGATCGCGCAGATGACGATCACGACGACGCCGATGCGCCGCAGCATCCGCAGCTGGGTACGCACCCTTCTCGCGACGCGGTTGTCGCGCACGTCGATGCGGTAGCGGGCGGCCGCCACCTCCTCGAAGAAGTAGAGCAGCGCGCAGACCAGCCAGGTGGACGCGGCGATGAAGAGGGCCCGGAAGAAGAAGTCGACCAGTCGTTCGATCTCCGCGGAGGTCTGCAGGAACAGCGTGTGAACGGTCCAGATCGCGCCCACCAGCAGCGTCAACCGGAACGACACCCTGACCAGGCCGACCAGCGTGCGCGCCCAGGCTTCCTTGCGGCCCACCACCCGGAAGACCAGGGCGAGGATCGCTGTGAGCGCCACCGCGGCCACGACCGCGACCGCCAGGGCGACGAGGTAGTCGGTCTGGATGAATCCCTCGAGGTCTGGCACGGCGTTCCTTCCTGCCGGGGCGGGTCCGGCGAAGCCACGGTTCCTTCAATCGTGCCAGATTCCGTGGCCGCACCGGGGCTGCCCCGATGAACGCCTAGTGGAAGAAGTGGCGCTCCCCGGTGAAGTACATGCTGACGCCGGCATCCGCGGCCGCCTGGATGACCTCGGCGTCACGCACGGAGCCGCCGGGCTGCACAACGGCGGTGACGCCCGCGTCGAGCAACACCTGCAGGCCGTCCGCGAACGGGAAGAACGCGTCCGAGGCCGCGACCGAGCCGGCCGCCCGGTCGCCGGCGCGCAGCACCGCGAGGTGGCAGGAGTCGACCCGGTTGACCTGGCCCATTCCGACGCCGACGGATGCCCCGCCGCGCGCCAGCAGGATGGCGTTCGACTTCACGGAGCGGCAGGCCTTCCACGCAAACTCGAGGTCCGCCCGGGTGGCCGCGTCGACCTCGTCGCCGGCCGCGAGGGCCCAGGTCGACGAGTCGAGGTTGTCGAACGTGTCGGACTCCTGTACGAGCAGGCCGCCGGAGATCTGACGCAGTTCGAGCGAGGATCGGTGGTAGTCAACCGGAAGCTCGAGTAGGCGGATGTTCTTCTTGGCGCTGAGCAGCTCGAACGCGGCCGGCTCGAAACCCGGGGCGACGAGCACCTCGGTGAAGATCTGACTGACGGTCTCGGCCATGCCGAGGGTGACCGTGCGGTTGGCCGCGATGACGCCGCCGAACGCGGAGATCGGGTCGCAGTCGTGCGCGCGGTGGTGCGCGGAGGCGATCGCGTCGGGCGCCTTGGGGTTGGCGACGGCGATGCCGCAGGGGTTGGCGTGCTTGATGATGGCGACGGCCGGTGCGACGAAGTCGTAGGCGGCGCGCACGGCGGCATCCGCGTCGACGTAATTGTTGTACGACATCTCCTTGCCGTGGCGCTGCACGGCCTGCGCGATGCCTTGGCCGCCCTCGCCGAGGTAGAGGGCCGCGGCCTGGTGCGAGTTCTCGCCGTAGCGGAGCACCGCACTGCGGGTGGCCTCGATGACGAGGTTCTCGGGGAACGGCATCTCCTCGGAGAGGGCGTCGCCGATCACGGCGTCAAACTCCTCGAGGATCTCCTCGTCGAGGGCCGCGGCGTCGTCCTGCCACTGGTCGTAGACATTCTCCGTGAACCAGGCGGAGACGCTCAGGTCGTAGCCGGCGGTGTGCTCGAAAGCGAGCGAGGCCAGCTTCTGGCGCAGCGTCAGTGGGGTGCCGCCGGCCTCGACGGCTGCGATGATCTCGTCATAGTTGTCGGGGTCCACCACGATGGCGACGTTGGCGTGGTTCTTGGCCGCAGCGCGCACGAGGGCCGGGCCGCCGATGTCGATCTGCTCGATCACGTCGGCCGGGACCGCACCCGACAGGGCGGTCTCGACAAACGGGTACAGGTTCACGACGACGAGCTGGAATGCGGCGATGCCGAGGTCGGCGAGCTGCGCCTCGTGCGCCTCGAGGCGCAGGTCGGCGAGGATACCGGCGTGCACTCCCGGGTGCAGGGTCTTGACCCGGCCGTCGAGGGATTCGGGGAAGCCGGTGATGGCGGAGACATCCGTCACGTTGTGGCCGGCGGCGCGGATGAAGGCGGCCGTCGAACCGGTCGATACGATTTCGACGCCGGTCGCCGCGAGAGCTGCGGCCAAATCGACCAGACCCGTCTTGTCGCTCACCGAGATGAGGGCGCGCTGTACGGGCACGACGTCGCGGTGGCGGTACAGGCTCGGGGCGTTAGTGGGACCGCTCATATGTGGGGATGCTCCTTGAGATCGACGTGTCCGTTGGCGATATCGAGCACGGCCTGCACCAGCAGGCGACGCTCGACGATTTTGATGCGGTCGTGCAGGGATGCCTGGGTGTCACCGTGCAGCACCGGCACCCGTTCCTGCGCGATGATCGCTCCGTCGTCGACGCCGGTGTCGACCACGATCAGACTGGCGCCGCTTTCGGCGACCCCGGCGGCGAGCGCGTCACGCACCCCGTGCGCCCCGGGGAATTCGGGCAGGTAGGCCGGATGCGTGTTGAGCAGGTTCGGGGACAGCGCCGCCACCACCCGGGGCGGCAGCAGGCGCATGAAGCCGCTGAGCACGATGAGGTCGGCGTCCCACTGCTGGATCTGCGCGAGGAGCTCGTCGCCCCAGGCCTCCCGGGACGGATGCGACGTGTACGGCACCGTGAACGTGGAGATGCCGTATTCCTCGCCGAGCACGAGCCCGTCGGCGTCCCGGTCGGAGCCGATGGCCACCACGCGGGCCGGGTATTCGGCGTCGCGGCAGGCCTCGAGCAGGGAGCGAAGGTTGGATCCCCCGCCGGAGATCAGTACGACCAAGTTCAGCACGGGAGAAGCCTACCGGCGAGGGAGCGCGTCGCGCAGCCGGCCGAGGAGACGACCGACCCCGGTAGCCCCACTGCGCGCGGCACCTGACGCGGTTCCCGGCTTGGTTCCCGGCTTCGTTCCCGGCAATCCGCCCGTCGCACCGCGTCCGGAGCCGTTCGCGCCGACCGGGGGCGCGGGAGTCAGGAGACCGAGGCAGGCCGCGATGCCGACCTCGAGCGCGACCAACGCCCCGACCAGCAGCGGGTTCGGGCCGACCTCGACAAGACGGCCCGGGCCGAGAGCTCCGCCCGACCACCAGGCCAGCAGCCCGAGCAGCACACCGGCGACGAACCCGGTGCCGAGGCCCGTGAGGAGCCGTTCCGTGACGGAAGGAGGGACATCCACGGTCGCCCGCTGCCTGAGGATGACGGCGGCGAGGAAACCGACCAGCAGCGGCACGAGCAGGCCGACGAACCCGAACGCCAGGCTGCCCTGCGGCAGCACGCCGAGGATCGGCAGGCCCGGTACGGCGCCGAGCGAGGTGCCGACCGGGGACACGCTGGTGCCCACGCCTACCGCGATGCCCGGTCCGGCAAACCAGGCCGCGGCCCAGATGACCAGGTTCGGGATCAGCGCCAGCTGCAGGAGTGTGAGCGCGATGCCGCCCAGGACGCCGGCCTGCACGGTCTCGTAGAGTCCGATGATGGTGGCGTAGCTGGTTAGGATCAGCACGAAAACGGTGATCCCGGAGACGAAGAGGATACCGGCGGCCGCGGCCGTTCCGCTCCGCAGCGCCGCGGCGGCGCCCGCGCGCACCGCTACCGGGAGCAGGCCGGCTGCGGCACCCGTGCTGCTGGTGTAGCTGCTGGTGTTGGTGCTGGGGCCATTGAGGCCGTGGACGGTCTTGCCGGCGCTGTCGGCACTGCTGCCGGCTGCGCCGCGGCCCGCGCCCCGGACGACTCCCGGGAGGCGGCCGGGCAGCCCGGGGATGCTGCCGATCAGGTGGCCCAGCTGACCCTGGGCGGCGCCGATCAGAACGCCGGCGGCGAAGATGAGCGGGGGCAGAACCAGACCCTGTACCGTCTGGGGGCGCACGGCATCCGTGCCGGCCGACAGCACGAGCAGAGCGGTCAGCAGCGCGTAGCCGGCGATGGCGCCCGTCACCCCGACCCAGCGGTAGGGGGTTTCCGCCGCCCGGCGGCCGGTGCGCAAGCCGAAGAGCACCGCCATCAGCGCGAAGCCCAGCAGTGCGATCGTGATCGGGAACGCGGCGTCCGAGCCGGGCAGGTTCAGGGCGGCGACGAGGGTCGGGTCGAGTTGGACGACCAGGTCGACGCCGTTGCCGACGAGCCAGACGTCGACCGCGGCACGCCAGAACACGAGCCAGTTGACGGCCATGTCGAACTGCGTGGCCCACAGAACCGTGAGCGGAACGAGCGCGATGCCGACCCCGATGGCTACGACAATGAGCGCGTCGAACGCGGCGAGCAGGGCGGTCGTTAAGCGTTTCATCCGATCGGAGCCTACCGTTTCCGCCGCCCCGGCTCCCCTGCCCCCGCCGCGGGCTGACGATTTCGACGGAGATTTTGCTCGATCCAGGTTGAAACGGATGTTTCCGAGCCGGTTGTGACCAAAATCGCCGTCGAATTCGTTCGGGCTCCGGGCACGGCAGAGGCACGGCAGGCAGGCTCGCCGGCCGCGGACGACGACGAGACGGGGCCCGCCTGGTGAGGCGGACCCCGTCGTTCGGTGCCGGTGCAACGATGCCGGTTACAGCGCCGCGAGAACCTCACGCAGCAGGGTGGCGGTCTCGCTCGGCGTCTTGCCGACCTTGACCCCGGCGGCCTCGAGGGCCTCCTTCTTGCCCTGGGCGGTTCCGGCCCCGTTGGAGACGATGGCGCCGGCGTGGCCCATGGTCTTGCCCTCGGGGGCGGTGAAGCCGGCTACGTAGCCGACGACGGGCTTGGTGACGTGGGCCTTGATGTACTCGGCCGCCTTCTCCTCGGCGTCACCGCCGATCTCACCGATCATGACGATGGCGAGCGTCTCGGGGTCAGCCTCGAACGCCTCGAGCGCGTCAATGTGCGTTGTGCCGATGATGGGATCGCCGCCGATGCCGATGGCGGTGGAGAAGCCGAGGTCGCGCAGTTCGTACATCATCTGGTAGGTCAGGGTGCCCGACTTGGAGACGAGGCCGACCGGGCCCTTGCCGGTGATGTTCGCCGGCGTGATGCCCACGAGCGCCTCACCGGGGGTGATGATGCCGGGGCAGTTCGGACCGATGATGCGGGTCTTGTTGCCCTTGGCGTTGTTGTAGGCCCAGAACTCGGCCGAGTCCTGCACGGGCACACCCTCGGTGATGATGACGAGCAGCGGGATGCCGGCGTCGATGGCCTCGATGACGGCGTCCTTGGTGAAGGCCGGCGGCACGAACGCGATGGAGACATCCGCGCCCGTCTTTTCGATGGCCTCGGCAACCGTGCCGAACACGGGCAGCTCGACGCTGCCGTGCACGACGGTGGTGCCGGCCTTGCGAGCATTCACGCCGCCGACGACCTGGGTGCCGGCCCGCAGCATGAGGGCGGTGTGCTTGGTGCCCTCACCTCCGGTGATGCCCTGCACGATGACCTTGGAGTCCTTGTTGAGGAAGATTGACATGTTCGAAAATCCCTTACTTCGCGGCGTGGGCGAGTTCGGCGGCCTTGGCGGCACCCTCGTCCATGGTGGCGGCCAGTGTGACGAGCGGGTGGTTGGCCTCGGTGAGGATGCGACGGCCTTCCTCGACGTTGTTGCCGTCGAGGCGCACAACGAGCGGCTTGTTGGCGGCACTGCCCAGTTCGGCGAGCGCGCCCACGATGCCCTTGGCCACCGCGTCACAGGCGGTGATGCCGCCGAAGACGTTGACGAACACGGCCTTGACCTGCGGGTCACCGAGGATGACGTCGAGGCCGGCGGCCATGACCTCGGCGGATGCTCCGCCCCCGATATCGAGGAAGTTGGCAGGCTTGACGCCGCCGTGGTTTTCGCCGGCGTAGGCGACGACGTCCAGGGTGCTCATCACGAGTCCGGCGCCGTTGCCGATGATGCCCACTTCGCCGTCGAGCTTGACGTAGTTGAGGTCGTTCTCCTTGGCCTTCGCCTCGAGTGGGTCGGCAGCGGCCGCGTCTTCGAGGAGGGCGTGTCTCGGGTGGCGGAAGCCGGCGTTTTCGTCGATCGTGACCTTGCCGTCGAGGGCGATGACGTCGCCCTCTTCGGTCAGCACAAGCGGGTTGACCTCGACCAGGGTCGCGTCCTCACCCGTGAATACGTTGTAGAGCTGCACGAAGACGGGTGCGACCTTGTCGACGAGGTCGGCCGGGAACTTCGCGTCGACCGCGATCTGACGGGCCGTGTCCAGGTCGATCCCGGCAATCGGGTCGATGGCCGTGTAGGCGAGCGCTTCGGGCTTCTCGACAGCGAGAACCTCGATCTCCACGCCACCCTCGTAGCTCGCGAGCGAGAGGTAGGAGCGGTTGGTGCGGTCCAGCAGCACGGAGAAGTAGAATTCCTGCGCAATGCGGGCTCCGCCGGCCACCATGACCCGGTTGACGGTGTGGCCCTTGATGTCGAGTCCGAGGATGGCCCGCCCGGCGGCTTCAGCGTCGTCGGGGGTCTTCGCCACCTTCACGCCGCCGGCTTTGCCGCGGCCGCCGACCTTGACCTGGGCCTTGACGACAACAACGCCGCCCAACTTCTCGGCCGCGGCACGCACCTCCTCCGGAGTGTCCGCGATGATGCCCGGCAGAACCGGGACTCCATACTGTTCAAACAGGTCTCGTGCCTGATATTCGTAAAGATCCACGCTGCTCTTCCAATCCGCGTCGTAGCGTTCCTGCAAGGTCTTGAGGGGCAAGGGCACGGATGACCGCGCCGCAGATAGCTCGACATCAAGACATACGTACCATTTGAAACTCTATCGGTCCCCGCGGACATCGCGAACACGCCGTGCGCCGCACGTCGGTCGCCGTGAAGTTGCAGCCGTGAGGCAAGCCAGTCCTTGCTGGCGCGGCACGCATCCGCCTGCTTGGATTCAGTCATGACTGAACCCGAACACGGCGTCGATCCCCACTCCGCCGACCATGCCTCGCGCCTGAACTGGCTGCGGGCCGGCGTGCTCGGAGCCAACGACGGCATCGTGTCGGTGGCGGCCCTGGTGGTCGGCGTCGCGGCGGCGACCACGGATGCCTCGGCGATCCTGATCGCGGGCGTCGCCGCCCTGCTCGCCGGCGCGATCTCGATGGCCCTGGGCGAGTACGTCTCGGTGAGCAGCCAGCGCGACACCGAGCGCGCTTTGATCGCCAAGGAGACCTGGGAACTCGAGAACATGCCCGAGCAGGAGCTCGCCGAACTGGCCGACCTTTACCAGGCCAAGGGGCTCACCCCACGGACGGCGAAGCAGGTGGCACTCGAGCTGACCGCACACGACGCCCTCGCCGCGCACCTCGAAGTGGAACTCCACATCGGCGCCGACGAGCTGTCGAACCCGTGGCACGCCGCCTACGCCTCCGCCATCGCGTTCACGGTCGGCGCGATCCTGCCGCTGCTGGCGGTGCTGCTGCCGCCGCCCGAGTGGCGCCTGCCGGCCACCTTTTTCGCCGTCGCAATCGCCCTGGTCATCACCGGCTGGCTGAGCTCCTACCTCGGCGGCAGTCCGAAAGCCCGCGCGATCTCCCGTGTGCTCGTCGGCGGCCTGCTCGCGCTCGGAGTCACCTGGGCGATCGGCTCCCTGCTCGGCACCGCGGTCTGATCGGCACCGCGGTCTGACCCTCCGGGCCCCCGTAGGCTGCAGACATGGCAATCCAGCAGAACAGTCGGTCCGGTCTCCTCCTTGCGGCAGGGCTCGACGCCGCCCTGGTGCTGGTCTTCGTGCTGATCGGCCGGGCCAGCCACCAAGAGGAGATCCTCGGCACCCTGATCACCGGGCTGCCCTTTCTTGGCGGTCTCCTCGTGGGCTGGCTCATCATGCGCGCCTGGCGCAGCCCGCAGAAGATCGTCTGGACGGGTACCGGAATTTGGCTCTTCGCCGTCGGCGTCGGGATGCTGCTGCGCACCGTGAGCGGGCAGGGTACGGAGTTCAGCTTCGTCGTCGTGGCGACCGTCGTGCTCGGGGTGTTCCTGCTCGGCTGGCGCGGGCTCGCGGTGTTCCTCCGCCACCGGCAGGCTCGCACCCGCGCCGTCGCGTAGCCGCGCCGACGCACGTACGCTCGCCGAACGGTGAGCAGAGCTCCTCTCCCCACGGCCCACAGGGTGAGAATCTCCATCGAATTGATTCGCCGCGGGCACGGCGCCCCTCTGGGGGTGATCGGCGCCCACGCGGTGCGGTCGGCTCTGATCTTCCGAGAGCGACAGAACCAATCCGTTCGTCGTGGCCGGCTACTCCCGGGGTCCGGGCTCGCCGGGCTCCTCGGTTTCCCGGTCGTCGTCCTCATCGTCAAGTCCAACCGGGCGCTGGTCGGCGTCGATCATCCACTCCGCATCGCCGTCCTCGGCGAGCGGCGCATCCTCGTCGAGGGTCAGTTCGATGTCATCGATCTCGCGGTCTTCGTCGAGTCCGTCGCTCGCCGCGTCCGCTCGCCGCGGCGAGAGTCCGTCCGGGTTGCTCGCCATGATGACACCTCCAGCTCGATGGGAGCCGCCCCGTTTGGGCATCCCCGCGGCGGCAACGCTACGCTCCCGAGCCGCAAGCGACAAGGAAGGGCGTCATGGCAGGGCGACAGGCCCCGCGCCCGCGAGCCCGGTCAGGCCGACGCCGCCCGCAGGCCCGGCGTGGCCAGCAGCGAACCGTCGCGCAGCACCGCCAGCACATCCGCGGTCACGATGTCCCGGGCGAAGACGGTGACCTGGCGGTAGGCCAGCGCGTAGCCCACGATCACAAGCCCGGCGTGCGCGAGGATCAGGGAGAGCGCCGGCTTGCCGAACGACTGGTGCAGGGCCATGGCACTGTCGTGGCCGAACGCCCGAAGCGCCGCCATCAGCCAGGAGCAGGGCGATGACGAGGGCGACGGAGAGACGGTACAGAGAACCTGCAGGGTGTCGGCCAGCCGCATCCGGTGCCGGTATTCGGGGCGCACGCGCGGCGCGGGAGCAGTGCGCCGCCGCGGCGGGGTGGTGCGGATGTCGATGCTCATGCGAAGAGCCTCGCGAGCGTACCCATCGACGGGCTATCGAAATGCTGGGAGCAACCTGTGCAATTCCTACGCGTCCAGGGGTGGACGCTGTCCACCGAGCCGACGCGAACGCTGCCGGGCGAGGCCGCGCGCCACGAGCACGATCAGCACCGCGACCACGCCGCCGAGCGCGGTTTCCGCCACCCGGTCGACCAGCAGCGTCGGCACGGCGACCGGGTCGGCCAGGTGAGCCACGGTCAGGGCCAGCGGGGTGACGAACAGCAGGGCGGCGCCGTAGTGCCTGCCGATCAGGATTTCCGCGCCGAACTGGCCGATCGCGATCACCGCGATCAACACCCAGACGGATGGCCCGGGCAGCAGCACGAGGGCGGTCACCGCCACCCCGAGCGCGGTACCGATGATGCGGTGCACCGCCCGGGAGATGGAGTGCGCGGCGCGGGGCGGCGGGAGCACGGCGACCACGCTCACCACTGCCCAGTAGGGGTGCCCGATGCCCACGAAGAGGGCGAGCCCTCCGGCCAGCAGTACGCCGACCAGGTTCTGCAGGATGGTGAGCCAGACCTGGACGTCGCGGAACGCGGCCGGTCGCAGCAGCGGCGTGCGCGGCAGTTCCTTGAACAGGTCGCCGAAGCGGTCGCCGGCCAGGCGCCGAAACGCCCAGCCGGACATGGTGAGCAGCCAGGCCAGTGCGGCGCTCGCCACTGCCACCAGCAGGCGCGGCAGCATCTCGTCGACCGGCGCGGGCACTTGCGCACAGACCAGGTAGGCGAAGACGAAGAAGATCGGCGTGCCGGGGAACAAGCCATACGTCGATGCCAGCAGGATCCCCGCCGTGATCACGAGCAGAAGCCCGAGCACCAGGGCCGGCAGGGTTGCCTCGGCCACGCTCATCACGAGCCCGGCAGCGACGCTGACCAGCAGAAAGACCGCGGCGACGCTGACCGTGCGCGCGCGAATCCGGTACGGCTCGCTCCGGCCGTAGAGCGACGTCATCGCCCCGAACGACGCGTAGGCGGCCCAGTCGATCCGGCCCAGCAGAACGAGCACGACGAGTGGCACGACCACGGCGATGCTGGCCCGGGATGCCACCTCGAGGTCGAGGGCGCGCACCGATTTCACGCGTTCGAGCAGGGTCTCCGGTCTGCCCGGTTCCGGCGCGCCGGGGCCTGCGGCACGCGGCTCCGCCACTAGAGCTTCTCGATCGGCGCGATCTTGATCAGAAGCTTCTTTGCGCCCGCCGTGTCGAACTGGACGTGCGCGATGCGCTTGGTGCCGTCACCGGTGACCTGGTTGACGCGGCCGTCGCCGAAATCGACGTGACGGATGCGGTCGCCCTGCATCAGGGTGAGGTCACCGTTGTCGCGCACCTGGCTCGGCACCCGGCTGGCCCATTCGGTCTTCTTCTTCGGCGCGGGCGGCAGCGCCTGCGGGTCACCGCGCCCCGCGAACCCGCCGCCGAAGCCGTCGCGTCTCGCGTTCAGCGCCCGAGGCTGGGTGCCGCCGCGGGAGTTCGCCATGCCCGGGGACTGCTTCCAGTCGATCAGGTCGACGGGGATCTCCTGCAGGTAGCGGCTGGGCATGGCCACGTTGATGTCACCGAACTGGGCCCGGGTCATCGCCAGGGAGAGGTAGAGCCTCTGGCGGGCGCGGGTGATGCCCACGTAGAACAGGCGCCGCTCCTCGGCGGGCCCGCCGGGCTCGTTGGCCGACATCTGGTGGGGCAGCAGGCCCTCCTCCACGCCGGTCAGGAACACGGCCTCGTATTCGAGTCCCTTCGCCGTGTGCAGGGTCATCAGGGACACCGTTCCGGAGGCGTCGTCGAGGTCGTCGGCGGCGGCGACCAGGGACACCTGGGTGAGGAAGTCGACCAGCCCCGAGTCGGGGTTCTCCTTGTTGAAGTCCTTGGTTTGAGCGACGAGTTCCTCGATGTTCTCGGCGCGCGCCTCGTCTTGCGGGTCGCGGCTGCCTCGCAGCAGGCTGAGCAGTCCGCTGCCGTCGAGCAGGAAGGTGAGCAGCTCGGACACGTTCGCCGTGCCGGCCGGGTTCTCCGGGTCGAGCTTCAGTGCCGCCTCGTCGAGCAGGGTTGCCAGCTTCAGGATGGCCCCGGTCACCTTGGGGCCGAGGCCCAGCGATGCGCAGTCGCGCATCGACTGCCGGAAGCTGATCTGGTTCGCCTCCGCGAAGCTCGCCAGCGCCGTCTCGGTGGCCGGGCCGATCCCGCGCTTGGGGGTGTTCAGGATGCGACGCAGCGCCAGTTCGTCGTTCGGGTTCGCGACGGCGATCAGGTACGCCAGCGCATCCTTGATCTCAGCCCGCTCGTAGAACTTGGTGCCGCCGACGACCCGGTAGGGCACCGCGGAGCGCACCAGGATTTCTTCAAGCGCACGGGTCTGCGCGTTGGTGCGGTAGAACACGGCCATGTCGCGGTAGGCCATGCCGGCGCGGTGCAGCACCTCGATCTCGTCGGAGACGAACTGGGCCTCGTCGTGACCGGAATAGGCCGTGTAGCCGACGATCTTCTCGCCGTCGCCGCCCGCGCTCCACAGTTTCTTGTCTGTGCGGTCGAAGTTGTGGCCGATCACCGCGTTGGCGGCCGAGAGGATGTTCTGGGTCGAGCGGTAGTTCTGCTCGAGCAGGATCACCCTGGTGCCCGGGAAGTCGCGCTCGAACTCGCTGATGTTGCGGGTGTCCGCGCCGCGGAAGGCGTAGATCGACTGGTCAGAGTCGCCGACCACGGTGAGCGAGGCTCCCGGGATGCCGCCGGAGGCGTCGCGCAGGTTGCGCACGTGCACACCGGTCGCCTCCATCTCCTCGGCCAGATCGGGCTCGACGGGACGGGTCAGCTCGCGCACGAGCGAGTACTGCGCGTGGTTGGTGTCCTGGTATTCGTCGACCAGGATGTGGCGGAACCGTCGCCGATAAAGGGCCGCGACCTTCGGGAACGCGCGGAACAGGTAGACCGTCTCGCCGATCAGGTCGTCGAAGTCGAGGGCGTTGGCCGCGCGCAGCCGATGGGTGTACTGCCGGAAGATCTCGACGAACATGACCTCCTGCGGGTCGCTCATGTTCGCGTTGCGGGCGTAGGAGTCGGCGTCCGCGAGCTCGTTCTTGAGCTTGGAGATCTTCGCAGACGCATTGCCGGGCGTGAAGCCGAGCGTGTCGGCGTCGAGTGCCTTGATGATGCGCTTGAGCGTCACCTTGGTGTCGGCCGAGTCATAGATGCTGAACGTGGCGGAGAGGCCCGCGCTTTCCGCTTCGCGGCGCAGGATGCGCACGCAGGAGGAATGGAAGGTGCTGATCCACATGCCGTCGGCCCCCTGGCCGAGGATCGCCCGCACCCGCTCGCGCATCTCCGCCGCGGCCTTGTTGGTGAAGGTGATGGCGAGGATCTGGCTCGGCCAGGCCTCGCGGCTCTCCAGCAGGCTGGCGATGCGGCGGGTGAGCACGCTGGTCTTCCCGGAGCCGGCGCCCGCGATGATCAGCAGCGCCGGTCCGCGGTACAGCACGGCCTCGCGTTGCTGGGGGTTGAGCCCTTCGAGCAGCGGACTCTCTCGGTCGCGCGGAGCCGCTCCGTCCAGGATGATGGGCACCGCGGAGGGAACCTGGCGGGCGGGCGGGTGATCCGGGTCGAAGAGGGTCGTCATATCGCTCCCAATTCTACGTGCTGCGTCTGACACCGCCCCGGTGCGGCGCAGCGCCTCGGTCAGTCCTCCGCGGCCAGCTCGTCCCGAATGAGCACCGCCAGGTCGGGGTGATCGGCGAAGACCCCGTCGATCCCGGTGCCGAGGATGGTGCGGAACTCGGCCTGCCAGTTTCCGAAGTCGGCCCGAAGCCGCCCACGGCGGAACGTCTTCGCAAGGTACCGGTTCTCCGGGCGCAGCGTCCAGCAGTAGATCTCCAGGTCCGCGGCGTGCGCGGCGTCGACCAGGTCGGAGGCGCCGGAGACGTGACCGTCGGCATCCGTGGCGAGGATGAGCGATTTGGGCACGCTGATCCCGTCGACCGTGCCGCTCATTCCGTAGAGCCCGGTGTCGGAGAGGTAGTCGGCGTAGTGGGGCGCTTTCGGCCCGAGCAGCGCGACCTCGTCGAAGGGTTTGCCGCGCGCCTCGAGCAGGAAGACACGCTTGCCGTAGATGCCGCGCGCGTAGATCTTGTCGAGGAGGCTGCGCTCGAAGCTCTCGATGGTGAGGCGGCCGTCGCCGGCGTTCCAACCGGCGTCGTTGACCTCGGCGGCGAACAGCTCGTCGAGCGGAAGCCCGATCGACTCGAAGTAGGTGGCGTGCTTGAGCTCGGCGACGACGCCGATGGGCCGGCGCGCCCGTCCGGAGACCCGGTCCATCAGCTTGAACACGTCCCGCAGGCGCAGCAGGGGGAACCGGCCGTCGAAGGTGGCGCTTGCCTTCCGAACCTCGGGCAGGCGCTCCCGCGCGCGCAGGGTGCGCAGCTCTGCCCAGGTGAAGTCCTCGGTGAACCAGCCGGTGAGCCGGATGCCGTCGATCACCTTGGTCGCCCGGCGGCCGGCGAACTCGGGGTGCGCTGCGACATCTGTCGTCGCCCCGATCTCGTTCTCATGGCGCACCACCAGGACGCCGTCGCGGGTGGCGACGATGTCAGGCTCGACCGCGTCCGCGCCGAGAGCGACGGCCAGTTCGTAGGCGGAACGGGTGTGCTCTGGCCGGTAACCGCTCGCCCCGCGGTGACCGATCACAATCGGCTGCATTTGCCAACCCTACGCGTGCAACTGCCAGAATCGAGGCGATGACACCCTGGACCGTTCCACCGACCCGCCTGCACCGGTGGGGCAGCTACCGCGCCCGATACCTGACCGGACTGACGCTGGTCGTGCTCGGGGTGCTCGCCACGAACTTCACCAGCACCTACAGCCTGTTCTTCCTGGCCATTGGCCCGCCCCTGCACGTGCTGGGCTGGCTGATTCTGCCTGGGGCCCTGTGGCGGCGGCTCACGGTTCTGGTTCCGGCCCTGCTGTGCAGCATCCTGCTGCTGGGCGGCGCCCACTTCAATGGTGTCTTCGCCGTGTTTCTGGCCTGCTGGTTGCTCGTGCGGCACCGCCCGTGGCTGAGCTATCTCGCTCTGATCCCGTCGATCACGATGAGTTTCCTGCTCAAGGACGCGCTGAACAATTACGACCAGAACTGGGTGGGCTATCTGGTCGGTTTCATCACCACGGCGGCCGCCTCCTGGCTCGCCTGGTGGCTGGCCGGCTGGTCGGCGGGGCGCCGCCCCCGGTCACCGCGAACTACGGGCGCCAAATTGGGCGGATCCCCAGCAGATCTGCATAGAATCTAGGAACTGGTCAGCACCTACCGGTGTTGGCTCCGCTACCTACCCACTTGATTGTGAGCTACGGCAACCATGGCATCTTCCAACCCCGCGTTCTCCCGAAACGCCGCGTTCGGCGCTCCAGGCGCCACTGCCGGCGGCAAGGTGCTCTCCGACAGCGACCTGCAGAGCATGTTCAATGCTCCCTCGGCCGGCTCGCAGGAAACCGACCGGATGAGCTACGACGACACCATCCGCAAGACGGTGCTCAGCTTCGCCCTGCTGCTGGTGACCGCCGCCATCGGTTGGCTCGTCACCCCGGTGACGATGCTGCCGCTGATCGTCGGTGCGATCGCGGGTCTGGTCCTCGGACTGGTCAACGCGTTCAAAAAGGAGCCGTCGCCGCCCCTGATCCTCGCGTACGCCGCGGCCCAGGGCCTCTTCGTCGGTGGCATCTCGATCGTCTTCGAGCAGATCTACCCGGGTGTCGTCACCCAGGCCGTGCTCGCCACGCTCGTCGTCGTCGGTGTCACGCTGGCCCTCTTCGCCAGCGGCAAGATCCGCGCCTCCAAGAAGGCCACCAAGGTCTTCATGATCGCCATGATCGGCTACGGCGTGTTCTCGCTGATCAACTTCGGCATGATGGTCTTCGGCGCCACCGACAACGCGTTCGGTCTCCGCAGCGCCGAGATCTTCGGCATCCCGATCGGCCTCCTGATCGGCGTTCTCGCCGTGATCATGGCCGCGTACTCGCTGGTGCTCGACTTCGACTTCATCCAGCGCGGCGTCAACAACCGCATCCCCCGCAAGTACGGCTGGACCGGCGCCTTCGGCATCATGCTCACCGTCGTCTGGCTCTACGTCGAGATGCTCCGCATCTTCGCCATCGCCCGCGAGTAGCACACCACCCCGCACGCAGAAGGGCCGCCCCATCGGGGCGGCCCTTTCGTCGTCCTCCCCCCACAGTTGCTTCTCCCTCAGCGACCGCGAAGCGGGGAGCGGGCGTGTCGCGGGGTGCCGGGTTATGGGCGGCGGAGCGACACGCCCACTCCCCGCGTCACAACCGGGAGCATTCCCCTACTCCCATTCGATGGTCCCCGGCGGCTTGGACGTGACGTCGAGCACGACGCGGTTCACCCCGTCCACCTCGTTCGTGATCCGGTTCGAGATCCGCGCCAGCAGGTCGTACGGCAGGCGGGTCCAGTCGGCCGTCATGGCGTCTTCCGACGACACCGGGCGCAACACGATCGGGTGACCGTAGGTGCGGCCGTCTCCCTGCACGCCCACGGACCGCACGTCGGCGAGCAGCACCACCGGGCACTGCCAGATCTCACGGTCGAGGCCCGCGGCGCTCAGCTCGGCGCGCACGATCGCATCCGCGTGGCGAAGCAGGTCGAGCCGGTCCTGGGTGATCGAGCCCACGATGCGGATGCCGAGGCCGGGCCCGGGGAACGGCTGGCGCTGCACGATCTCGGCCGGCAGTCCCAGCTCGGCGCCGATCGCGCGCACTTCGTCTTTGAACAGGGTGCGCAGCGGTTCGATCAATTCGAACTGCAGGTCTTCCGGCAGGCCCCCGACGTTGTGGTGGCTCTTGATGTTGGCGGTGCCGCTGCCGCCGCCGGACTCGACGACGTCCGGGTACAGGGTGCCCTGCACGAGGAAGCGGATCGGGTCTTCATTCGTTGCCGCCGCTTCCCTGATCAATTCGGCCTGAGCCTGCTCGAAGGTTCGGATGAACTCACGACCGATGATCTTGCGCTTGGTCTCCGGGTCGCTGACGCCCTCCAACGCGGTCAGGAACTGCTCACGCACATCGACGGTGACCAGACGCACGCCGGTGGCCTTGACGAAGTCTTCCTCGACCTGACGGCGCTCGTCCTGGCGGAGCAGGCCGTGGTCGACGAACACGCAGACGAGCTGGTCGCCGATGGCCTTGTGCACGAGCGCAGCGGCCACGGCGGAATCGACTCCGCCGGAGAGCCCGCAGATGACCTTGCCGGTGCCGACCTGGGCCTGGATGCGGGCCACCTGTTCGGCGATGACGTTGCCGCTGTTCCAGTCGGCGGGGATGCCGGCGGCGCGGTGCAGGAAGTTCTCGAGCACCTTCTGGCCGAATTCGGAATGCTTGACCTCGGGGTGCCACTGCACGCCGTAGAGCCGGCGCGTATCGTTCGCGAAGGCGGCGACCGGGGTGGAGCTCGTGGACGCGAGCACCGAGAAGCCGGCGGGGGCCTTCGACACGGAGTCACCGTGGCTCATCCACGCCGTCTGCTCGGCCGGCTGCCCGGCCAGCAGCGCGTTGCCGCTGTCGGTGACTCTGACCGGGGTCGCGCCGTACTCGCTCAGGCCAGTGCGGGTCACCTCGCCGCCAAGGGTCGTGGCCATCACCTGAAAGCCGTAGCAGATGCCCAGGATCGGGATACCCAGGTCGAAGATGGCCGGGTCGAAGGTGGGGGCGCCCTCGGCGTAGACGCTGGACGGCCCGCCGCTGAGCACGATGCCGAGCGGGTTCTTCTCCGCGACCTCGGCCGCGGTGATCGAGTGGGCCACGATCTCGGAGTAGACGGATGCCTCGCGCACCCGGCGCGCGATCAGCTGCGCGTACTGGGCCCCGAAGTCGACCACCAGAACGGGGCGGGCGCCGGTCGAGGCGCTCACAGCGGCGCTCACGAGCGGGCCTCGGCCCCAGCGGCAGCGGCAGCGGCAGCGGCAGACGAGTCGGCGTGCGTCGCCAGGAAGGCGTTGACCTCGCGCGCGACGCGAACCTCGAGGAAGAAGGACAGGGTAGGAATGATGCCTCCGAGTGCGATCAGCAGAAACTTGGGGAACGACCAACGCATCAGGCTCCAGAGCTGGAAGTCACTGAACAGGTAGAGCACGTACAGCCAGCCGTGCACGATCAGGATGCCGGTGCTCAGGTTGAATGCGGTCACCGAGTCCCGGGCGACGAGGGCGATGATCCCGTTCGGGCCGCCGACTTCGATTTCGAGCTGCAGCACGAACTTCAGGAAGACCTCGACGCAGAGCAGCAGCAGGAAGACACCGGTGATGACCGAGGAGACCTTGTAGAGCCGGAGCGCAGCGGGGATTTTGGGGATGTCGGCAGGCTTGGGGTCAAGTGGCATAGGCCAATTCTAGACGGCCTCCGCCGCGTCGATAGCGGCCTGCTCCTGCTGACGCTCCCAGTCGTCCCGAACCAGGCGGTACCAGAGGAACACCGCGAACCCGGCGAAGACTGCCCATTCGAGGGCGTAGAAGATGTTCAGCCAGTTGACCGATGCGTCGTTGCCGGGCACGGGCGAGTCGATCACGGTGAGGTTCGCGGCAGCATCCGTGTCGACGATGTAGCCGGCGTAGACGGACTGGTCGGTGAAGTCCGCCCACCGGTTGATCAGCGCGGCGGTGGAGACCGTGGTCTGGGTGCGCGGGTCGCTGTCCTCGTCCGGCACGACGGGAGCCTCGGAGGGAACGAAGCGGCCGGTCACGGTCTGCTGCTGCGCGGCCTGCGCCGAGAGCGCCTCGATCGCCGACCTGGCCTCCTCCTCGGTGGCGGCCCAGCCGCGAGCCACGGCGATGGTGGAGACGGGCACGGATGCCGTTTCCACCGTCGACAAGCGGCTCACCACCCAGAAACCGCTGTCGCCCCCGTTGAGGCGTTCGCTGATCAGCACGTCGTCCCCCGGCACGAATGAGCCGTCCACGGTGACCAGCTGGCCGGTCGCAGACTCGCGCGGCGGCCCGTCCGGCGACACCGCCTCGTGGAGCGGCTGCACGGTCTCGGTGCTGCGCTCCACGACTTCGCCGGACGCGATGGCGCGTTCGAGCTGCCACCGGCCGAGCAGGGCGAAGGCCGCGGCGATCGCGAGCGCCAGCAGCAGCGCGATCAGCCAGCGCGGCCGGAGCATGGTTGTGATCATGAGTAGTCCCCTGACGCGGTGTCACGCACCGGCTTGTCGACCGGGCCGGTTTCGGCCGGGCGCCGGCCGGAGATGAAGTCGAGCATGGAGTCCCGAGCCTCGGACGCCGGTCCGTCGGCCGCGGCGGCGTCTGCCTCCGCGTCGGCGGTCGCGTCGGCAGGCGCCATGGCCGGCACTGCGCCGGGTGCCGCGGCGGCCGGGCGCTGGCGGTGTTCGGCGAGGAGACGGTCGGCGGCGCGTTGGGCATCCGTGCCGGTGTCTGCGGCGGTGGCCGCCTCGACCAGGGCGATTTCCTCCGCCAGCATCACGTCGTGGGCGCGTTTCCCGGCCGGGACGGCCTTCCGGCGTCGCCGCAGGGCCGCGCCGATCTTCTCGGAGTTCGCCGCGAAGAGCGGCCCCAGGATCGCCATCGTGAGCACGTAGAGGCCAGCGAAGGGCTGCAGCCGCTGGTCGAGACCCGCGGTCACCGACAGGGTTGCCAGGATCAGCGTGAACTCGCCGCGGTTGACGAAGATGGCCGCGGTGTTGAGTCCCTCCCGCGGGCCCATGCCGTGCAGTTTCGCCATCAGCATTCCGGAGATCAGGCTGAGCACGAAGGTCATGCCGACGGCCGCGAACACGATGGTGATCACCGACCCGAATTCGGCCACGTTCAGCGCGAGGCCGAAGTTGAGGAAGAAGAAGGCCCCGAACACGTCGCGCAGGGGCACGGCGACGCGCTCGATCCGGCCGCGGTACGTGCTCGCGCCGAGCACCACCCCGATCAGGAAGGCCCCGATCGCATCCGTCACGCCGATGATCTCACCGATCCCGGCGAAGAGCACGGCGAGCCCGAAGAAGAGGATGGTGAACAGTTCGTCGTCCTTGGTGCGCATCAGCCGGGAGACGACTTTGGCGCCCCAGCGGGCCACCGAGAACATCACGACGAGAAAGAGGAAGGCGATGCTCAGTTGCAGCACGATCGGCCAGACCTCGGTCTTGCCACTGAGCACGACGGAGACGATCGCCAGGTAGACCGCGATGAAGATGTCGCCGACGACGGTCACGCCGAGGATCATCGGAGTTTCCTTGTTGGCAAGCCGGCGCAGTTCGATCAGGAGCTTGGTGATGATGGCGCTCGAGGAGGTGCCGGTCATTCCGGCGATCACGAGGGCCTCCCGGCTGCCCCAGCCGACCATCAGGCCGAACGCGAAGCCGACTCCCATGTTGATCAGAACGTAGGAGCCGCCGGAAATCAGGAGTTTTCCGGCGTCGCCGAAGAATGCCTCCTGGTCGAATTCGAGGCCAAGGCTGAACAGGAGCAGGATCAGCCCGAAAATGGCGATCAGTTCGATGTCCGCCGACTGGAAGTCCAGCGGGAACCAGCCGGTGTTCGGGCTGGCCAGGAGCCCGACGATCATGTAGATGGGGATGGACGGCAGCCCGATCAGCTTTCCGGCACGACCGAGGAGATAGGCAACGACGAGCAGGATGCCAAGAGTGATGAGGTCTTCGCCGAGGTGCATGAACTAGCCCCCGGGCGGCGCGTCGACGGACTTGGCCTTAACCTCGCCGGTGCGGAAGAAGGCGAAGGCCTTCGCGACCTTCTCGGGCGAGCCGGCGACGACGAGCGTGTCGCCGGGGAAGACACGGAAGTCGTGGGCGGGCGCCGGGTTCGCGGACTCCCCGCGGACGACGGCCACGACCGTCAGACCGGCTATGCCGCGGTCGGCGGGGTTGCCGAGCGCCTGGCCGGCGATGTGGTCTTCGTAGTCGACGGTGAACCAGTCGATGCTGAGGCCGGGGATCTGGTCGAGCGCGGTGAGCGACTCGGTGATCTGGGTGCCGCCGAGGAGCTCGGCGAGTGTGTGCGCTTCGTCTTCGTTCAGCCGCAGGGACACCTTGGCGGCGTCGGGGCCGCCCTCATCGTCCGCGAAGGTGATGAGGTCGCTGTGCCCCGAGCGGTGGGCGATGACGCCCACTTTGCCGCCGTCATCCGTGATGAAGGTGTGCAGCACTCCCACCCCGGGAAGTTTGACCCGCCGAACGTCAACCATGGTGCAACTCCTGAGGTTTATGGGCAGTCAGCCCAGTCTACCGGAGCGAGTTTGCGTGCCTCCCGCCCGCAGTCGCGCCGCCAACCCCGCGGCCCCGCGCCCCGCGACCCCCGCCGCGCCGCCGCGCCGCCGACTGCTCTCACCAATTCGACGGAGATTCTGCTCCCGAAGGTGCTGTCGGACGCTTTCTCCTCCGCACCGGCCACAATCTCCGTCGAATTGCGACGGGCTGGGGCTGAGTGTCTGGCGGATGCCCGAACCGCACAGGCGCTGCGGCACATCCGCTCGGTGTTGCGGCTAACGCAGGAGATCCGTCCGGCCGGGCCCGGGCACCCGCACGAGTTCCGCTCTGGTCCGTGTCGGGCGGGCAGCCCAGGTGACGGATGTCCTGAGTTGGCCACACGCGTGCGCTCGGCCGGCCTAACCAATTCGACAGAGATTTGGCTCTGAACGGCGCTGTCGGGTCACCCCAGCATTTTTCAGGCCCCACAGGGCAGAATCACCATCGAATTCGTTCACGCACCGGCGGGGTGCGGGCGGACAAGCGGAGGCAGGGAGTGGACGCCGGGCGAGGGTGGCGGCAGGAGAGGCTCGCTCCTATTTCGTAGCGGCGATGTCCGGAGCCTCGAGCCGCACGCGGTCGGCGGACTCGTCGTCGGGCTGCTGCTGTGACGCGCGTTCCGCCGCCACCCGCTTGAGGTAGGTGCCCACTTCGCGCGTCTCCCGGGCCTCGTCCCAGCCGAGCACCCCGGCCATCAGCCGCGCGGCAACGGGCGCCGCCGAGACGCCGCGGTCCCAGGCCTCGATCGAGATGCGAGTGCGGCGAGCCAGCACGTCCTCGAGGTGCAGGGCGCCCATATGCGTGGCCGCGTACACGACCTCCGCCTCGATGTAGTCGTCGGCCCCCGGCAACGGGTCCGCGAGTGACGGGGTCTTGCGGATCAGGTCGAGAAGCTCGTCGGTCAGGGTGCCGTAGCGGTTCAGCAGGTGCTCGACGCGGACGGTGTGCAGGCCGAACGCCCGCGCGATCCGGCCGCGCTTATTCCAGGCCGCCTGGTAACCCTCGGCGCCGAGCAGCGGGATGTCCGCCGTGGTGGAGGCCGGGACCCGTTCGTCGAAGGCGTCGACGGCCGCATCGATCGCATCCTTCGCCATCACCCGGTACGTGGTCCACTTTCCGCCCGCGATCACCACCAGGCCGGGCACGGAGTGTCCGACGAGGTGTTCGCGGGACAGCTTCGAGGTGCTCTCCGACTCCCCGGCCAGGAGCGGCCGCAGGCCCGCGTAGACCCCCTCGACGTCCTCCCGGGTCAGCGGCACCCGGAGCACGGCGTTCACGTGTTCGAGCAGGTAGTCGATGTCGGCGGCGGTGGCGGCCGGGTGCGCCTTGTCCAGGTGCCAGTCCGTGTCGGTCGTGCCGATCAGCCAGTGCCGTCCCCAGGGGATCACGAACAGGACGCTCTTCTCGGTGCGCAGCAGCAGCCCCATGGCCGACTGGAACCGGTCCCGGGGCACGACCAGGTGGATGCCCTTCGACGCGCGCACCTTGAATGTACCGCGTTCGCCGACCATGCGCTGCGTGTCGTCGGTCCAGACCCCGGTGGCGTTCACGACCTGCCGGGCCCGCACCTCGAACCGTTCATCGGTCTGCAGATCGTGGGCGTGCACGCCGACCACCCGCTCACCCACCTTGATGAATCCCTCGACCCGCACCCGGCTGGCCGCGTGCGCCCCGTAGAACGACGCGGTGCGCACGAGCGAGGCCACGTAGAGCGCGTCGTCGACCTGCCCGTCGTAGTAGGTGATGCCGCCGACGATCGTGTCGGTGTTCAGGCTGGGCAGCAGCCCCTTCACCTGCCGCTTGGACAGGTGGCGGTGGTGCGGCACACCGGGGGCGCGCCCGCCGGTATACGAGAACAGGTCGTAGAGGAGCATGCCGGCGCCCACGTAGAAGCGCTCGGTGACGCGCTTCCTGAGCGGGTACAGGAACCGCACCGGCTTTACCAGGTGCGGGGCGATGCGCTGCAGGAGCAGGCCACGCTCCGTCAGAGCCTCGCGCACCAGCCGGAAGTCGGCCTGTTCCAGGTAGCGGATGCCGCCGTGCACCAGCTTGGACGACCGGCTCGACGTTCCCGACGCCCAGTCCCTGGCCTCGAGGATGCCCACGCTCAGGCCGCGGGTGACCGCGTCCAGGGCGGCCCCGGTGCCGACGATGCCGCCGCCGACCACGAGGATATCGAGCTCCTTGCCCTTCAGTCGTTCGAGGGCCGCAGCTCGTTCCTCCGGACCCAGTTTCGTGGATCGCGACGCCGAATTACCTGATGCCATGTGCTCACTCCCATTCCGGATGGTGTGGTGCTTACCTGACGCTAATTCATACCGACGCTAGTTCACTCGTCGCGGCGCGACAACCGTCTAATTCCCCCGGTACGGGGCGACGACCACCTCGACGCGCTGGAATTCCTTCAGGTCGGAGTAACCGGTGGTCGCCATCGACCGGCGCAGCGCGCCGACGAGGTTCGCGGTGCCGTCGGCGATCGGCGTCGGGCCGTACAGGATGGTCTCGAGCGGTGCCAGGGCGCCCACCTCGACCCGCTTGCCGCGGGGCAGCTTCGAGTGGTGCACCTCGGCGCCCCAGTGGAAGCCGCCGCCGGGGGCATCCGTCGCCCGGGCCAGCGCGGTGCCGAGCATGACGGCGTCGGCGCCGCAGGCGATGGCCTTGACGATGTCGCCGGAGGTGTTGAGTCCGCCGTCAGCGATGACGTGCACATAGCGTCCACCGGACTCGTCCATGTAGTCCCGGCGGGCACCGGCGACATCGGCGACGGCCGTGGCCATGGGCGCGTGGATGCCGAGGGAGGCGCGCGTGGTCGAGGCAGCGCCGCCGCCGAAGCCGACGAGCACGCCGGCCGCACCCGTGCGCATGAGGTGCAGGGCCGCGGTGTAGGTCGCCGCCCCGCCCACGATCACGGGCACGTCGAGTTCGTAGATGAACTTCTTGAGATTGAGGGGCTCCTGGTTCTGCGAGACGTGCTCGGCAGAAACGGTGGTTCCGCGGATGACGAACAGGTCGACGCCGGCGGCGACGACGGTCTCGTACAATTCCTGCGTGCGCTGCGGCGACAGGGCGCCGGCCACGGTCACGCCGGCCGCGCGGATCTCCGCGAGGCGGGCGGTGACGAGCTCGGGCTTGATCGGCTCGGAGTACATCTCCTGCATGCGCGCGGTGGCCCGGTCGGCGGGCAGCTCGCGGATCTCGGCGAGGAGCGGCTCGGGGTTGTCGTAGCGGGTCCAGAGGCCCTCGAGGTCGAGCACGCCGACACCGCCGAGCTGACCCATCATGATGGCCGTCTGCGGGGACACCACGGAGTCCATCGGCGCCGCGAGGAACGGGATCGAGAACTGATAGGCGTCGATGGTCCAGTTGACCGACACATCCTCCGGGTCGCGGGTGCGCCGGCTGGGCACAATCGCGATGTCGTCGAAGGCGTACACGCGGCGGGCGCGCTTGGAGCGGCCGATCTCGATTTCCATGATTTCAGTTTAGGTGCCGCGGCGCTCCTCGACGACGGATGCCGCGGGGTGCATCCTGAGGTGATGGACGTCACCGCCGACCCTCTGTCCCTCCTGCGCGAGCGCACCAGCATGAAATGGCGCAGTTTTCCCGCCGATGTGCTGCCGCTATTCGTCGCCGAGTCCGACTTTCCGCTCGCCGAACCCATCCGGGACGCGTTGACAGCGGCGGTGCGGCGCAGCGACACCGGGTATGTCGCACCGGTCAACGGGCTTGGCGCGGCCTTCGCGGGATTCGCCGGTCGCCGCTGGGGCTGGCAGGTCGACCCGGAGCAGGTGACCACCACGACGGATGTCAGCGTGGCCATCGTGGAGACCCTGCGAATGCTGATCAGGCCCGGCGACCGGGTTGTGATCACTCCCCCGGTCTACCCGCCCTTCTTCGACCTCGTGCCCGAGGCCGGCGGGGTGCCGCACGCCGTGCCGCTCCTCGCCGGTCAGACCGGCTGGACCCTCGACCTGGACGGCCTCGAGCGCGCCTTCCAATCGGGCGTGCGCTGCGTCCTGCTCTGCAACCCGCACAACCCGATCGGGCATCCGCACACCGTCCAGGACCTCACGGCGCTGTCCGGGCTCGCCGCCCACTACGGCGTCACGGTCGTCAGCGACGAGGTCCACGCCCCGCTGACCTACACCGACGCCGCTTTCACGCCCTACCTCACCGTCTCCACCGAGGCCGCAGACCACGGCGTCTGCGTGACGAGCGCGAGCAAGGCCTGGAACCTGGCCGGCCTCAAATGCGCGCTTCTCGTCACCGCCGGCGAACGGATGCGCGCCGAGCTCGCCGCCCTGCCCCAGGAGGTATCCTGGCGCACAAGCCAGTTCGGGCTGATCGCCGGCATCGCGGCGTTCCGCGACGGGGAGCCGTGGCTGGACGGGGTGATCGCGGCCCTCGACGACAATCGCCGTGAGCTCGCCGCCCTGCTCGACGCGCAACTGCCCGGGGTCGGCTACCGGCAGCCAGGGGCCGGCTACCTGGCCTGGCTTGATCTGCGGAGCCTCGGCTGGGGTGACGACCCGGCGCTGATCGCACTCGAGCAGGCCCGGGTCGCACTCAGCCCCGGCCCGATGTTCGGCGAACCGGGCCGGGGCTTCGCGCGTCTCAACTTCGGGTGTTCACCTGAGGTGCTCGCGGAAGCGGTCTCCCGGCTGGCCGCGGCCACCTAGTCACCCTCGAGTACTGTCAGCGGCGGTAGTTGGGCGCCTCGACCACGATCTGCACGTCGTGCGGGTGCGACTCCTTGAGCCCGGCGGACGTGATCCGAACGAACTTACCCTTCTGCTTGAGCTCGTCGATCGTACGCGCGCCCACGTAGAACATGGACTGGCGCAGGCCGCCGATCAGCTGGTAGGCCACGGCGGACACCGGTCCGCGATACGGGACCTGGCCCTCGATGCCTTCCGGGATGAGCTTGTCGTCGGAGGGGACATCCGACTGGAAGTAACGGTCCTTGGAGTAGGAGGTCTTCGTGCCGCGGCTCTGCAACGCGCCGAGCGACCCCATGCCGCGGTAGGTCTTGAACTGCTTGCCGTTGACGAAGACGAGTTCGCCGGGGCTCTCGTCACAGCCGGCGAGCAGAGAGCCCAGCATGACGGTGTCCGCGCCGGCGACCAGTGCCTTGGCGATGTCGCCGGAGTACTGCAGCCCGCCGTCGGCGATGACCGGGATGCCGGTCTCCCGAGCCGCGAGCGACGCCTGGTAGACGGCGGTGATCTGCGGCACGCCGACGCCGGCGACGATGCGGGTGGTGCAGATCGAGCCGGGGCCGACCCCGACCTTGATCGCGTCGGCGCCGGCGTCGATGAGGGCCTGGGCGCCGGAGCGGGTGGCCACGTTGCCGCCGATCACGTCGACCCCCTCGAAGGCAGGGTCGGACTTCAGGCGACGGATGATCTCGAGCACCCCGGCGCTGTCGCCGTTGGCGGTGTCGACCACGAGCACGTCGACGCCCGCCTCGAGAAGTGAGGTGGCGCGCTGCCAGGCGTCGCCGAAGAAGCCGATGGCCGCGCCGACGCGCAGTCGTCCGGCGTCGTCCTTGGTGGCGAAGGGGTATTCCTCGCTCTTGTCGAAGTCCTTGACCGTGATCAGGCCCGTCAGGCGGCCGTGGTCGTCGACGAGGGGAAGCTTCTCGATCTTGTGGGTGGCGAAGATGGCGACGGCGTCCATCGGGGCCATGCCGACCTTGCCCGTGATCAGCGGTGCCGTCGTCATCACCTCGCGCACCCGGGTCGTGTGCTTTTTGGTGGTGGAGACGAACCGCATGTCCCGGTTTGTGATGATGCCCACGAGCACGCCGTCGCCGTCGACGACGGGGAGACCGCTGATCCGATACTGCCCGCAGAGGGCGTCGACCTCCGCAACGGTGGCGTCGGGCGAAGTTGTTACCGGATTGGTAATCATGCCGGATTCGCTGCGTTTGACGAGGTCGACCTGCTCGGCCTGGTCCGCGATCGAGAGGTTGCGGTGCAGCACGCCGAGGCCACCCTCACGGGCCATCGCGATGGCCATCCGGGTCTCGGTGACGGTGTCCATCGCGCTGGACAGCAGCGGCGTGGCCACGCTGATCCGGCGCGTCAACCGAGACGTTGTCTCGGCTTCACTGGGAATGACGTCGGTGTGCCCCGGAAGGAGAAGGACGTCGTCGTACGTGAGCCCGGTGAAACCGAACGGATCTGGCTGATCCATAAAACCCCTTTTAATAATGCAGGAAAGTGGAGAAAACGCGGCCATCCAACTTGATTACCGGCTTCTCAATGTTAAGCGACGTTGCGCTCCGCGCATTCCTCAGCAGAGAATCTAGGGAGTGTCGGCCGTCGTCGTTACATATGCGACATAATCTTCACTTACTGTCAACAAAGATGTTGGTAGGTGAGACCCGGGGCACGCTCGGTCACAGACCCAACGGTGCCGCCATGGAGGTGCAGTGAATTCCCCTGAAGCTGTTCGCAGATTCTCACCCAGAATGCTGGTGATCTTTCTCGGCCTGCTCTTTGCAGCCCTGACGATGTCCACATTCGCCACCGTCTCGGCCAGTCCGGCTCATGCCGACGAGGTCGGAACCGACGAGTACGAGTTCGTCCTCACCGGCAATGTGCAGTTCGACCAGAAACCACTCGACAATGTGCTGATCACCGTCGAGGGGGCCGGCTATGAAGCATCCGTGGAAACGGGTGCCGACGGCAAGTGGAAGGTCGGCGTGCCCGAGAAGGCCACCTACACCGTCACCCTCGATGAGGAGACCCTCCCCGAGGGCGTCGTCGTCGCCAAGGGCGGCAGCGTGATCGAGGCGGAGTTCGCGCTCACGAAGGTGAAGTCGGTCAACTTCTTCCTCGGTGAGGGCACGCGCACGACGGTGAGCTTCTTCGACCAGTTCATCAATCGGTTCGTCAATGGGCTGAACTTCGGTCTGCTCCTGGCCCTGGCCGCGATCGGGCTGTCCCTGATCTTCGGCACCACCGGGCTGAGCAACTTCGCGCATGCGGAGATGATCACCTTCGGCGCGCTGATGTCCCTCCTCTTCTCGGTCACGCTCGGCCTGCCGATCTGGCTGGCGATCATCATCGCCGTCGTGCTGAGCGCGGGCTTCGGCTGGAGCCTGGACGCGGTGATCTGGAAGCCGCTGCGTCGCAAGGGCGTCGGTCTGATCCCACTGATGATCGTGAGCATCGGTCTCTCGCTCGCCCTGCGCTACCTGTTCCAGATCTTCGTCGGCGGCGGAACGAGCCAGCTTCCGGGATCCGGCCTCGCCGACATGCAGCTGGGTCCGATCCGGCTCTCGATGATCGACGTGGCCAGCATGGGCATCAGCATCGTGGTGCTGTTGGCCGTTTCCTACTTCCTGCTGCGCACCCGCATCGGCAAGGCCACCCGCGCGGTCTCCGACAATCCCAGCCTGGCCTCGGCCAGCGGGATCGACGTCGACGGCGTCATCCGGATCGTCTGGGTGCTCGGTGGGGCCCTCGCCGGCCTCAGCGGAATTCTGTGGGCCTACTTCCGTCCGGGCGTCAGCTGGGACATGGGTTTCCAGATCCTGCTGCTCGTCTTCGCGGCCGTGACCCTCGGCGGTCTCGGCACCGCTTTCGGCGCCCTGATCGGTTCGATCATCGTCGGCCTGTTCGTCGAACTGTCGACGCTGTGGCTTCCCTCCGACCTTAAATACGTCGGTGCACTTGTCGTGTTGATCCTGGTGTTGCTGCTTCGGCCGCAAGGCATCCTGGGTCGCAAAGAGAGAATTGGCTAGAAGGGCATCCGATGATCGACTGGGGAGCAATCTTTAGCAACGCAGCCGTCGAGCTGATCAGCCCGACCACCGCCGCCTACGCCCTCGCGGCACTCGGGCTGGCGATCCACTTCGGATACACCGGCCTCCTGAACTTCGGCCAGGCCGGCTTCATGGCCCTCGGAGCCTACGGGTTCGCCATCTCCACCCTCAGCTTCGGTTTCCCCGTCTGGGGTGCCGTGCTGGTGGGGGTCGGCGCATCCATCGTTTTCGCCCTGGTCCTGGGCATCCCGACGCTCCGCCTGCGCGCGGACTACCTCGCGATCGTGACGATCGCGGCGGCCGAGATCGTGCGCCTCCTGTTCACGACGAACACGTTCCAGTCCATCACGGGTTCCGCGAACGGCCTGAGCGGCTACAAGGGCGGTTTCGCCGGCCTCAACCCGATCCCGGAGGGGCGCTACGGCTTCGGCCCCTTCGAGTACAACGAGTATGACTGGTGGCTGCGCATCGTGGCCTGGTCGATCGTGGCCCTCGCCTGCCTGTTCACCTGGCAGATCATGCGCAGCCCGTGGGGTCGCGTGATCAAGGGAATCCGTGAAGACGAGGATGCTGTGCGCGCGCTCGGCAAGAACGTCTACTCCTACAAGATGCAGTCCCTGATTCTCGGTGGCGTGTTCGGCACGATCGCCGGAATGATCTTCGTGCTTCCCCGTGCCGTGGTGCCCTCGAATTATCAGACGTCCCTGACGTTCTTCATCTACGCGATCCTCCTGCTCGGCGGCGCGTCGACGATTCTCGGGCCGGTCATCGGCTCGATGGTCTTCTGGGTTCTGCTCTCCTTCTTCTCCGGGTTCATCGCCCGAGCAGTGGAGGCAGGCTGGATCCCGTTCATCACCAGCATCCAGGCCGGCCAGCTGCGCTTCATCCTGGTTGGAGTGGCGATCATGCTTATAGTCATCTTCAGACCGCAAGGCATCTTCGGAAACAAGAAGGAGTTGGCCTTTGTCAAATAACACCGTTCCCAGCAACAAGCCGGTCAAGTCGACCGACCTGCACATCGGCGAGGCCGAACCGGGCTGCAAGAAGCGCGACCCGATCTTGGTTGCCGACGGCGTGAGTCGAACCTTCGGCGGTCTCAAGGCCGTCGACGTCGACCACGTCGAGATCCCGCGCGGCGCCATCACGGCGCTGATCGGGCCCAACGGAGCCGGCAAGACCACCCTGTTCAACCTGCTGACGGGCTTCGACAAGCCCGACACCGGGTCGTGGACCTTCGAGGGTCGCCCACTGTCGGGGATGCCCGCGTTCAAGGTGGCCCGGATGGGCCAGGTGCGCACTTTCCAGCTCACCAAGGCGCTCGGCCTGCTGACCGTCATGGACAACATGCTGCTCGGCGCCAAGGGCCAGGCCGGCGAGAACCTGTTCCGGGCGATCTTCCCCTTCTTCTGGGCCAAGCAGGAGGAGGCGAATAGGGTGCGGGCCCTCGATATCCTCGAACGGTTCAAGCTCGACACCAAGAAGGACGACTACGCCGCCAGCCTCTCCGGCGGGCAGCGCAAACTGCTCGAGATGGCACGGGCGTTGATGAGCGAGCCGAGCCTGGTGATGCTCGACGAGCCGATGGCCGGGGTGAACCCGGCACTGACGCAGTCGCTACTGGACCACATCCTCAACCTGAAGGCGGAGGGCATGACGGTTCTCTTCGTCGAACACGACATGCACATGGTGCGCCACATCGCCGACTGGGTCATCGTGATGGCCGAGGGCCGCGTGGTCGCCGAGGGCGACCCGCACGAGGTGATGCGTAACCCCGCCGTGATCGACGCCTACCTGGGTCAGCACCACGACGAGGACCTCGGCGAGGATCCGGCCGCCGAAACAGAACGTGTGGAAGCCATTAAGGAGTTGCTCGATTGACGAACACCAGCCCTGCCGCCGCGCCGGCCTACACCCCCACCGGGCAGCCCGTCGTCGAGGTCAAGACGGTGACGGCCGGCTACCTGCCGGGCGTCAACATCCTCAACGCCTGCTCCCTGACCGCCTACGACGGCGAGCTGATCGGGATCATCGGCCCGAACGGCGCCGGCAAGTCCACGCTGCTCAAGTCGATCTTCGGCCAGGTCAAGGTTCGGGAGGGTGAGATCCTGCTTCGCGGCGAGAACATCACCAACCTCAAGGCGAACAAGCTCGTGGCCAAGGGCGTCGGTTTCGTGCCCCAGACGAACAACGTCTTCCCCACGCTCACGATCCAGGAGAACCTGGAGATGGGCATGTTCCTGAAGCCGAAAGGCCTGACCGAACGCCTCGAGTTCGTCACGGAGATCTTCCCGGAGCTCGGGAAGCGTCTGCAGCAGCGCGCCGGATCGCTGTCCGGCGGGGAACGCCAGATGGTGGCCATGTCGCGGGCGCTGATGATGGGCCCGCACGTGCTGCTGCTCGACGAGCCGAGCGCAGGCCTCTCCCCCGTGCGCCAGGACGAGGCTTTCCTGCGTGTCAAGGAGATCAACAAGGCCGGCGTGACCACGATCATGGTGGAGCAGAATGCGCGCCGATGCCTGCAGATCTGCGACCGCGGTTACGTGCTCGATCAGGGCCGTGACGCCTACACGGGCACCGGCCGCGAGCTGCTGAACGATCCCAAGGTGATCGGCCTCTACCTCGGCACCCTCGGCCAGGACGACTAGCCGGAGCCGCCCGCACCGACTGCCCCGCACGACGAAGCGGCGCCCGAGATCTTCGGGCGCCGCTTCCGTGTGTCCGGTGCTCCGGATCCGGTGACGCCGCTGGTGTCCGGGAGGGGCGTCACCGGGTGACGGCCGTCACCGGGCGAACGAAGAAGGGCCCCGACCGAAGTCGGGGCCCTTCCAGATCGAATGCTGGTCAGCGACGAATCGTGACTAGTTGATGCGCTTGTACGTGTTGTCTTCGAGGTACTCGTAGACGCCGATGGTTGCCTCGGTCGGGTCGCCGTTCTCATCGAACGTGACCGGGCCGGAGAAGCCGTCGTAGTCGACCTGGTCGCCGTCCGCGAGGGCCTTAGCCGCCGCGGTGAAGTCGGAGACCGTGGTGCCGTCGCCGGTTCCCCCAGAGACCTGGCGGAGGTGCTTGGAGATGGCCTCACCCGAGACGTCGTTGGCCGCGTAGGCCGCAAGCGCGACGAGCATGACGGCGTCGTAAGATTCTGCCGCGTAGCTGAAGTCGGTCAGGGTGGGGTCGATCTCCTTGAGACGATCGGTGAAGTCGCCGAGCGTTCCCACGTCGAGGCCGGGCAGCGTGCCCTTGGCACCGGTGATGATGCCGGCGTCGAAGTCCTTGCTGTAGTCGGACAGGTTGCCGTCCACGAAGTACAGGTTGCCACCGGGGAAGCCGGAGCCGACCAGTGCGGGGGTGATGACCTTGGCCTGGTCGAACGTGATCAGGGCGATCGCGTCGGGGTTGGCGGCGGTCACTTCGGAGATCTGAGCGGCGAAGTTGGAGTCACCCTCGTTGAACAGGGACGTGGCGACGACCTCGCCGCCCGCAGCCTCGAAGGCGGTCGTGGTGGACTCGGCCAGGCCGGTGCCGTACGAGTCGTTGAGCACGATCAGGCCGAGGGTGCTGTTGCCGTCGTCGGCGATCTGGGTGCCCAGGACTTCACCCTGCAGCAGGTCGGACGGGGCGGTGCGCCAGTAGAGGTCCTTGTCGGCATACTTCGTGAAGTCCGCCGAGGTGTTGGCCGGGGAGAACTGCACGACGCCCGCGCCGGTGATCTGGTCGATCACGGTCTTGGAGACGCCGGAGGATGCCGCGCCGATGATGGCGGAAACCTTCTGCGAGAGAAGGTCGGTCACCGAACCGGTCGCGGTGTCCGTCGTGGTGTCGCCGGAGTCACGGAAGATGGCCTCAACGGTCAAGCCGAGGTTCGCGTCGTTGATGTCCTTGACGGCCAGGGCGACGCCGGCTTCTTCGGGCGGGCCGAGGAAAGCCAGGGCACCACTCTGGGGAAGGATGGTGCCGATCTTCAGGGTCAGGTCGCGGTCGCCGGCCGTGATGGCCTGGGCGTCTCCGCTCGCGGCGGGGGCTTCCGATGCAGCCGGCTCAGCGGTGTTGCTGCTGCAGCCGGTGAGCAGAAGTGCACTGACGCCGACGAGGGCGACTCCAGTGACGACTGCCCGAACTGAGCGGGAGGCCGAGGCCTTCGCGAATACGCTCATGTTGCTCCTTGGGACTAGGAATGAGAAATGACAGCGGTCGATTGACTGCCGTTCTGTCACATTATTGACAGGAATCGCGCGAAACAAGGCAACCGGGTTACATCCGTGTAACGCAGACCAAATCGTTACGATCGGCGGCCGGTGACGCCCTGATAGGCGATCTGTTGCGCATCGGCCAGCGCGGCCGCACATTCTCCCCAGGATGCGCAGGCGAACGCCCCGGTACTCACCTGGTCGAGAGCGGGCCTGATCGACGCCGCACCGTCGTCTCCGGCCCGTGCTGCTGCCAGGGCGCTCAGGACAACTCCGTCATAGGCTTCACCGCCGCCGGCAGTGTCGACCAGCCCTGGATCGAGGGTGCGCAGGCGCGCAGCGAAGCCGTCACTGGCGGCCAGCGGCGTGCCCCCGTTTGCGAAGTCGCCGAGCCACAGCAGTACCACCGGCGCCGCCGCGACGGCGGCGGCCAGATCGCCCGGCATCGGAACGGTGGCGTCCCACAGCACGACGTCGACGCCACGGGCCAACAAGTCGGTCAGCGACGTCGCCGGGTCGACGGCGGAGTCGCGGTGGATGATCTCGATCGGAGTGCCGAGAATGCGGCCCTGCTCGGTGATCTCGCGGGCGGCCAGTTCGGAGCCGGCCACCTGTGCCGCACCACTGGCCGCCGACGGGCCCGTCATGGGGAACAGGGTTCCGAGGCGCACGGTACCGTCACCGGACGGAGCCACCACGACGGACGCGGCGGCAGCGGGCTCGACTACGGGCGGCGCGACCTCGGCCCTGCATCCGGACAGCAGGAGCACGCAGGCGAGCGCCCCGACGAGGTGGACGGGCAGGGAAGTCGACGCAGTGCGCATCCGGTGTCCTTTCACGTACGAGGTGCGTCCCCGAGCGTAGCGGGGCTCAGACCGGTTCAAGGGACGCACGCCGGGGCGCGCGTCCGGTGAGGACCATGTCGGTCGTGAGAAGGACCAGCGCCACCCAGACCAGTGCGAAACCGACCCAGCGCTCGGGAGGCATGGGCTCGAGCAGCACGAAGACGCCGACCAGGAACTGCAGGATCGGAGCGAAGTACTGGATCAGACCCATGTAGGTCAGAGGCAGGCGCCGGGCCGCGGCGGCGAAGAACAACAGCGGCACGGCGGTCACAACACCTGCTGCCAGCAGCCCCACGGTATGCCAGGTGGACACGCTTCCGAAGGTGAGACCGGAGACGGAGGCCACCACGATCAGCTGCACCACGGCGATGGGTGCGAGCCAGACCGTTTCGAGGGTGAGTCCGGCGACGGCATCGACGTCACGGCCGACCCTTTTCTTGATCAAACCGTAGAAGCCGAACGAGAACGCGAGGATGAGTGACACCCACGGCAGCGAGCCGTAGCCGACGGTGAGCACGACGACGGCCCCGAGGCTGATTCCCACGGCTACCCACTGCAGCAGGCGCAGACGCTCGCGCAGCAGAATGACGCCGAGGAACACGGTCACGATCGGGTTGATGAAGTAGCCGAGGGCTGCCTCGACCACGTGGCCGCTGAGGGCGGCGAAGACGTAGGTCTGCCAGTTGACGAAGATCAGGAGGCCGGCCAGACCCATCGTGAACACGATGCGGGGCCTCCGCAGCAGCGCGAGGAAGGACTTCCACTTGCGCGTGACCGTGATCAGCAGTGCGCAGAACACCAGAGAGAAGAGAACCCGCCAGGCCACGATCTCGAAGGCACCACTGGGCGCGAGGAGCAGAAAGTAGAGCGGCAGGGCGCCCCAGAGGGCGTAGGCGAGGACCGCGTAGATCAGTCCCTTGCTTTGCTCCGACCGCGCCGGGCGGGCCGCGCGGATTTTCCCGGGTGAAAGAGGGTCTTGCGCCACAGCGGACCTTTCTTAACGACGAATCCCGGATGGCCAGGGCCATCCGGGATTCTACCGTTGCGTGGGTGTGGCTAGCGAACGACGACTGCGAGCACGTCGCGGGCCGACAGGACGAGGAGGTCCTCGCCACCGAACTTGACTTCGGTTCCACCGTACTTGGAGTAGATCACCTTGTCGCCGACGGCGACGTCGAGTGGAATGCGGTTGCCGTTGTCGTCGATGCGGCCGGGGCCGACTGCGACAACTTCGCCCTCCTGGGGCTTTTCCTTGGCGGTGTCAGGAATGACCAGACCTGATGCGGTGGTCTGCTCTGCGTCGACCTGCTTGATGACGATGCGATCCTCGAGCGGCTTGATGGAGACCGACACGGTTGACCTCTTTCTTAGCTAAGACATAGTTAGCAGACTCACAGCGAGAGTGCTAAGACGAGTTTAGGGCGCATCTGGCACTCACGCAACGTGAGTGCCAGATGCGCCGTGTTGATAGGTTTGCACGATGGAACGCTCAGAGCTCGTCGAGCTGTTATCGCCGGGCGGTTTGCGCCTGCTGGACTCGTTGCCGCCGTACGACCCGGCCGCCGACGTCGTGCGGGTGGTGAGCGAACTCCGCAAGGCCGGACACAGCCCCGACCTGGTCACCGCGGTGCTCAGCCAGTCCCGGCTCCGCGCCAGGGCCGTGCCCAAGTTCGGCGAGTTCGCCGGCCGCATGCTGTTTACGGAGGCCGGCCTCGAGCAGGCCACCCGGTTGAGGGTGGCGGCGCTGCACGCCGGCCGCTTCGCGGGCGCGTACCTGGACCGGGTCGTCGACCTCGGCTGCGGCATCGGAGGCGACGCCATGGCCCTGGCCGCCATGGACCTCACGGTCACGGGGGTGGACGCCGACGAGGTGACCGCGACCGTCGCCAGCTACAACCTGGCTCCGTTCGAGAACGCGAGCGTGCTGCACTCGTCCGCGGAAGACATCGACCTGGCTGGCTTCGACGCCGCCTGGCTCGACCCGGCCCGGCGCACCGCCGGGCACTCCAACACCTCGCGCCTGACCCGGCCGGAGGACTACTCCCCCCACCTCGATTTCGTCTTCGGTCTCAGTGAGCGGATGCCCGTCGGCGTCAAGCTCGGGCCGGGCCACGACCGCGAGCTGATCCCCGCGGAGGCCGAGGCGCAGTGGGTCTCCGTGGACGGCAAGCTCGTGGAGATGGGGCTGTGGTTCGGAGCACTGGCACGCGCCGGCATCCGTCGCTCCGCCCTGTTGCTCGGCCGAACCGGGATTCACGAACTGACCGCGCCCCACGACAGTACGGATGCCCCGGTGGGAGTGCTGGGCGACTACCTGTACGAACCGGACGGCGCGATCATCCGTGCACGTCTGATCGGGGACCTGGCCCGGTCGCTCGACGCGTCGATGCTGAGCGAGGGGATCGCGTACCTCACCTCCGAGACCCTGCACCGCACGCCCTTCGCCACCGCATTCCGGGTGCTCGAGGTGCTGCCCGTCGACGAGAAGAAGCTGCGGCTGGCCCTACAGGAACGCCGCATCGGCACTCTCGAGATCAAGAAACGCGGCGTGGACGTCGACCCGGCCACCCTGCGCACCCGACTGAAGCTCAAGGGCCCCGAGTCGGCGACGCTCGTGCTCACCCGGGCCGCCGGTCACCGGGTGGCTCTGCTGGTGGAGCGGGTTCCGCCACTCGACTAAGGCCAGCGGCGAAGGACAGCGCGGCTCAGCCGGGCACGACCGTCAGCACCTGCGTGACGATCAACACCCACCCGACCGCGAGGACCAGCCCCGCCAGCCCGGTCCACAGCCCGTAGGCCCACACGGTGCCGGCACGGCGCTCGGTCAGGCGGGCCATCACGGCCAGCACGACCGCGGCCAGGGAGAGCGCCGCGCCCCAGACGCCGAAGACCGCGATCAGCAGCCCGAGCAGCCCGAAGACGAGCGATGCGATGGACAGCCCGCTCCGGTCTGCCTGCGCGCTCAGCTCGCTGTCGGTGTAGACGTACGGCACCCATTCGGTGGGGGCTGTGATGGTCGACGCGTAGTCCAGCTCCCCCGGAGCGGGCGCCGGAGGCCGGGTGAGGTCGACCCGGAAGTCATCGTTGCGGGACCAGTCCCGTTCCTCCCCAACCATCCCCGCTGCTATCTTCCGCTCAGTACGACGAGGTAGGGATGGTGGCGAAGAAGACAGACCAGATCACGATACTGACCAGTGCCAGCCCGACGCCGATGAACCCCGTGATCAGCCCGGTCAGCCAGAAGCCCCTCGCCTGCGGCTCCTTCGACTTGCCGAGGAAGCCCAGGACGACCGCGGCGGCGGGGATGAATAGTCCGAGGATGCCACCCACAATCGGGAGGAACACGATCGGCGAGCCGAGCACGCCGATAACGCCGGCGACCAGCGCCAGGATGCTGAGAATCGGCTGCTTCGCGGCGACCGCACCGTAGGGCGACGAATACGCGTCGCCATAGGCAGGTGCCTGGGTCATCGTCGGGGCGCCGTAGCCGGGCGGCTGGGTCGGGCCGCCGTAGGAGGGCGGGACGGAGGCCGGCGGGGTCGGGCCGTTGTACGCCGGCGGGGCGGCAGACGCCCCCTGCTCGTCGCGCGGGATATCGGGGACCTGTGGCACGTCGGGCACCTGCGGTACGCCGGGCACCTGCGGCACGTCAGGCACGCGGGGCACGTCAGGGTTGCTGGGGTTGTTGGAATCGCTCATGCGAATTCATTCCTTTCCGGACGACGGGGTGGCGTCGCTGGTTGCATATCGGGTCACGGGCCATCGACGCGCAGGGTTTCTGCCCGTGGCCACCGGGTCAGTAGGTATTGAGCAGGGTCGGGTCGTTCGCGATCGCGATCATCAACGGGATCAGCAGGACGACGGCCAGGAGCTGAGCCGCCAGGCCGGCGTAGCCGACAATGAGGCCGGCGATCGCGAGTCCCCGTCCCTTTTCTCCGGTCTTCCCGATCTGACTCAGACCGATGTGGCCGGTGATGATGCCGACCAGGGAGATCCCGAGCACCGAGGTCACGAGCGACACGATGGACAGCACGTTGTACTTCTCGGACGGGCCCTGCGGCGCGTAGGGCTGGGGGTAGCCCGGCTGGGCGTAGGCCGGAGCGGCCTGCGCCGCCGGCGGCTGGAACATGGGCGGGCTAACCGGCGGCTCGTTGGGGTCGGTCATGTCGATTGCTCCTTCGGGAATGGTGCATCTGGGCTGCCGATCTGGCTCCCAGTCGGACAAGGTGTTGATCGCACGAACAAATGTCGCCTGCCGAAGCCAGAATACCCGTCCGGTGGCGAAATACCGGTGGGAGGGGGTTTCAGACTTGGATCTCGGAGACCGGAAGAGTGGAGTCCGCCCCGAACTCCAGTGACGACGGCGCATGCCCGGCCATGATCAGCTGCGCCCCGAGGGCCGCGATCATGGCGCCGTTGTCGGTGCAGAGCGACAGAGGCGGGATGCGCAGGGCGATGCCGGCGGCGTTCGTGCGCTCCTGGGCCACCTGACGCAGCCGAGCGTTGGCGATCACGCCGCCCCCGAGCAGGAGCCTCGGCACACCGAGGTCGACGCAGGCAGCGACGGCTTTGGTCAGGAGGATGTCGACGACCGCCTCTCGGAAACTGGCGGCCACGTCGGCCAGCGGCACCGGCTCATCCGCGTCGCGTCTCTGCTCGACCCAGCGCGCGACCGAGGTCTTGAGCCCGGAGAACGAGAAGTCGTACCGGTGTTTCGCCATGTCCTTGGTCTGGCTGAGACCGCGGGGGAAACGGATGGCGGCGGGATTGCCTTCCCGCGCGGCCCGGTCGATCTGGGGTCCGCCCGGGTAGGGCAGGCCGAGCAGGCGGGCCACCTTGTCGAAGGCCTCGCCGGCCGCGTCGTCGATGGTCTCGCCGAGCAGTTCGACATCGGAGACCAGATCGCGCACCAGCAGCAGTGAGGTGTGACCGCCGCTGACGAGGAGTGCAACGGTGGGGTATTCCAGCGGCTCCGTGGAGTCGTCTGCGCCGAGTCGAAGCACATCGGCCCCGACGTGACCGACCAGGTGGTTGACCGCGTAAATCGGTTTGCCGAGAGAGATGGCGAGTGCCTTGGCCGCGCCGACCCCGACCATGAGCGCGCCGGCCAGACCGGGGCCGCAGGTCACGGCCACCGCATCGATGTCCTGCAAACGGATGCCGGCCTCCAGCGCGGCCGCCCGGATCGCCGGAACGAGCTCCTCCAGGTGCGCGCGCGCGGCCACCTCCGGCACGACTCCGCCGTAGCGGGCGTGTTCGTCCATCGACGACGCGATCGTGTTGGAAAGCAGGGTGGTTCCGCGGACGATTCCGATTCCGGTCTCGTCGCAGGAGGTCTCGATGCCGAGCACGAGCGGGTTGGCGGGGTTCTGCGCGGTCATCGCGTTCAGGGTGGTCTGCGCGTTCAGGGTGGTCATTCGGTGGCCTCCGGTGCGGCCTCTGCCGGTGTCATCTGCATCTCGGCGTCAGGCACGTGCAGTCGCATCACGATCGCGTCGACGTTGTCGGGCTGGTAGTAGCCAGGGCGGATGCCCAACTCCTCGAAGCCGAGCCGGCGGTAGAGCTCCTGGGCCGGCGGGTTGTCGGCCCGCACCTCGAGGAACACCTCGCGCATGCCCCGCTTCCGGGCCTCGGCGATCAGGCTGAGCATCAGGGTTCGGCCGAGGCCGTGACCGCGGGCCTCTTCGGTGACCGCGATGGTCTGAATGTCGCCCTCGCGCGCTCCCTGCAGGGCCTGCAGCCCGGCGTAGCCCTCGATTCGGTCGGGCTCATCGGGGGGGAAGGCCACCAGGTAGTAACAGTTCGGATTGACCACGTCCTGGGCCATCGCCTCGGCGGACCACGCGTCGTTGACGAAGATACGGGTCTCGAGCGCCATGATGGCGTCCACATCGGCGGCCCGGGCGCGCCGCAGCTGCCACATGATCAACTCACCCGTTTCGGGCCGTTGGACACGGTGACATCCGGCGAGCGCAGGTAGAGCGCCGTGTCGGCGGCGAACGGGCGCTGGTGGGCCCACATCAGCTCGGCGACCTGCCCCAGCTCCCCGGCGGACACGGCGACCGCGTCGAAGCGGGGCACCCCAGCATGCGCCCAGTCGGACTCCCGCAGCACGGCCGGCCGGGCCACGCCAGGACCGTCGACCCGGATCGGAAGACCCACGGCATCCGCCCCACTGTACACAGACCAGTTCACCTCGCGGCGACGGGCATCGGTGACGACGACGAGCGGACCGGTGTGGCCGGCCTGATAGCGGCCGAAGGCGAGCGCATCGTGGCTGACGACGGGCACGAAGGGAACCCCGGCGCCCAACGCGAAGACCCGCGCGGCGGCGATGCCCACCCGGAGGCCGGTGAAGGGGCCGGGACCCATGCCGCCGACCACCGCGGAGAGGCCGCTGATCGGCACGGCCGCGTCGCTGAGGCAGTCGGCGATCAGGCGGCCGACCACCTCGGCGTGGCGCATAGTGTCGTCGGTGGCGTGTTCGGCGATGACGCCTCGGGCGAGATCCACGACCGCGACGCTCGTTCCGGCGGAAGTATCGATGGCGAGAAGCACGTCACCAGCCTATTCGCTGTGTCCAATGCGCTGCGCCGCCGATGTGCTGTGCCGCCGATGCCTGCTCGTCGGCCGCCGTGAACGAATTCGACGGAGATTTTGGGCTCTAGAGCCGAATCGTGCCCGTCATGGGCCTGTCGGAAAGCAATCTCCGTCGAATTCGTTCGGCCAGCGGGGGCCGTGCGGTGTGACCGTGACCGTGCGCGGCTCGTCGAGGTCGAGCACCTCGGCCTCGTCGGCGACGACGGATGTGGCCGCCTGCGAGGCCCCGACGGGCCGTTCGATCTCGATATCGAGCCAGGATTCGGCGATACCGTTGAGCATCCCGCGACCCCACTCGACCACGACGATCGACCGGGCGAAATCGATGTCGAGGTCATCCAGCTCGAGGGCGCTTCCGAGCCGGTAGGCGTCGACGTGCACGAGCGGGGGTCCTCCGATCGTGCTGGGGTGGGTGCGGGCCAGTACGAAGGTGGGGCTGGTGACCGAGCCGCGCACCTGCAGACCCTCCCCCAGGCCGCGGGTGAAGGTCGTCTTTCCGGCGCCGAGGGGCCCGGTCAGCACGATCAGGTCGCCGGCCTGCAGCAGCCCCGCGACCGCGCGGCCGAACTCGTGCATGCTGTCGGCGTCGGGGATGACGGCGCGCATCAGCGCGAACCGCCGCCGGGACGAACGCAGCCACCGGGCCGGGTGCCGCCCGCCGCGCCGTCGACCGCGTTCCGGTAGCTGCGGGTAACTCGGCGGCCGATCCGGGTAACGATCTCGTAGTTGATGGTACCGGCGGCGTCGGCCCAGTCGGTCGCGCTCGGCACACCGGTCTCCGGGTTGCCGAACAGTACGACCTCGTCGCCGACCGTCACACGTTCCTGGCCGACGCTGACGACGAACTGATCCATCGCGATGCGCCCGACCAGCGGATGCGAGCGTCCAGAGATGTCGACCCACGCGGTTCCGGAGGCCTGGCGGGGCACGCCGTCCGCGTAGCCGAGTGGCACGAGGGCGAGGTAGCCGTCGACCGGTGCCCGCCACAGGTAGTCGTAGGACACCCCGGCCCCCGCAGCCACGCGGCGCACGGCGGCGATGCGCCCCCGCAGCGTCATCACCGGGATGAGGCCCAAATCCTGCGACGTCTGGTCCGCGAACGGCGACAGACCGTAGATGCCGATACCCACCCGCACCATCGAGAAGCGGGCGGCCGGCACGCGCAGCGCCGCCGCGGTGGACGCCAGGTGGATCAGAGCCGGGGCCAGCCCGGTGCCGGCGGCGAGAGCAACACCGCGTTCGAAGCGCTCGATCGCCTCGGCGTCGTCGACCGGGGACGCATTCGACAGGTGGCTGAAAATACCGGTCACGGTCAGGCGGCCGGCCCGCTCGAGCTGGGCCGCCAGAGCGAACGTCTCGGCCCAGTCCGGTTCGTTCACGCCGTTGCGGTTGAGCCCGGTCTCGAGCTTGAGGTGGACCTCGGCCACGCGACCGAGAGCGGCAGCGGCCTCGGCGACCTGGCGCAGCTGCCGCGCCGAGGACAACCCGAGGGTGATGTTCCGGGTGATGGCGACGGTGAAGTCGGCATCCGGATCGTGCAGCCAGGCCAGGACGGGCGCGTCGATGCCGGCGGCCCGCAGCTCGAGCGCCTCGTCGACGTCGGCCACCCCGAGCCAGTCTGCGCCCGCGGCGAGCGCGGTACGGGCGACCGGCACTGCCCCATGACCGTAGGCGTTCGCCTTGACGACGGCCATCAGGTGCGGGGTGCCGGCCACCTGCCTGAGGTGCGCGACGTTGGCGTAGACCGCGCCCAGGTCGACGACGGCCTCGCGGTATCCGGTCATGCCCCGCCCTCCGCGACCACGAACGCACAGGCCACCCCGGCGTCGTGGGTCATGGTCAAGTGCACCGTGTCGATGCCGCGGGCCGTCAGTGCCGCCGCGGCAGCCCCGTGAAGCACGAATCCTGGGTTGCCGTGCGCGTCGGTCACGACGTCCATCTCCTGCCAGCTGGCGCCGGCACTGTCGCCGAGCGCTTTGATCAGTGCCTCCTTGGCCGCGAAGCGCGCGGCCAAGGAGTGCATCGGCAACCCGCGCTCGGCTTCCGTGAAGAGCCGGGGAATGAGCCCAGGCGTGCGCAAGACCTGCCGTTCGAAGCGAGCGAGGTCGACGATGTCGACCCCAATGCCCCGGATCATCCGGCCAACCCTTGCACCCTGTGCTGCACCCTCCGGCTACTCCGACTCGAGGACTGGCGCTACTCGACCGTGACGGACTTCGCCAGGTTGCGCGGCTGGTCGACGTCGAGGCCCTTCACCGTGGCGAGCTCCATGGCGAAAATCTGCAGCGGTACGACCGCGAGGAGCGGTTCGAACAGCGGCGAGGCCAGCGGGATGCGGATGACGGTGTCCGCGAACGGCAGCACCGCGACATCCCCTTCTTCGGCGATCGCGATGATGCGCGCGCCGCGGGCCCGGATCTCCTGGATGTTCGAGACCACCTTGGGGTGCAGGTGGGCGGAGCCGCGTGGGCTCGGCACGATGACGAAGACGGGCTGGCCGGGCTCGATCAGCGCGATCGGGCCGTGCTTGAGCTCACCGGCGGCGAAGCCCTCCGCGTGGATGTACGCGAGCTCCTTGAGCTTGAGCGCACCCTCGAGCGCGATCGGGAAACCCACGTGGCGGCCGAGGAACAGCACGGCGCGCGTGTCGGCCATCCAGGTGGCCAGCTCGTGCACGGTCGACTCCTGCAGCAGCGTGGTCGCCAGCTTGTCCGGGATGGCCTGGAGCTCGGCGATCTGCACGGCGCACTCTGCTTCGCTGAGGCTGCCGCGCACCCGGGCCAGGTGCAGGCCGAAGAGGTAGAGGGCGGCGATCTGGGCGGTGAAGCCCTTCGTCGAGGCCACGGCGACCTCCGGGCCGGCGTGGGTGTAGATGACGGCGTCCGACTCGCGGGGGATGGTGGCACCCTGCGTGTTGCAGATCGAGATGGCCTTCGCGCCCGCTTCCCGGGCGAACTTGACCGCCATCAGCGTGTCCATGGTTTCGCCGGACTGGCTGATCGAGATGACCAGGGTCTCAGGGTTCAGCACCGGGTCGCGGTAACGGAACTCGTGGCTGAGTTCGATGTCGACCGGAACCCGGGTCCACTTCTCGATGGCGTACTTGGCGACGTAGCCGGCGTTCGCTGCGGTGCCGCAGGCGACGACCACGATGCGACGGATGCCGGCGAGCACGTCGTCGCCGAATTCGGTCAGCTCGGGAACGACGGCCTGGCCCTCATGGATGCGCCCGCGCAGGGTGTTGCGCACGGCATCCGGCTGCTCGGAGACTTCCTTGGCCATGAAGCTGGACCAGCCGCCCTTCTCGGACGCGGAGGCATCCCAGGCGATGTCGAACTCTTCGACTTCGACGGCGTTGCCGTCGAAGTCGGTGACGGTGACGAGGTCCGGCGTGATCGTGACGATCTGGTCCTGGCCGATGGCGACCGCGCGGCGGGTGTACTCGACGAAAGCGGCGACGTCGGAGCCGAGGAAGTTCTCTCCGTCGCCCAGGCCGATCACGAGTGGTGAGTTGCGGCGGGCGCCGACGACGATGCCGGGCTGGTCTTGGTGGACGGCGAGCAGGGTGAAGGCCCCGTCGAGGCGGGAGACGACAGCCCGGAACGCTTCGCCCAGGTCGCCGACGCGCTGGTATTCCCGGCCGAGCAGGATCGCGGCGACCTCGGTGTCGGTCTCACTCTCGAAGGTGAATCCCTCCGCGAGGAGTTCGTCCTTGAGCACGGAGAAGTTTTCAATAATTCCGTTGTGGATAAGGGCCAGCTTGCCGTTGTCACCCAGGTGCGGGTGCGCATTCACGTCATTCGGCGCCCCGTGGGTGGCCCACCGAGTGTGTCCGATACCGGTGTTCCCATTATTAATCGGGTTCGCCTCGAGCTCGGCGGCAAGAACGGCCAGTTTGCCCGCCCGCTTAGCGGTATTGAGAGTACCTTCGCTGTCGATGACAGCGATCCCCGCGGAGTCGTACCCCCGGTACTCGAGTCGCCGCAGACCTCCCATCAGGACCTGAACGCTCTTGTTATCTCCGACGTATCCAACGATTCCACACATGACTGCGATATTAGTCCGAGTAAGCTCGGTGAAATGTCCGATCCGGTTGCGAGTCCCTGGAACAACGGCCACAGCACTCCTTTCGTCGAACTGGACCGGGCTGACTGGGCCGCCCTCGCGCCAACCACCCGGCTTCCGCTGCGGGAGACGGAGATCGTGCAGTTGCGGGGGCTGGGTGAGCCGCTCGACCTCAATGAGGTGACGGATGTCTACCTGCCGCTCAGCCGCCTGCTCAACCTCTACGCCGCCGGTGCACGGCAGCTGCACCGCGCCACGAGCGACTTCCTCGGGGAGCGCGCCCAGCGCACGCCATTCGTGATCGGGGTCGCCGGATCGGTCGCGGTGGGCAAGTCCACCATCGCCCGCTTGCTGAGGGAGCTGCTGGCCCGCTGGGAGGACACCCCGCGGGTCGAACTGGTGACCACCGACGGTTTCCTGCTGCCTAACGCCGAACTCACCCGCCGGGGCCTGATGGACCGAAAAGGGTTCCCGGAGTCTTACGACCGGCGGGCCCTGCTGCGCTTCGTGGCCGCGGTCAAGAGCGGTGCCGCCGAGGTGCGGTCGCCGTTCTACTCACACCTCAGCTATGACATCGTGCCCGACGCCCAGATCGTGGTGCGGCAGCCGGACATTCTGATCGTCGAGGGCCTCAACGTGCTGCAGCCGCCCGGACCCGGCCATGGCCTCGCCGTCAGCGACCTCTTCGACTTCACCGTATACGTGGACGCCCGCACGCAGGACATCGCCCGCTGGTACGAGGAGCGTTTTCTCAAGCTGCAGCGCGGCGCATTCAGCAATCCGAAGTCGTACTTCCACCGGTACGCGAGTATGACCGAGGCCGAGGCGCGGAGCCGCGCCCGGGAAATCTGGACCGAGATCAACGAACCGAACCTGCTGCGAAACATCCGTCCGACCCGCTCTCGGGCGACCCTCGTGCTGCGCAAGGATCCGAACCACTCCGTCTCCAAGGTGCTGCTGCGTAAGGTGTGACCCGCCGTGTGCCACCGCACAGTGTGCTCCGCCGTGTGTCACCGCACGGGCATCCTCGACGTCCGGGCACTCCGGCTGTGAACCAATTCGACGGAGATTTTGGCGAAAAGCCGGTTTCTCTGGCTGTTTCGGAACGATTCGGGCAAAATCTCCGTCGAATTCGTCAGGGGTGCGGGGCAGAGCGGGCGCGCGGGGCGCGGCCGAAAACGAGAGTGCGGGGCCCGCGGCCGAGAACGAGGGTGCGGCCCCGGGTGCGGCCGCGGCCCCGGGTGCGGCCGCGGCGAGAACTCTCTAGAGGGCGAGCTGCAGGCGCACGATGTCGGCCAGCTCGTTCGCGAGCCGGTCGGCGGTGCCCTGATCGGCCGCTTCGACCATGACGCGCACCATGGGCTCGGTGCCCGACGGGCGCAGCAGCACCCGTCCGGTGTCCCCGAGCTCGGCCTCAGCGGCGCGGATAGCCTCCGCGATGACCTCGTTCGATTTCAGCCCGTGATGGTCGATGCCGCGCACGTTGACCAGGATCTGCGGGTAGACCGTCATCACCGAGGCGAGCTCTGCGAGGGTCTTGCCGGTGCGTGCCATTTCGGCGACCAGGTGCAACCCGGTCAGGATGCCGTCACCGGTCGTGGCGAACTTGGTCATGATCACATGACCGGATTGTTCGCCGCCGAGGGACAGCCCGTCGACGTTGAGTTCTTCGAGCACGTATCGGTCGCCGACCTTGGCCTCGATCATGCGGATGTCGTTGGCCGCCATGGCCTTACGCAAACCGAGGTTGCTCATCACCGTGGCCACGAGCGTGCGGTCCTTCAGAACCCCGCGCTCGGCCATGGAGACAGCGAGGATCGCCATGATCTGGTCACCGTCGACGACGTTGCCGTCGCGGTCGACGGCCAGGCACCGGTCCGCGTCGCCGTCGTGGGCGATTCCGACGTCCGCACCGGCCTCGAGGACGGCACGGGAGAGGTTGTCGAGGTGGGTGGAGCCCACCCCGTCGTTGATGTTGTTGCCGTCGGGGTCGGCGCCGATGACCGTGAGCGTGGCACCGGCATCCGTGAAGACCTGCGGCGATACGCCGGCGGCGGCACCGTGCGCGCAGTCGAGCACGACGTGGATGCCGTCCAGGCGGTGCGGCAGCGTTCCGAGCAGGTGCACGACATAGCGGTCCTCGGCGTCCGCGAAGCGGCTGATGCGACCGACGTCTCCGCCGATCGGCGTGAGCATGTCGAGCGACAGATGCTCTTCGATGCGGTCCTCGACGTCGTCGGGAAGCTTGGTTCCCCCGAAGGCAAAGAACTTGATGCCGTTGTCGGGAGCGGGGTTGTGCGAGGCGGAAATCATCACGCCGAAATCTGCGCCGATATCGGCGATCAAGAAAGCCGCGGCTGGAGTCGGAATGACGCCCGCGTCGAGCACGTCCACACCGGAGCTCGCCAGGCCGGCCGCGACCGCGGCCGAAATGAATTCACCGGAGATCCGAGGATCCCGGGCGAGCACCGCGACGGGCCGACGGCCCTCTGCGCGACGCAACTCCGCGCGGCGGCCCTGCGTGAGGACCGCCGCACTGGCCTGGGCGAGGGCCAGAGCCAGGCCAGCCGTGAGATCACGGTTGGCCAGACCCCGGACGCCGTCCGTGCCAAATAGTCGAGGCATTTTTTCTACGGTGCCAATCGACTTAACGCTTGGAGAACTGAGGAGCCTTACGGGCCTTCTTGAGTCCGGCCTTCTTGCGCTCCTTGACGCGAGCGTCACGGTTGAGGAAGCCGGCCTTCTTGAGGATGGCGCGGTTGTTCTCTTCGTCGATCTGGTTCAGTGAACGAGCGATACCGAGGCGCAGGGCACCGGCCTGGCCGGAGGGGCCACCACCGGTGATGCGGGCGATGACGTCGTAGCTGCCGATGAGGTCGAGCACCTTGAACGGGTCGTTGATGAGCTGCTGGTGCAGCTTGTTCGGGAAGTAGTCCCCGAATTCGCGGCCGTTGACGGTGATCGTGCCGGAGCCGGGGACGATGCGCACGCGGGCGATGGCCTGCTTGCGGCGTCCGACGGCTGCGCCGGGTACGTTGAGGATGGCGCGGGGCGCCTTGGTTACAGTCTCGGTCGGAGTCTCGGTCGAGTAGCTCTCCGGAGCCTGGTCAATCTGATCTGCGATTTTCGCCACGATGGTGTGAATCCTTTTTTCTTAGAGTCGAAAAGTCTGGAGGCCGGCGCTACTGAGCGACCTGGGCGAGGGTGTACGGCTTCGGCTGCTGCGCAGCGTGCGGGTGCTCCGGGCCGGCGTAGACCTTGAGCTTGGCCAGCTGGGCGCGGCCGAGCGTGTTCTTCGGCAGCATGCCACGGATGGCCTTCTCAACCGCACGGGTCGGGTGCTTCTCGAGCATCTCCGAGTAGTTGGTGGCCGTGAGGCCGCCCGGGTAACCGGAGTGGCGGTACGCCATCTTCAGGTCGAGCTTCTTGCCGGTGAGGGCAATCTTCTCGGCGTTGACGATGATGACGAAGTCGCCCATATCCATGTGGGGAGAGAACGTTGCCTTGTGCTTCCCGCGAAGGAGAATTGCGGCGTGGCTGGCAAGACGACCGAGCACGATGTCTGTGGCGTCGATGACGACCCAGTCGTGCTGGACTTCGCTTGCCTTGGGAGTGTAAGTGCGCGTCACTATTGAGCTGCTTTCTTGTTCGAACGGAGGTGTTCGTGAATCCCGCTCCGGGTGTGTTCCCAGAGAGGGAACACGATCGATGGAGGGCTCACGTTCGTGTGTCTGGCTGCAACGCACAGACACCAAGGAGTAACTCTAACGCCGTCGGCCCGGCAGCGCAATTCAACCATCACTCGGTGTCGTCGATGAGCTCCCGGCGCGCGCGGGTTTCGCGGGCCCGCAGGGCGAGCAGTTCGTCGGCCGGATAGCCGACCTGAAGCAGCGTGAGACCCTGGGCGGGCATCACCTTGAACTCGCTGGTGCGGGCCCGCTCGATTCGGAGGTCGACCAGACGGTCCCCGGACAGCCGCCCCTCCCCCACCGCGACGCAAGCCCCGACCAGCGCGCGCACCATACTGTGGCAGAAGGCGTCAGCCTGAACGGATGCGACGAGCACACCATCCGGATCGCGGTACCAGCGGAACTCCTGCAGGGTGCGGATCGTGGTGGCCCCGGGCCGCGGCTTGCAGTAGGTGGCGAAATCGTGCAGGCCGATCAGCGTCGCGGCAGCCGCGTCCATGGCGTCCACGTCGAGGGCGAAGCCGTGCCAGGTGGTACGGAACCGCTGCAGCGGGTCGTGCCCGACGACGGAGTCGGCGATCCGGTACTCGTAGCGCCGGTACAGCGCGGAGAACCGGGCGTCGAACCCGGGCGGGGCGAGCACGGAGGATGTGATCACGATCTCGGGCTGGGTGACGAGGATGCCGCTGAGCCGCCGCTGCACCATGACCGCCAGGGGTGTCGGGGGCCGCCCCTTGCCGCGGGAGATGCGCACGAGGCCGTCGGCCTGGTCGGGGTTCAGATCGAAGTGGGCGACCTGCCCGGTCGCGTGCACACCGGCATCCGTTCTCCCGGCCACGGTCAGGATCGGGGTCGGCGGGTGGCTGTGCAGGATGCCGGCCAGCCCGGCCTCGATCTGACCCTGCACGGTGCGGAGGCCCGGCTGCGTCGCCCAGCCGCTCATGCCGGTGCCGTCATAGGCGATGTCGAGCCTGATCCGGGTGGTGCCCGCTGCTTGGGTCTCGTCGGGCGCCGGGGGAAGAATCACGGAGGTAAGTGTACGGTCCGGTCCGGGTTATCGTAGAACCCGGGCTTCGGTCCCCACCTGTCATGAAAATTTGCCGCCCCCGCCCTCTGACGCTCATCCGTACTCCGTGAACGTGCCCACCAAACGCCTGGCCGGTCTCGACGGCCTGCGTGGTATCGCCGTGGTTCTGGTCGTGGTGTTCCACTTCTTCCCCGCGGTCCTTCCCGGCGGATTCATCGGGGTCGACGTCTTCTTCGTGATCAGCGGGTTCCTGATCACGGGCCTCCTCATCACCGAACGAGACGAAACCGCGCGGATCGCGCTCGGTCGTTTCTGGAAACGGCGGGCGCTGCGCCTGGTGCCGCCACTGGTCCCGCTGGTGCTGATCCTGTGCACTGCCGCCTGGCTGATCGGCGGCGACGTGCTGGTGGGCCTCGGCTGGCAGCTGCTCGGCGCGATCACCTTCGGCTACAACTGGGTGTCGATCGCCGGGTCGGCGAGCTATTTCAGCGCCACGGCGCCGGAACTGTTCCGCAATCTGTGGTCGCTGGCGGTGGAGGAGCAGTTCTACCTGATCTGGCCGTTCGCTCTCCTCGGCCTGCTGCTGGTGAGGAGCGGCCGGCTCCGCCTGGCACTCGTCGCCGGCCTGGCCCTGGCCTCTGCCGTCTGGATGGGGCTACTGTACGACCCCGCCGACCCCACCCGGGTGTACTACGGCTCGGACACGCACAGCTTCGGGCTCTTCACGGGTGCCGCGCTCGCGCTACTGCTGCGCCGTTCGGGCCTCCCGGGCGACACGGCACCCCGCCTCGCCGCCCTGCGCGACCGCTGGCGGCCGTGGCTGGGTCGGCTCGCCCTGGCCGGGGTGCTGGCGGCGGCGTTCGCCCTGCCCGACACCGGCCTGGCGACCTATCGAGGCGGACTGATGCTGGTGAGCCTGCTGACCGCGGTCGTGATCTGGGCGGCCGTGCGCGGGCCCGGCTTCGGCCCGGCGCTGGACACCGCGCCGCTGCGCTACCTGGGTGAACGCTCCTACGGCATCTATCTGTGGCACTGGCCGGTGCTTGTGCTCGCTCAGGGGGCGTGGCCGGCGGCCGCCGCATCACCGACCGTGCTGACGAGCATCGGAGTCGGGGTGCTGGCGGGCGCGCTGACGCTGCTGGCGGCCGGTGCGTCGTACCGCTGGCTGGAACTTCCCGTGCGCACGAAGGGCGTGCGCGGCAGCATCCGTCGCCTACGGCAGAGCACGAGCGGCGCGCGCACGATCCGCACGCCCGGCAGGCTCGTCTGGTTCGGCCTGTTCGGCGCCGCCGCGCTGTTCCTGGCGACCGGCACGATCGCGGCCCTGCTCACCGCTCCCGCCCAGACGAGCGCGCAGAGCGAGATCGAACGCGGCCAGAAGGCACTGGATGCTGCGCAGCGGCAGGCCGTGCAGAACGCACGGCGCGCGTCCCGGCCGGCCGCCAGCGCCATCGAACGCGCGGCGCCCGGGGACCTGATCACGGCCGTGGGCGATTCGGTGATGCTCGCCTCGGCCCCCGAGCTGCAGGCCGGCTTCCCGGGGATCGCGATCGATGCCACCGTCTCTCGGGGCATGGGGGCTGCCCCCGACATCCTGGCCACCCAAGCCGAGGCCGGCGCGCTCCGGCCGGTGGTCGTCGTGGGCCTCGGCACCAACGGGCCGATCCGTTCGAGTCAGCTGGCGGCCATCCGCGCGGTGATCGGTCCGGACCGGGAGCTGATCCTGGTCACTGCCTTCGCCGAACGTGACTGGACGGCCGGGGTGAACGCCAGCCTGGCCGAGTACGCGGCCCGGCACCGCGCGGTCGAGCTGGCCGATTGGAGCACGGCGATCGCCTCGCACACGGATGTGCTCGCAAACGACAACATCCATCCCGGTCCGGCCGGCGGTCGGATCTATGCCGACGTCATTCGGGCCGCTCTGGAACGGCTGGCCCAGCCGCCGCCGCAGCCGGGCCTCGAGGCGTATCGCCTGCCCGACCCTGCCGGGTCACCCTCTCTCCGGCCGCCGCTGCTGCCGTGACAAAGTCCGGGTCTGCCGGGTCGGCCGGGTCGGCGGGTGCGGGACCCGGGTGGGACTAAAGCTCAATGGTGAAGGCGAGACTGCGGGTGGTGGGCGTGAAACCCATGCCGAGGTACAGGTTCAGCGCGCCGGTGGGACTTTCGGAGTCGACGACCAGGGTCGCCCGGGCCAGACCCTCGGCGCGTGCGGCACGCAGATGCAGGCCCAGCAGGTTCCGCGCGATGTGTTTGCCCCGCCATCCGTCGATGACGCCGACGAGGTCGACGTGGCTGCCGGTGTAGCCCTGGTTCAGCCAGTCGTCCTCGTTGACCGTGGCCAGGGTGAAGCCCACGACCTTCGGGGTGCCGTCGGGGCCGGTCGCGAGGGCCAGGTATGAGAGGTCGGGGCGGAATTTGCGACTCGTCACGAAGGAGTCCCAGGCATCGTCGCTCATCGGTTGGCTGGCCCAGTGATCCCGGAACGACGAGTCGCGCGCTTCGTGAACGGCCGCAGAGAACTCCGTGGTGAATTGGATGACGCGAATGTCAACCGGAAGGTCGATCTCGGGGACCGGCTCGTCGAGGCGCCGCTCGAGGGACTGGAAGTACCGGGCGCACTCCATGCCGAGGCGCCGGAACAGACGGATGCTGCGGTACGCGGTCTCCTCGGTGTACGCGAGGATCCAGCGTGGAACCGAGGGATCGTCGGTGGCGAGCTGCTGCTCGGCCCGGCCCAGCTGCCACGCGAGCAGCTCGCGGCCGATTCCGCGTCCGCGGTAGTCGGGGTGAACCCCGCCGACCAGGATCGCGCGGGCCAGCGTCTCGCGCCGCGGCGGCGCCATCACCATCCCCATCGCCACGAGGGTGCCGTCGGCGGTGAACCCGATCAGGGAATCCCGCTCCGGATGGAAGTACGACAGACCGAAGTCCCGCTCGATGCCCTCCCGCGTCGTCAGGTGGTACGGATGGTCCGCCTTGCCGACCGCTCGGGTGAGTTGCCACAGGTCGTCGGCGTCCGACACCGTTGCCGGACGCCACCGGGCGATCTCAGGGTGGGCGGGCCCCGGCGCGTCGGGCGGCAGGGCCGCACGGCGCCGCGGACCCTGATTTTGGGTTCCGGTCAGGCGTTCCATGGCGTAGATCGTAGCCGGGGCCCCGCGAGGGCGCTAGCCCGTCGCCGGGGCACAAAGAGAGGGGCCCGACCGAAGTCGGGCCCCTCTCAATTCAACACAGCGATTCAGCTGAGTCGATACAGCACAGAGTGCCTACTTGGATTCCTCAGCGGCAGCGACATCATCCTCGACGACGTCAGCTTCGTCAGCAGCATCCTCGACGACGACCTCGGCCGGAGCCTCGGCAACGGGCGCTGCCGCGGCGGGCTTGGAAGCAGCCTTGGCGGAGGAGCGCTTGACCTTCGGGGTGACGGGCTCGAGAACGAGCTCCATCTGCACCATCGAAGCGTTGTCGCCCTTGCGGAAGCCGAGCTTCGTTATGCGGGTGTAACCACCCTCGCGAAGGGCAACCTGAGGTGCGATCTCGGTGAAGAGCTCATGCACGACGGTCTTGTCGCCGATGGTGGCAAGCACGCGACGACGGGCGTGCAGGTCACCCTTCTTTGCGAAGGTGATCAGTCGCTCGGCGACCGGACGCAGGCGCTTGGCGCGCGTCTCGGTCGTCTTGATGGACTTGTGGGTGAATAGGGATGCGGCCAGGTTGGCGAGCATGAGGCGCTCGTGGGCCGGTCCGCCTCCGAGGCGGGCTCCCTTAGTGGGCGTAGGCATTGGTTATCTCCAGTATCAAAGTCGAAAGTCAGTCTGAACGACTGCTTTAGATGGTTTCTTCGTCGTAGCCGCTGTAGAAGTGGGCGCCGTCGAATCCGGGCACCGAGTCCTTCAGGGACAGGCCGAGCTCAACGAGCTTGTCCTTGACCTCATCCACCGACTTCTGTCCGAAGTTGCGGATGTTCATCAGCTGGGTCTCCGAGAGGGCGACCAGTTCGCTGACGTTGTTGATGCCCTCGCGCTTGAGGCAGTTGTACGAGCGCACCGACAGATCGAGGTCTTCGATCGGAATCGACAGCTCGGTCGACAGCACGGCATCGACCGGCGCCGGGCCGATTTCGATGCCCTCGGCGGCGGTGTTCAGCTCACGGGCCAGACCGAACAGCTCGGTCAGCGTGCGACCGGCGGATGCGATGGCGTCGCGAGGCGAAATCGCCGACTTGGTCTCCACGTCGACGACGAGGCGGTCGAAGTCGGTGCGCTCACCGGCACGAGTTGCCTCGACGCGGTAGGTCACCTTGAGCACGGGCGAGTAGATCGAGTCGACCGGAATCTGGCCGGCCTCGGAGTACTCGTTGCGGTTCTGGGTGGCCGACACGTAGCCGCGGCCGCGTTCGATGGTCAGTTCGAGTTCGAACTTGGCCTTGTCGTTCAGCGTGGCGATGACCAGCTCGGGGTTGTGCACCTCGACACCGGCCGGAGCCGAGATGTCGGCGGCCGTGACCTGGCCGGCACCCTGCTTGCGTAGGTACGCGGTGATGGGCTCGTCGTGCTCGCTGGAGATGACGAGGCCCTTGATGTTGAGGATGATCTCGGTGACGTCTTCCTTGACACCGGGAACGGTGCTGAACTCGTGCAGCACACCGTCGATCCGGATGCTGGTGACAGCGGCTCCGGGGATCGATGACAGGAGGGTGCGGCGCATCGAGTTGCCGAGGGTGTAACCGAAACCAGGCTCAAGAGGTTCGATGACGAACCTGGATCGGAACTCCGAGATGTTCTCTTCGGTGAGCGTGGGGCGCTGTGCAATAAGCACTGTTGATTCCTTTCGGCTAAGTGTCCGCTATATGACACTTGCGTGGCGAGGTTTTGAGTTGTGTGTCTCTCGACAAGCCCGACAATCGAGCACATCGTCGAACGAGGGAGGGGTGATGCCCCACGACCCGCCACAGCCGGGCCCGTCTTGTGACGGGCCCGGCCGATGGCGAGATGCCGGTTGGTTAGACGCGACGACGCTTGGGCGGACGGCATCCGTTGTGCGCCTGGGGGGTGACGTCGTTGATCGAACCGACCTCGAGGCCGGCGGCCTGGAGCGAACGGATCGCGGTCTCGCGGCCCGATCCCGGTCCCTTGACGAAGACGTCAACCTTCTTCATGCCGTGCTCCTGCGCCTGGCGGGCAGCCGACTCGGCAGCCAGCTGTGCGGCGAACGGGGTCGACTTGCGCGAACCCTTGAAGCCGACTCCACCCGAGGACGCCCAGCTGATGACCGCACCGGTGGTGTCAGTGATCGAGACGATGGTGTTGTTGAAGGTGCTCTTGATGTGGGCCTGGCCCACAGCGACGTTCTTCTTTTCTTTCTTGCGCGGCTTCCGAACGGCCGACTTTGGTGCTGCCATGAATTTCTCCTGAGTCCTAAAGGCGAGACGGGCCAGGCCGAGGCCTAGCGCGCCTTCTTCTTGCCGGCTACGGTGCGCTTCGGGCCCTTGCGGGTGCGAGCGTTGGTCTTGGTGCGCTGGCCGCGAACGGGCAGGCCCTTGCGGTGGCGGATGCCCTCGTAGCTGCCGATCTCGACCTTGCGGCGGATGTCAGCGGCAACCTCACGGCGGAGGTCACCCTCAACCTTGAAGGTTCCTTCGATGTAGTCACGGAGGGCGACGAGCTGCTCGTCACTCAGGTCCTTGACTCGGATGTTTCCATCGATTTCAGTGTCGGCGAGGGTCTTGAGTGCCCTCGTGCGGCCAACACCAAAGATGTAAGTCAGTGCAACTTCCACGCGCTTATCGCGGGGAATATCAACGCCGGCTAGACGTGCCATTGTGGCTTCTCCTGTATATGAGTGGAGGTCTGTGACAGTGCCTGTTCATCGGCCTCCAACCGATGGTGTCCCCCCGAAGGGTTCCCGGCACTGCTATTTTCTGTATTCAGTTGCATCTCGTCCGACTCGACCGTGATCGAGCCTGTCGAGATCAGCCCTGACGCTGCTTGTGACGAGGGTTCTCGCAGATGACCATCACGTTGCCATTACGGCGGATGACCTTGCACTTGTCGCAGATCTTCTTGACGCTGGGCTTGACCTTCATGGTGTGTCCTTGTATTCGCTGTCTTCGTACCCCAGGAACGCCTCGGGCCGTTACTTACAGCACTCTCTACTTGTAGCGGTAAACGATCCGGCCGCGAGTCAGGTCGTACGGGCTCAGCTCCACGATCACGCGATCCTCCGGGAGGATACGGATGTAGTGCTGACGCATCTTGCCTGAAATGTGGGCAAGAACTTTGTGGCCGTTGCTCAACTCGACGCGAAACATCGCGTTGGGAAGAGCTTCGACTACCGCGCCCTCGATTTCGATGACACCGTCTTTTTTGGCCATAACTCACTATCGCTAGGGTATTGATTGCTGGTCGTGCGTGGATTGTGGTGCACTGGTACGCCGCATACGTGCGCGCAAGACACCAAGGATTTACTCTATGGTACGGAGTTGCCTTTTGGCAATTCTTCCCTATAATCCCTCGCGGGATTCTCCGCTCAGAGGGCCTTCTGCACCGCGGCCACGACCAGGACCACGTCGGCGAACAGCGGATGCGCGGCGTCCAGGCCACACACCGACGCGGTGAACGATTCGGCCGTCTCGGCGCGCAGCATCCGTTGCAGCAGGGCGCTCTGCTCATCGTCGGCGACGTCGAACCGGAGTGCGGCTTCGACGGCTGCGAGCAGCGCGACCGGGCGGGTGCCGTGTTCGGCGATCTCGGCGGCAGGGCCGATGAACCGTTCGTGGCGGCTGAGCTTACGCAGCGGCTGGCGGCCGACGCGCTCTACCGTGTCGGGCAGGGACGGGTTGGCGAAGCGCACCAGGATCTTCTCCCGGTAGGCGCGCTGGGCGTCCACGTCGAGGCCGTGCTTGGCCACGAGCAGGGCCGAGGTTTCCTCGAGCACCGCTCGGACGCCGTCCAGCACCGCCGGCACCAGGAGCGCGTCGGAGATCTTGGAAGCCCCGGCAACACCGCCGAGATAGGCGACGGTCGCGTGTCCGGTATTCACCGTGAACAGCTTGCGCTCGATGTAGGGCGCGAGATTGTCGACGAAAGTGGCACCCGGGATGACCGGCACGGCGCCGTTGAAGGCGCCCTGCTCGATAACCCACTCGTAGAAGGCCTCGACGGTTACGTCGATGCCGGCACCCTCGGCCTGGCCGGGCACGATGCGGTCGACTGCCGTGTTGGCGAAGACGACGCGCTCGGCCACAGCCGCTCGTTGCGGCTCCGGCACGTTGGCCCAGACCTGTTCGGCGAGGACATCCGTGGCGTTGATGGCGTTCTCGCACGCCATCACGGCCAGGGGCGGCAAATCGGCCGACCGCCGCCCCAGTCCGGCCGCGATGACCGGAGCCACGAAGCGGAGGACGGTGGGGCCGACCGCGGTGGTGACGATATCGGCCGTCGCGATCTCGTCGATCAGTGCGGCCTCATCCGTGACGCTGTTGATGGCCCGGAAAGTGTCGACCACGCGGGTGGTCGACACGTCCCCTGCCTCGTGCACGGCGTAGCTGCCGGCAGCCTGCAAAGCGTCTATCAGGGAGACATTCACATCGGCGAAGACAACCTCGTATCCGGCATCGTGAAGCAGGAGGCCGACAAATCCGCGGCCGATGTTCCCTGCACCGAAGTGAATGGCCTTCATTCTGCGTTTACCTCCTCGAGGAGCATGAAGATGTCCTCTGCTGTGACGGCGTCAATCAATTTCTGCACTTCGTCCTCGTCCGAGAAGACGATCGCGATCTTCTGCAGGATTTCGAGGTGCTCATTGTTGAGCCCCGCGATCCCGACGGCGAAACGCACCTGCTGGCCGTTCCAATCGATCGGTTCGGCGTAACGCACGAGCGACAGAGCCGACCGGACGATCGACTCCTTGGCGTCGTTGGTCCCGTGCGGGATCGCCAGGAAATTTCCCATGTAGGTCGACACGCTGGCTTCGCGGTCGAACATCGAGTCGACGTAGTCTTCGCGCACGGCGCCTGCGGTGACGAGCAGGGCGCCGGCCTCACGGATGGCGCCCTGCTTCGTGGTGGCCGCCCCCGCGGCCACGACGTTGCCCAGTTCCAGAATGCGGTCGGTCATCGCGCTACCTCCTCGGCCGCCTGGCCCTGAATCAGGGCGACGACATCATCGTATTTCGGGCTGTTCATGAAATTCTCGACCGAGACATGCGTCGAGTCAGGAGACTTCGACTGGGCCCGGGCGGTCAGGTCCTGATGCGTGATGACCAGATCGGCCGTGCCGTCGAGGTTCGCGATCGCCTGGTTGGTCACGGTGATTCCGTCGAGACCGGCCTTCTTGATCTTGTTGCGCAGCACCGAAGCGCCCATGGCGCTGGAGCCCATTCCGGCGTCGCACGCGAAGATGATGGTCTTCACACGGCGAGCGGTAGTGACCGAAGTGCCGGAGGCTCCGAGGCCGCCGAGGATGGTACTGGCCTTGCCCTTGTTTGCTTCGGTCTTGGCGATGGCCTCGGCCATGTCACCGGTGTCGCCGGCGGTCAGGTCGCGCTTGCGGCTGGCACGGAGGATGACGGCTGCGATCAGGAATGACACCGTGGCGGCGCCGATGACGGAGAGGATGACGCCGACGTAGCTGCCCGGGGCGGTCTGGATCAGGATGGCGATGATGCTGCCGGGTGAGGCAGGGGCGCGCAGGCCGGTTGCGAAGGCCACGTTGATGGCGACACCGGTCATGCCGCCGCCGACTGCGGCGAGGAGCAGTGCCGGCTTCATCAGCACGTACGGGAAGTAGATCTCGTGGATGCCGCCGAAGAAGTGGATGATGATGGCGCCCGGTGCGCTGGCCCGTGCGATGCCGACTCCGAAGAAGGAGAACGCGAGCAGGATGCCCAAGCCGGGGCCGGGGTTCGCCTCGAGCAAGAACAGCACCGACTGGCCGTTTTCCGCAACCTGCTGCACACCGATCGGCGTGAGCACGCCATGGTTGATAGCGTTGTTGAGGAACAGGATCTTGCCGGGCTCGATGAAGATGCTGGCGATGGGCAGCAGGCTGTTGGAGACGAGCCAGTCGACGATCATCTCGAGGAAATTGCTGATCCCGGTCACGAGCGGGGCGATTCCGAAGAACGCACCCAGCGCGAGGATCATGCCGAGGATGCCGGACGCGAAGTTGTCGACCAACATCTCGAACCCGGGCTTGATCTTGCCGGCCCAGAGGCTGTCAAGCTTCTTCAGCAGGTACGCGGATCCCGGGCCGACGATCATGGCGCCGATGAACATCGGGATCTCGCTGCCCACGATGACACCCATGGTCGCGATCGAGGCGATGACCGCACCACGCGTTCCGTAGACCATCCGGCCACCGGTGTTGGCGATCAGAAGCGGCAGTAAGTACACGATCATCGGTCCGACGAGCGTTTCCAAGGTCGCGTTCGGGGTCCAACCGGTCGGAATGAAGAATGCGGTGATCAATCCCCACGCAATGAATGCAGGGATGTTGGGCATGACCATTCCGCTGAGGAAGGTGCCAAAGCGCTGAACGTGCACACGGGTTCCTCCGCTCTTGGTCTTGGTAGCTGACGTCGTCGTCATTTCTCTGCCTTTCGTAGGGATGCGATGAGGAGTTGCCCCGTCACGTTGCGACTGATTCAAGTCTGATCAAGACGGTCTTGCGGGGCCACCAGAGACTTTTCCGCACCCCCGGAAATCTCGTGGCAGTTATCCGGCCGGGAGCGGCGTGGGAGACTTACTTTTTACTTGGGAGTTTCATGCGATGAGCGACAAACAGACACGGATGCTGGATTTTCTGTCGCAGACACCGGCCTGGGTCACCGCCGGCGAGCTTGCCGACCTCCTGGGCGTCACGCCCCGGACCGTGCGCAGCTACGTCACGAACCTGAAACTGGCTGCCGGGCCGCTCGAGATCATCGAGTCGGGTCCGGCCGGGTACCGGCTGGACCTCGAGGCGTTCGCCGTGTACCGCGCCAGGGGGCGCATACACTCGGACGAAGCCGAGACCCCGACGGATCGCCTTTACGCTTTGGTGCGCCGCCTCACGGAGTCCCACGAGGGGCTCGACGTCTACGCTCTGTCCGCCGAGCTGTTCGTCAGTGACTCCACGATCGACTCCGACCTGACCAAGGTGCGGCAGCTACTGCCCGACACCGGGCTCACGCTCACCCGCCACGGCAGCGTGGTCACGCTCGCCGGCTCCGAGACCGACCGGCGGCGGCTGCTCAGCCGGCTGTTCCGCGAGGAGAGTTCGCGCGGTCTGCTCGAACTCGAGGCGATTCAGCGCGAGTTCGCCTCCGAGAGCCTCGGAGAGTTCAAGACGGATCTGATCGCGATGCTCGACTCGCAGGGGTATTTCGTCAACGAGTACGGCACCAACGACGTTCTACTCCATGTCGCCATCGCCATCGACCGGGTCACGAGGCGCACCTCCCCCGTGGTGGCCGAGACCGCGGCATCCGTCGGCTCCCCCGATGCGATGACCCTCGCCCTCTCCGGGCTGATCGTGCGCCACTTCCACGTCGAACTGGGTGCCGGTGACCTCGACTACATCGCACTCCTGCTCAAGACCCGGGTGATCACCCCCGGGCAGGACCAGCCGGCGCAGGTTCTGATCGAGAGCTTCGTCCGCCCCGAAGATCTCGACGCCGTGCGCCGGATCGTCGGCCAGGCCGGGGACGAGTTCCTGCTGGACCTCGCGGAGGAGAACTTCATCGTGCGGCTCACGCTGCACGTGCGCAACCTGATCAACCGGGCGACCGACCGCTCGTACTCGCACAACCCGCTCACCCGGTCGATCAAGACGTCGTACCCGATGATCTATGAGGTCGCCGTCTACATCGCCAGCCAGTTGCAGCGGCAAGAGCAGATCGTGATCAACGACGATGAGATCGCGTACATCGCGATGCACGTCGGTGCCCACCTTCAGCAACAGTCCCGGCGCGAGGACCTGGTCACGTGCGCCCTGATCTGCCCGAACTATTACGACATGCACGTGCTGCTGCGCGAACGGATCGAGCGGGTCCTCGGTGACGAGCTCGAAGTTGTGTCGGTGGTCACCCGCAGCGACGTCGACTGGAAGGCCCTGGATGCGAAACTCGTGCTCACCACCATCGAACCGCAGTCGCCGGCCGAGTCCGTCATCGTGATCCAGCCGTTCCTGACCGAGGCCGACATCGACCGTGTGCGGAAGGCCGCGAGCCGCATCCGTCGACTTCGCCGTCGCGCCGACCTCAAGGACGAGCTGCTGCAGTTCTTCGACGAGTCTCTGTTCGCGCACAACTTCCACGCCGCTGACGAGACCGCGATGATCCGCGCTCTCGGCGAACGGATGATCGCACACGGCGATATCGACCAGAGCTACATCGACGGCGCGATCGAGCGCGAGCTCATGTCGTCGACGGCGTTCACGGACAACGTGGCGGTGCCGCACTCGATGTCGATGACGGCAATCCGTACCTCGATCGCCGTCGTGATCAACGACACGCCCATGGCGTGGGGCGAGAACCGGGTCAACGTGGTGGCGATGGTCGCCTTCAGCGCCGCCGGGCGCAAGAGCTTCCAGACCGTCTTCGACCAGTTCGTGGAGGTCTTCTCGGACCGGGCCGACGTGCAACGGCTGGTCAAGCGGTCGGTGGACTTCGCATCCTTCATCGACGAGCTCGTGCACCTGATGGACCAGTAGGCCACCGGTCAGCTACTTTTTCGTTTCGGCCCAGTCACGCGTCTTGTAGGCATAGATCGCGGCATCGAGCGCTTCGTCGCCGTTCTGCGAGGCGAAGACGGTCTCCTCCAGCAGGGCGATGCCGACCCCGGCGTGCACGGCCTGAAGGCGGATCTTCTCAAACCGAGGTGCCAGGTGGGGACCCACCAGAAGCACGTCGACCGGGCCGAGGGAGGCCGGCAGATCCGATTCGCTCCCCGCGAAGACGTGGACATCCAGACCGCGGGCCGCGGCCGTGTGCCGAACCCGATGTGCGACAAAGGCACTGGAGGCGCCAGCACCGCAGACGATGAGAATCTTCATGGAATCGCTCTTTCCCTGAGCCGAGACGGACGGTTTGTCCTCTCCACCATCCTCCCGCCTCCGGAGTCCCGAAGAGACCAGATCCCCTCCCCCGAGTGCGGCTGGTTCGGGCCGTGTGCGGCTACGGGAGCGGGTTCCGATTGCCGCGGGTGAGGGGCGATCGCGGGTGGCGGGTGAGTGGCGATTGGTCCATGTCTCGGACAGGCGAGAAGTTGACCGCAGCGCGGGGTGGATGCCCGCTGCAACCGCCGTCTCGTACGATTCCGGAGCCCGGGGACGACTCACCCCGAACGAATTCGACGGAGATTCTGCCCAAAACACCGCTTTCGGGCACGAAAACGGGTGTTTGACCCAAAATTTCCGTCGAATTGGTTTGGCATCGGGCACGGCATTTCGCATGCGGAACGGCGTCCACGCAGTGCGGTGAGATCCGACGTTCCGTGTGCGGCTGGTTCGGGCCGTGTGCGGCTACGGGAGCGGGACGGGCGTGATGCCGAGCGGGGCCAGCCCCGCAGCGCCGCCGTCGGCGGCGGTGAGCACCCAGATGCCGTCCTTGTGCACGGCCACGCTGTGCTCCCAGTGCGCGGCGGCCAGGCCGTCGCTGGTGGCGACGGTCCAGTCGTCGTCGCGCACGAACGTCTCGATGGATCCCATGACGACCATGGGCTCGATCGCGATCACGAGACCAGGCTTCACGTCCGGACCCTTCTGGCGCACGCGATAGTTGAACACGGGCGGGGCCTCATGCATGGACCGGCCGATGCCGTGACCGACATAGTCGGTGAGGATTCCGTAGTCCCCCTGAGACTCGACGTAGTCTTCGATGGCATCGCCGACCTCGTTGAGGTGACGCGCCACCGCGAGCCGGGCGATCCCGTGCCACAGCGACTGCTCCGTGACGTGCGACAGTTTCTCGCGCTCGGCGACGACCTCGGGCCGGGCCGGGTCCGGAATCACGAAGGAGAAGGCCGCGTCGCCGTTCCAGCCGTCGATGATGGCGCCGCTGTCGATCGACACGATGTCGCCGGCGGCGAGCACGCGAGCCCCCGGGATGCCATGCACGACATCCTCGTTGACAGAGGCGCAGACCGTGTGGTGGTAGCCCTGCTCCAGCTTGAAGTTCGGCAGGCCGCCCCGAGCCACGATGGCCGCCTCGGCGGCCGCGTCGAGCTCGAGGGTGGTCCCACCGACCCGGATGGCCGCCCGGGCCGCATCCAGGGATGCGGCCGTGGCCAGTCCGGGCGCGATCATCAACCGCATCTGCGCCGGCGACTTGTAGATGGATCGTCGAAGGCTCATGGTGAAGATCTCTGCAAACTGCTGAGGACGCGCACGCTGGGCGTGCACGACCGGGTTAGGAGGCGCTGGCTGCGTCTCCGCTGGTGACGGGAACGCTGGTGACAGGCGCGCTGGTGACGGGCACGGAGAGTCCGCGCTCGGTCAGTGCCGCAAGGATGCGCCCGGTCACCTCGTCGACGGCGCCGAGGCCGTCGACCGTGACCACGAGACCGCGGGAGGAGTAAACGTCGATCAGAGGAGACGTCTGCTCCTCGTAGACGGAGAGGCGGTGCCGGATGACGTCGGCGGTGTCGTCCGCACGCCCCTGCTCGGCGGCACGTTTGAGGAGTCGGGCGACGACCTCTTCGGTGTCGGCGACGATCAGCACGACGGCGTCGAGTGCGTCACCGTCGGCCTCCAGTATCCGGTCCAGTTCCAGAACCTGTTCCTGCGTGCGCGGGTAGCCGTCCAGCAGGAATCCCCCGGTGGCGTCGGGCTGCTGCAACCGATCGGACACGATCGCGTTGGTGAGGGAATCGGGCACGTACGCGCCGGCATCCATGAACGCCTTGACTTGAAGACCCAGTTCGGTGTCGTTCTTCACGTTGAAGCGGAAGATGTCACCGGTGGAGATGGCCGGAACGTCGAAGGCATCGGACAGGCGCTCGGCCTGGGTTCCCTTGCCCGCGCCGGGCGGGCCGATCAGCAGCAAACGGGTCATCGGAGAAGCCCTTCGTAGTGGCGCTGCTGGAGTTGTGCGTCGATCTGTTTGACCGTCTCGAGTCCGACACCGACCACGATCAGGATGCTGGCGCCACCGAACGGGAAGTTCTGGTCGGCTCCGATCGCGGAGAACGCGATCAGCGGCAGCAGGGCGATCAGGCCCAGGTACAGGGCACCGGGCAGCGTCACCCGGGTGAGAACGAAGTCCAGGTACTCGGCGGTCGGACGACCGGCACGGATGCCCGGGATGAATCCGCCGTACTTCTTCATGTTGTCGGCGACCTCTTCGGGGTTAAAGGTGATCGCTACATAGAAGTAGGTGAATCCGACGATGAGGAGGAAGTACAGCGCCATGTAGAGCGGATCGTTGCCCTGCGTGAGGTTGTTGGTGACCCAGGTGACCCACGCCGCCGGCGCCTGTCCGGCCGCCGGCTGGTTGAACTGCGCGATCAGGGCCGGCAGGTACAGCAGTGACGACGCGAAAATGACGGGCACAACGCCGGCCATGTTCACCTTGATCGGGATATACGTGTTGTTCCCGCCGTAGGTGCGGCGTCCGACCATCCGTTTGGCGTACTGCACCGGAATGCGACGCTGGGACTGCTCGACGAAGACCACGGCGGCGACCACGACCAGACCGACCGCGATCACGATCATCAGGATGTCGAGGCCCTTCTGCTGACCGATGGAGGCGAGCGATCCCGGGAAGAGGGCTGCGATCGAGGTGAAGATCAACAGTGACATGCCGTTGCCGATGCCGCGCTCGGTGATGAGCTCACCCATCCACATGATCAGGCCGGTGCCGGCGGTCATGGTGATGACCATGAGCATGATGGCGTACCAGGCGTCATTGGTGAGCAGCTGCGAGCACTCGGCGCTGGCGGACGTGCCGTAGAGTGCTCCGCTGCGGGCCACCGTGATCAGCGTCGTCGACTGAAGGATCGCGAGGGCGATGGTGAGGTACCGCGTGTACTGGGTGAGCGTGCCCTGTCCGGACGCGCCTTCCTTGTGTAGTGTCTCAAAATGTGGGATGACCACGCGCAGGAGCTGCACGATGATCGAGGCCGTGATGTACGGCATGATGCCGAGCGCGAAGACCGACAGTTGCAGCAGGGCGCCCCCGCTGAAGAGGTTGACGAGCTCATAGAGGCCGCTGGCGTCCTGGTTCGCCGCCAGACACGATTGAACGTTTCCGAAGTCGACGAAGGGGGCAGGGATGAACGAGCCCAGTCGGAACAGGGCAACAATACCCAGGCTGAACCCGATTTTCCTGCGCAGGTCGGGTGTGCGGAATATCCGCGCGATGGCGCTGAACACAATGCCTCCAGTTAATAACGTGAAAAACGAGCTTGTCGAGACCAGCATCGAAAGATTTCGATTGGTGGCCTCGACAAGCTCGCTCAGCGTCTACGGACTTACTTGATTGAGCCACCCGCAGCGACGATCTTCTGCTCTGCTGAGCCGGAGACCTTATCCACTGCAATGTTCAGCTTAACCGCAATGTCACCATTGCCGAGAACCTTGACCTTCTCGTTGTCGCGAACGGCACCCTTGGCGACCAGATCGGCGATGGTTACATCGCCGCCGTTCGGGTAAAGCTCCGCGAGCTTCTCGAGGTTGACGACCTGGTACTCGACGCGGAACGGGTTCTTGAACCCGCGCAGCTTCGGAGTACGCATGTGCAGTGGCATCTGGCCACCCTCGAACCCGATGCGCACGTTGTAGCGCGCCTTCGTGCCCTTGGTTCCACGGCCGGCGGTCTTACCCTTGGATCCTTCACCACGACCGACGCGCATGCGCGACTTCTTGGCTCCGGGGGCGGGGCGAAGGTGGTGAACCTTCAGAACCTGCTCGCGCTTCTCGGTCGGAGCAGCCTTCACTGCGACCTTGGCGGAGGCAGTCTTCTTGGGGGCTGCCTTCTGTGCAGTGGCGGGCTTGGCGGCTGCCGTGGCAGCTTCCTTCTCGTCAGCCATTAGTCAATCTCCTCGACCTTTACGAGGTGAGCAACGGTGTTGACGTAGCCACGGTTCTGCGAGTTGTCCTCGCGAATCGTGACTGCGCCAATGCGCTTGAGACCCAGGCTGCGAAGCGTGTCGCGCTGGTTCTGCTTCTCACTAATTTTGGACTTGATCTGTGTCACTTTGAGGCGAGCCATCAGGCACCTGCCTTTGCTGCCGCTGCAGCTGCAGCTGCTGCGGCGTCGGCACGCAGGAAGCGCGCCGGAGCGACGTCTTCGTACGCGAGGCCACGACGAGCCGCAACCGCACGCGGCTCTTCGAGCTGGTGCAGGGCCTCGACCGTGGCGTGAACGATGTTGATGGTGTTCGACGAACCGAGCGACTTGCTGAGGACATCGTGGATGCCCGCGCACTCGAGAACGGCGCGCACCGGGCCACCGGCGATAACGCCGGTACCGGCCGCGGCGGGACGCAGCAGGACGACGCCGGCTGCGGCTTCACCCTGCACGGGGTGCGGGATCGTCAGACCGACGCGGGGAACGCGGAAGAAGTTCTTCTTCGCTTCTTCGACGCCCTTGGAAATGGCGGTCGGCACCTCGCGGGCCTTGCCGTATCCAACGCCGACGAGGCCGTTTCCGTCACCAACGACGACGAGAGCGGTGAAGCTGAAGCGACGACCACCCTTCACCACCTTGGAAACGCGGTTGATGGTGACGACGCGCTCCAGGAACTGGCTCTTGTCGGCATCGCGGCTTCCGCGGTCCTTGTTCGGGTTGCGCTCACGACCGCCACGACGAGCCTCACGAGGCTCGTTCTGGGCAGGTGCCGTTGAGGCAGCGGTTTCGACGGGTGCCTCTGCGGCCACCACGGTCTCCTTGGTTGCTGTGTTAGCGGTTTCAGTGCTCACAGGTTCAATCCACCCTCTCGAGCTCCATCGGCGATCGCAGCGACGCGTCCTGCGTACTTGCTTCCGCCACGGTCAAATACGACGGCGTCGATGCCGGCGGCCTTCGCACGCTCGGCGACGAGTTCGCCGACCTTGCGGGCCTTGGCGGTCTTGTCACCATCGAAGGTGCGCAGACCGTCTTCGAGCGTGGACGCCGAAGCAAGGGTGAAACCCTTGCTGTCATCGACGACCTGCACGAACACGTGGCGAGCCGAGCGGGTCACGACGAGACGCGGACGAAGCGCGGTCCCCTCGATCTTCTTGCGAAGACGTGTGTGCCTGCGTCCGCGGGCAGCGGCCTTGCTCTTACCTCTAGTTCCTAGACCCATGGTTACTTACCACTCTTTCCGGCCTTGCGGCGAACAATCTCGCCGGCGTAACGCACACCCTTGCCCTTGTAGGGCTCCGGCTTGCGAATCTTACGGATGTTGGCGGCGACCTCGCCGACAGCCTGCTTGTCGATGCCACCGACCGTGAGGCGGTTGACGCTCTCCACGGTGAGGGTGATGCCGGCAGGTGCCTCGACGAGGACCGGGTGCGAGAAGCCGAGGGCGAACTCGATCGAGCTGCCCTTCTGGGCGACGCGGTAACCGGTACCGACGATCTCGAGGGACTTGGTGTAACCCACCGTCACCCCGATGATCTGGTTTGCGATCAGCGTGCGAGTCAGTCCGTGCAGCGAACGCGAGTTGCGCTCGTCGTTCGGGCGTGTGACGACGACGTGGCCGTCCTCGATCTTGACCTCGATGGGGTTCGCGACGGTGAGCGCGAGCTCGCCCTTCGGGCCCTTGACGTTGACGCGCTGGCCTTCAGTGGCGACCGTGACATCCGCGGGAATCGGGATGGGAAGTCTTCCAATACGTGACATTGTCGGCTACCACACGTAGGCGAGAACTTCTCCGCCTACGCCCTTCTTCTCAGCCTGGCGGTCGGTGAGCAGACCGCTGGAGGTGGACAGGATGGCAACGCCGAGACCACCGAGAACGGTGGGGATTTCGGTCGACTTTGCGTACACGCGCAGGCCGGGCTTGGAAACCCGCTTGATGCCGACGATGGAACGCTCGCGGTTCGGACCGAACTTGAGGTTGAGCGTGAGGGTCTTGCCGACCACTGCATCCTTGACATCCCAAGCCGAGATGTAACCCTGGGCCTTGAGAATGTCTGCGATGTTCGCTTTGAGCTTGCTGTGCGGCATGGACACGGTGTCGTGGAACGCCGAGTTAGCGTTGCGCAGTCTGGTCAGCATGTCTGCGACCGGATCTGTCATTGTCATTTGTGGTGCCTTTCTCGCCTGGTTTCGTTCATCCGTTACACGGGTGACGACCTTGGTCGTGGTGGGGCTGGACGGTTGTCCAGCCCCGGGTGTGTACTACAAGAGCCAAAGAGCTACTTTACTTGGTGTTTTCGGCCGTCTTGAACGGGAAGCCCAGCGCCTTGAGCAGCGCGCGGCCTTCTTCGTTGTTCTTGGCCGTCGTCACAACCGTGATATCCATACCGCGGATACGGTCGATCCGGTCCTGGTCGATCTCGTGGAACATGACCTGCTCGGTGAGACCGAAGGTGTAGTTACCGCTGCCATCGAACTGCTTGTCGCTCAGACCGCGGAAGTCGCGGATGCGCGGAAGCGCCAGGCTCAGGAGCCGGTCGAGGAACTCCCACATGCGGTCGCCACGAAGTGTGACGTGCGTGCCGATGGGCTGACCTTCACGCAGTTTGAACTGCGCGATCGACTTACGGGCCTTGGTGACCTGCGGCTTCTGACCGGTGATCTTGGTGAGGTCGGCGACGGCGCCATCCATGATCTTGCCGTCGCGTGCTGCTTCGCCGACACCCATGTTCACAACGATCTTGACCAGGTTCGGAATCTGGTGAACGTTGGTGAAGCCGAGGTCCTTGCTGAGCTGGGCCATGATCTCATCGCGGTACTTCTGCTTGAGACGCGGCAGGACGGCCTCAACGGGCGCTTCTGCTGCTGCAACTGAAGTGTCGGTCATCAGAGGTCCTTCCCTGACTTCTTGGCGTAACGGATGCGGACCGTCTTGGTGACGCCGTCCTTCGTTACTTCTTCGAGGCGGAAACCGACGCGAGTCGGCTTCTTGGTCTCCGGGTCGACGAGGGCCACGTTGGACACGTGAATCGGCGCCTCCATGGTTTCGATGCCGCCGGTCTTGGTGCCGCGCTGGGTCTGGCCCACGCGAACGTGCTTGGTGACGAAGTTGATGCCCTCAACGAGGACCCTGTTCTTCTCCACCAGGACGGCAATGACCTTGCCCTGCTTGCCACGGTCTCCGCCGCGGGCCTGGGTGCGGCCGGTGATGACCTCTACGAGGTCACCCTTTTTGAGTCTGGCCATGATTTAGATAACCTCCGGTGCCAGCGAGATGATCTTCATGAACTTCTTGTCGCGAAGCTCGCGACCGACCGGTCCGAAGATTCGGGTGCCGCGGGGGTCACCTTCGTTCTTCAAAATCACTGCGGCGTTCTCATCGAACTTGATGTACGAACCGTCTGAACGACGGGTCTGCTTTTTGACGCGAACGACGACGGCCTTGACGACGTCGCCCTTCTTGACGTTGCCGCCCGGGATCGCGTCCTTGACGGTGGCGACGATCGTGTCGCCGAGGCCTGCGTAGCGACGGCCGGAACCGCCGAGCACGCGAATGGTCAACAGCTCCTTGGCACCCGTGTTGTCGGCAACCTTGAGTCGTGATTCTTGCTGAAGCACTTTTTATACCCTTCTATCAAGTAAGCGCGAGGCCTACTTGGCCTTCTCGAGGATCTCGACCAGGCGCCAGCGCTTGGAGGCGCTGAGCGGACGGGTCTCACTGATCAGGACCAGGTCGCCGACGCCGGCGATGTTCGCCTCGTCGTGAGCCTTCAGCTTGGACGTACGGCGGATGACCTTGCCGTACAGGGGGTGCTTCACGCGGTCTTCGACCTCGACAACGATGGTCTTGTCCATCTTGTCGCTGGTCACGTAACCACGCAGCGTCTTGCGGTAGCCGCGAACGAGAGCCTCAGCCTCGGCAGCGACGACCTTTTCGTCAGTCTTCGCCATGACTAGGCCTCCTTCGTCTGGGCGGCGTCGGCCGCAGCGGAGTCGTCAACGGACTTCACTGCCGGCTTGGCCTTCTTGGTCTTCTTCTCAGCCTTGGCCGGAGCCTCGACTGGTGCGGGAGTCGGACGAATGCCCAACTCGCGCTCACGGAGCACCGTGTAGATGCGAGCGATGTCGCGCTTGACCGCGCGGAGGCGGCCGTGGCTCTCGAGCTGGCCGGTGGCCGACTGGAAGCGAAGGTTGAAGAGTTCTTCCTTCGCCTTCTTCAGCTCATCGAACAACCGCTCGTTTTCAAAAGTGTCGAGCTCGACTGAGGCGAGCTCCTTGGATCCGATCGCCATTATGCGTCGCCCTCCTCGCGCTTGATGATGCGTGCCTTCAAGGGCAGTTTGTGGATAGCGCGGGTCAGCGCTTCCTTTGCGACGATGTCGGTGACACCGCTGAGTTCGAAAAGCACGCGACCGGGCTTGACGTTGGCAACCCACCACTCGACGGAACCCTTACCGGAACCCATGCGGGTTTCGGCCGGCTTCTTGGTGAGCGGTCGGTCCGGGTAGATGTTGATCCAGACCTTGCCGCCGCGCTTCATGTGACGGGTGATCGCGATACGAGCGGACTCGATCTGACGGTTGGTCACATAGGCGGGCGTGAGGGCCTGGATGCCATACTCACCGAACGACAGCTCGGTACCACCGGTTGCGTGGCCGGTACGGCCCGGGTGGTGCTGCTTGCGGTGCTTGACTCTGCGTGGAATCAACATGGTTATGCCTCAACTCCTGCTGCAACCGGTGCCGCTGCCTCTGCGCGGGGCGCACGACGCGGTCGGTCGTCACGACGCTCGGGGCGGGTCGACTTAGCGTTGGCCTGCTCGCGAGCGAGTTCCTTGTTGGTGATGTCGCCCTTGTAGATCCAGACCTTCACGCCGATGCGGCCGAAGGTGGTCTTGGCTTCGTAGAACCCGTAGTCGATGTTCGCGCGCAGAGTGTGCAGGGGCACACGGCCTTCGCGGTAGAACTCCGAACGGCTCATCTCGGCGCCACCCAGGCGACCGGAGACCTGGATGCGAACACCCTTGGCACCGGCGCGCTGGGCACCCTGCAGGCCCTTACGCATCGCGCGGCGGAATGCCACGCGAGCGGAGAGCTGCTCGGCGATGCCCTGAGCGACCAGCTGAGCGTCGACCTCGGGGTTCTTCACCTCGAGGATGTTCAGCTGGATCTGCTTGGCGGTGAGCTTTTCGAGGTCGGAGCGAATGCGCTCGGCCTCCGCGCCGCGGCGACCGATCACAATGCCCGGGCGGGCGGTGTGGATGTCGACGCGAACGCGGTCACGAGTGCGCTCGATCTCGATGCGGGAAACGCCGGCGCGGTCGAGACTGGTGCTCAACAGGCGGCGGATCTTGACGTCTTCAGCGACGAAGTCGCTGTAACGCTGGCCCGGCTTCGTGCTGTCAGAGAACCAACGCGACACGTGGTCGGTCGTGATTCCCAGACGGAAGCCATAGGGGTTTACTTTCTGACCCATTACTTCGTACCCTCCTCAGGAGTGGCGAGCACAACCGTGATGTGGCTCGTGCGCTTCTTGATCTGGAATGCGCGACCCTGTGCACGGGCCTGGAAACGCTTGAGGGTCGTACCCTCATCAACGAACGCCTGGCTGACGAACAGGTCCTGCTCGTCGAGGAAGGTGTTGGCTGCATCAGCCTTGACTCGCGCGTTGGCGATTGCCGAGGCAACCAGCTTGTACACCGGGTCGCTCGCGCCCTGCGGCGCAAACTTCAGAATTCCCAGGGCCTCGAGGGCCTGCTTGCCGCGGATCAGGTTGACAACGCGACGAGCCTTCTGGGGGGTAACGCGGATGTGACGCACGCGTGCGATCGACTCCACCATTTCTTATCCTCCTTCACGTCCCCGCGTTAGCGGCGACGGCCCTTCTTGTCGTCCTTCACGTGTCCACGGAAGGTGCGGGTGGGCGCAAACTCGCCGAGCTTATGCCCGACCATGCTCTCGGTGACGAACACCGGGATGTGCTTGCGCCCGTCGTGCACGGCGATGGTGTGCCCGAGCATGCCGGGGATGATCATCGAACGGCGCGACCAGGTCTTGATTACGTTCTTGCTGCTGGCTTCGTTCGCCTTGACAACCTTGCGAAGCAGGTGGTCGTCAACGAACGGGCCTTTCTTGAGACTGCGTGGCATCGTCTACTCCTACTTACGCTTCTTGCCGACGGTACGGCGACGAACGATGAGCTTGTCGCTTTCCTTGTTCGGGTGGCGGGTACGCCCTTCTTTCTGGCCCCAAGGGCTGACGGGGTGACGTCCACCGGACGTCTTACCCTCACCACCACCGTGCGGGTGGTCGACCGGGTTCATGGCAACACCACGAACGGTCGGGCGAACGCCTTTCCAGCGCATCCGGCCGGCCTTGCCCCAGTTGATGTTCGACTGCTCGGCGTTACCGACCTCGCCGATCGTGGCGCGGCAGCGGGCGTCGACGTTGCGGATTTCTCCGGACGGCAGGCGCAGCTGGGCGTAGATGCCATCCTTCGCAACGAGGCGAACGGATGATCCGGCGGAGCGGGCCATCTTGGCGCCACCGCCCGGACGCAGTTCGACCGCGTGGATGATGGTACCGGTCGGGATGTTCTTTAGCGGCAGGTTGTTGCCGGGCTTGATGTCAGCACCGGCGCCCGACTCTACGATGTCGCCCTGGTTCAGCTTGTTCGGGGCGATGATGTAGCGCTTGGAGCCGTCCATGAAGTGCAGGAGCGCGATGCGCGCCGTGCGGTTGGGGTCGTACTCGATGTGAGCAACCTTGGCGTTGACGCCGTCCTTGTCGTTACGACGGAAGTCGATCAGACGGTACTGGCGCTTGTGTCCACCACCAATGTGACGGGTGGTGATGCGACCCTGGTTGTTACGGCCACCGGTCTTGGACAGGGGGCGAAGCAGGGACTTCTCCGGCGTGGAGCGGGTGATCTCTGCGAAGTCTGCAACAGATGAACCGCGACGACCGGGAGTCGTGGGCTTGAACTTACGAATAGCCATTTCTTATTCCTCTAGTCCGCGCCGCTTAGCCGACGGCCGTGAAGATGTCAATGGAACCGGACTTGAGCGTGACGATGGCACGCTTGGTGTCCTTGCGCTTGCCCTGACCGAACTTCGTGCGACGCGTCTTGCCGATGCGGTTCATGGTGTTGATCGAAGCGACCTCCACCTTGAAGATCTTTTCGATCGCGAGCTTGATTTCGGTCTTGTTCGAGCGCGGGTCCACGATGAAGGTGTACTTGCCTTCGTCGATCAGGCCATAGCTCTTCTCAGAGACGACCGGAGCGATGATGACGTCGCGGGGATCCTTGTTGATCGGGGTAGCCATTATGCGGACACCTCTTCCTTCTTGGTCTTGCTCGCCACGAACGCGTCGAACGCGCCCTTGGTGAAGACGATGTCGTCGCTGACGAGAACGTCATAGGCATTCAGCTGGTCCCACGGCAGAACGTGCACCGTCGGCAGGTTGCGGATGCTGCGCAGGGTCAGTTCGTCGGTGCGCTCCAGGACGACCAGCACGTGCTTGCTGCTGGCGATCTGGCTGAGCAGCTCGATGGCGCCCTTGGTGCTGGGCGTCTCGGCGCTGAAGAGTGCGGTCACGACGTGCAGGCGGTCACCACGGGCGCGGTCAGAAAGGGATCCACGCAGTGCTGCCGCAATCATCTTCTTGGGGGTGCGCTGTTCGTAGTTACGCGGGGTCGGTCCGTGGACGATTCCACCACCGGTCATCTGAGGGGCGCGGATCGAGCCCTGACGAGCGCGACCGGTTCCCTTCTGCTTGAACGGCTTGCGGCCGGAACCGGAAACTTCGCCACGACGCTTGGTCTTGTGAGTTCCCTGACGTGCGGCAGCGAGCTGCGCGACGACGACCTGGTGGATCAGCGGGACGTTGGTCTGGACGTCAAAGATTTCGGCGGGCAACTCAACGGAGCCGGCCTTCTTACCCTTGGCGTCGATGAGATCGAGTGAGGTAGTCATACGACTAGGCTCCCTTCACTGCATTGCGGACGAATACGAGGCGGCCCTTGGCGCCGGGAACGGCACCCTTGACCAGCAGGAGGCCCTTCTCCGCATCCACGGCGTGAACCTTGAGGTTCAGCACAGTGACGCGCTCGCCACCCATACGACCGGCCATGCGCATGCCCTTGAAGACACGGCTCGGGGTCGAGGAAGCACCGATGGAACCGGGCTTGCGGTGGTTGCGGTGCGAACCGTGAGAGGAGGAAACACCCTTGAAGTTGTGACGCTTCATAACACCGGCGAAACCCTTGCCCTTGCTGGTGCCCATGACGTCGACCTTGGTACCGGCAGCGAACACACCGTCAACGGTGAGTTCCTGGCCCAGGGTGTAGTCAGCGGCATCCGCAGTGCGGAGCTCGGTGAGGTGGCGGCGAGGCGTGACGCCTGCCTTTTCGAAGTGTCCGGCGGAAGGCTTGTTGACCTTGCGCGGATCGATGGCCCCAGCAGCGATCTGGACGCCGGCGTAACCGTCGATGTCCTTGCTGCGGATCTGGGTGACAACGTTGGGCGAGATTTCGATGACGGTGACGGGAACGAGCTTGTTGTTCTCGTCCCACACCTGCGTCATGCCGAGCTTCTTGCCGAGGAGACCCTTGGTGGTCTTGGTATCTGCGTAAGACATCGCGGGCCCTAGAGCTTGATCTCGATGTTGACGTCGGCCGGCAGGTCGAGACGCATAAGCGAGTCGACGGCCTTCGGGGTCGGGTCAATGATGTCGATCAGACGCTTGTGGGTGCGCATTTCAAAGTGCTCCCGGCTGTCCTTGTACTTGTGAGGGGAACGGATGACACACACCACGTTCTTCTCGGTCGGAAGCGGCACGGGGCCGACGACAGTCGCACCCGCGCGGGTCACTGTGTCGACGATCTTGCGCGCCGAGATGTCGATGACCTCGTGGTCATACGACTTAAGTCGAATGCGGATTTTCTGTCCCGCCATGTCGAACTCGCTTTCTTGTCAAGGCTTCGTACATCCCGAGGGGCTGCATTGGACGCCGTAGTAGCACTGCTGCTGTCGCACCACTGTTCATCTGTCAATTTCGGCAGGGCCGCGGAGCGGTCATGCCGAGCCAACCCGCTTCTCCACACTCGCGCGTGGGGGAAGGCATGGATTTACCCAGCTTTCCCGGCTGTTGGTTTGAGCTATGTTCTGCTACCCGCGGCCTAACTGTGCACCTGGCGCCTTTTACGGCGAACGGCACAAGCTATGCACTGCCTGGCAGTGATCCCGACACCGCGTGCAGCGCGGCAGTCGAAAGTGTTGAACTAGAAGAGTCTGCCACAGGGTTGGGTCATTGTGCAACCCGGGCGTGTCGCGGGCGGCGTGTCGCCACATCCGCGTCGTTCCGCGGCTCGGCCGGCTCTCGCCCCGGGCGCGTCGCCGCCACCATTCACGCCGCGCGCACCGGCACCTCACCGAAACTGGAGTCGCGGGCGCCCGATCAGCAGCCCCAATTGCAGCAGTCGAGCGCGCAGCCGGCTCTGACTCATCCCGACCGGGAAGTCCCACCGGGTGAACGCGTGCACCTGGCGCCGCACGCCATCCTCACGGCGTTTCTCGTCGTCGACCACCTCGGCGGTGGTGCGACCGCCTCGCATCGAGGGGTCGAAGTATTTGCCCTTGCCATCGGCCTCCCCCACCGAGTCCTCGTCGATCCAGTAGAAGTCCGTGAAGACGGTCTTGCCTTCAACGACGAACGGATGCTGCAGCACCGGCTCCGGAAATCCGTTCAGTGCTATGTTGACGCGGCTTCCGGACTCGTTGGGGGAACCGGACAGCGTCGAAGAGAAGTCGATCACGGCCCGCGCCCGCACGGACCCGCGGAAGGGAAGCAACCCTTCCCAGGTCTCAAGCAGCCTGGCTCTGGTGGTCAGAGGCAGAATGCGCCCCCTGCGATCCACCGCAATGGAGCGGTCGGCCATGGCGACCGCGGACTTCAGATCCAGAGTGGCGGCGAGGTCGACGACCGTGCGTTCGACGCTGGTGACCAGGAGTCCGTTCACCACGGCGATATCCCGCGTGTCGAGTCCCGATGCATGCTTGCGGATACCCGGCGTCGAGCGTCCGCCGCGGGTGCGTTCGGTGAGGGAGAGGACCTCGGGCGGCCAGCCGGCGAGAGTGGGGAGTCCCCACGGGACAGCCGCGGACCCGTTCGCAGGTGGCATGCCATGCGCGAACCGGCGCACGACCCGCGCCACGGTGCGCTCGGCCACCGAAGTGAGCTCGACCAGCGGTTACCTGGCGTCGGGGCCAGTGCCTCGAGCGTCGCGGTCGGTCGGACCGTCACCGCGACCGAGGTGTTTGTCCGCCGCCGCTCGGGCATCCTTGATCTTGTCGGCGTGCTTGTTGCCGGTGACCTTGTTCGCGGCGGCGGCGCCCCCGTCGAGGATCTTGTCGGCGATCTTCTCGCCCTTCCCTGTTTTGAGGAACTCCTGCGCTTTGCGGCTGATGTCGTTGAAATTCACGGGGTGCTCCGATCGGGGGCGGTTGAGGTTCATAACGAGGCTAGTTCCTGGGCGATTCGGGATCAACCGGCCCCGCAAGTCGGGGACGAAAAAAGGGGCCGGCCCCGAAGGACCGACCCCTTTTTTCTGAAGGGAATTACTTGATGATCTTGGTCACCGTTCCGGCGCCGACGGTGCGGCCACCTTCACGAATGGCGAAGCCGAGGCCCTCTTCCATGGCGATCGGCTGGATCAGCGCGACGTTCATGTCGGTGGTGTCGCCGGGCATGACCATCTCGGTGCCCTCAGGCAGCGTGATGACGCCGGTGACGTCCGTGGTGCGGAAGTAGAACTGCGGGCGGTAGTTCGCGTAGAACGGGTTGTGACGCCCACCCTCATCCTTGGACAGGATGTACGCGGTGCCCTCGAAGTCGGTGTGCGGCGTGACCGAACCCGGCTTGACGACAACCTGGCCGCGCTCGACGTCTTCGCGCTTGGTGCCACGAAGAAGAAGGCCACAGTTCTCGCCGGCCCATGCCTCGTCGAGCTGCTTGTGGAACATCTCGATACCCGTGACCGTGGTCTTGATGGTCGGGCGGATGCCGACAACCTCGACCTCGGAGTTGATCTTGAGGGTTCCACGCTCGGCGCGGCCGGTGACGACGGTTCCACGACCGGTGATCGTGAAGACGTCCTCGATCGGCATCAGGAAGGGCTTGTCCTTGTCACGGACGGGCTCCGGGAAGTAGTCGTCGACAGCCTTCATGAGCTCAAGGATGTTGCCGACCCACTTCTCGTCGCCTTCAAGCGCCTTGAGTGCGGAAACGCGCACGACGGGAGCGTTGTCGCCGTCGAAGCCCTGGGCGGAGAGGAGTTCGCGAACCTCGAGCTCAACGAGCTCGAGGATCTCTTCGTCGTCGACCATGTCGGACTTGTTCAGGGCGACCAGCAGGGACGGCACGCCGACCTGCTTCGCGAGCAGAACGTGCTCACGGGTCTGAGCCATCGGGCCGTCAGTCGCGGCAACCACAAGGATCGCCCCGTCCATCTGAGCAGCACCGGTGATCATGTTCTTGATGTAGTCAGCGTGGCCCGGTGCGTCGACGTGCGCATAGTGACGCTTTTCGGTCTCGTACTCAACGTGCGAGATGTTGATCGTGATGCCGCGCTGGCGTTCTTCCGGAGCAGAGTCGATCGACGCAAAGTCGCGCTGAACGTTCGTCTTGGACGGGTACGTGTCGGCAAGGACCTTGGAGATCGCTGCAGTCAGCGTGGTCTTTCCGTGGTCAACGTGACCGATCGTTCCGATGTTTACGTGCGGCTTGGTCCGCTCGAACTTGGCCTTGGCCACTGTGGGTCCTCCTCAGGACTCATGGCTCCATCGACCGCTGGTTTGCGGCCGGTGAAACTGCTGGATTTGTGTACTTATGCTACTCGGGCCGGGAGGCCGAAGCGATTTGGGCCCGAAGGCCCGGAGAGACCGGAAGGCCGCAGGCTATTCGCCCTTGTTCTTCTGGATGATCTCTTCGGCCACGGCCCTGGGGACCTCCGCGTAGCTCTCGAAGGTCATCGAGTACACCGCGCGGCCCGAGGTCTTCGACCTCAGGTCACCGATGTATCCGAACATCTCCGACAGCGGCACGTTGGCGCGAATTACCTTCACGCCCTGAGCGTCCTCCATGGTCTGGATCTGTCCACGACGCGAGTTGAGGTCGCCGATGACGTCGCCCATGTATTCCTCGGGCGTACGAACCTCGACGGCCATCAACGGCTCGAGCAGAACAGGGTCAGCCTTACGAACGGCTTCCTTGAAGCCCATCGAACCGGCAATCTTGAACGCCATCTCCGAGGAGTCGACGTCGTGCGCGGCGCCGTCAAGCAGGCTTGCCTTGACGCCCACCATCGGGTAGCCGGCCAGGACGCCAACGTGCAGCGCATCCTGGATTCCTGCGTCCACCGAGGGAATGTACTCCCGGGGGATGCGGCCACCCGTGACCTTGTTGACGAACTCGTAGCTCTTCTCGGCAGTGATCTCGAGCGGCTCGATCGCGATCTGAATCTTCGCGAACTGCCCGGATCCACCGGTCTGCTTCTTGTGCGTGTAGTCGTGACGCTCGACCGCCCTGCGGATGGTCTCGCGGTAGGCGACCTGAGGCTTGCCGACGTTGGCTTCGACGTTGAATTCACGTCGCATCCGGTCGACCAGGATGTCCAGGTGAAGTTCACCCATTCCCTTGATGACCGTCTGACCAGTTTCCTGGTTCTGCTCGGTGCGGAAGGTCGGGTCTTCTTCGGCCAGTTTCTGGATCGCGAGACCCAGCTTTTCCTGGTCCTGCTTCGTCTTCGGCTCGATCGCAACCTCGATGACCGGGTCAGGGAACGTCATCGACTCGAGCACGACCTGCGCGTTCGGGTCGCACAGGGTGTCGCCTGTAGTGGTGTCCTTGAGGCCGATGACCGCGTAGATGTGACCGGCGGTCACGAAGGCCACCGGGTTCTCCTTGTTGGCGTGCATCTGGAAGATCTTGCCGATGCGCTCCTTCTTGCCCTTGGTCGAGTTGACGACCTGGGCGCCGGAGTCAAGGTGACCGGAGTACACGCGAACGTAGGTCAGACGACCGAAGAAAGGGTGGACGGCGACCTTGAACGCGAGGGCCGTGAACGGCTCCGTCGCGTCGGGGTGACGCATGACGACCTTTTCCTCGTCGCGCGCGTCGTGGGCCTCGATGGCCGGCACGTCGAGCGGGGTGGGGAGGTAGTCGACGACTGCGTCAAGCATCGGCTGCACGCCGCGGTTCTTGAACGCGGAACCGCAGAGGACCGGGTAGATCTCGCTGGAGACCGTCAGCTTGCGAATCGCGTGCTTGATCTCGGAGACGGTGAGCTCTTCGCCGGAGAAGTACTTCTCCATGAGGTCGTCGTCGGTCTCGGCGACGGTTTCGAGGAGCAGCTTGCGGTATTCCGCGGCCTGCTCGGCGAGGTCGGCCGGGATCTCCTCGATGGCGTACTTGGAGCCCATCTCGACGTCACCCTTGGAGTCGCCGCGCCAGGTCAGTGCACGCATTTCGACGAGGTCGACAACACCTTCGAAGGTGTTCTCGGCGCCGATGGGCAGCTGGATGACGAGCGGCTTCGCGCCGAGGCGCTTCACGATGGTGTCGACCGTGTAGAAGAAGTCGGCGCCGAGCTTGTCCATCTTGTTGACAAAGCAAATGCGGGGCACATCGTACTTGTCGGCCTGACGCCAGACGGTCTCCGACTGGGGCTCAACGCCCTCCTTGCCGTCGAACACTGCGACGGCGCCGTCGAGGACGCGGAGCGAACGCTCCACCTCGACGGTGAAGTCGACGTGGCCGGGGGTGTCGATGATGTTGATCTGGTTTGAGGCCCAGAAACAGGTCGTCGCGGCAGACGTGATGGTGATGCCACGTTCCTGCTCCTGCGCCATCCAGTCCATGGTCGAGGCGCCGTCGTGCGTCTCGCCGATCTTGTGATTGACACCCGTGTAGTACAGGATGCGCTCAGTGACGGTGGTCTTGCCAGCATCAATGTGAGCCATGATGCCGATGTTGCGGACCTTACTCAGGTCGGTGAGCACGTCAAGTGCCACAGGGGTCCTCCGGAAGTTTGCTTATGGATCTTGGGGCGAAACAGGGCATCCGGTAACCGGGCCCATCGAGATCTGATCTCGACAAGCCCGGATTCCGGAACGCGACTACCAGCGGTAGTGAGCGAAGGCCTTGTTCGCCTCGGCCATCTTGTGCGTGTCCTCGCGGCGCTTCACAGCGGCGCCGAGGCCGTTGGATGCGTCGAGGATTTCGTTGGTGAGACGCTCGGTCATCGTCTTCTCGCGACGGGCCTTGGCGTAGCTGGTCAACCAGCGCAGAGCCAAGGTGTTGGCGCGGTGCGGCTTGACCTCGACGGGCACCTGGTAGGTGGAACCACCGACGCGGCGCGAACGCACCTCGAGGGTCGGGCGCACGTTGTCGAGTGCCTTCTTCAAGGTGACGACGGCATCCGCACCGTTCTTGGCAACGACGCCTTCGAGTGCATCGTAAACGATGCGCTCGGCGAGGCCCTTTTTTCCGTCGAGGAGGATCTTGTTGACGAGCTGGGAGACGATGGGGGCGCCGTATACCGGGTCAGCGATAACGGGACGCTTGGGCGCTGGGCCTTTACGAGGCATTACTTCTTCTCCATCTTGGCGCCGTAGCGGCTACGAGCCTGCTTGCGGTTCTTCACGGCCTGGGTGTCCAGTGCGCCGCGAACGATCTTGTATCGAACACCGGGGAGGTCCTTCACACGACCACCGCGGACGAGCACCATCGAGTGCTCCTGCAGGTTGTGACCCTCGCCGGGAATGTAGGCGGTGACCTCGGTACCGTTCGACAGCTTGACGCGGGCGACCTTGCGGAGGGCCGAGTTCGGCTTCTTCGGCGTGGTCGTGTAAACACGGGTGCAGACGCCGCGCTGCTGGGGGTTGGACTTCAGGGCGGGCGCCTTGGTCTTGGTGACCTTGGGGCTGCGGCCCTTTCGTACCAACTGCTGAATGGTGGGCACTAATTACTCCTTGTTTTTGCTGCACGGTGACAGCTCATTGATGGTTAGCATTCGAATCGTTCCGTTTCCGGCCCGATCGAGTTCATCTGGACCCACCGAAACACGCGGAATGAGTTCCGCGGGCGGTAGTGGGTATGCCGTGGGGGCTGCTCGGAGAGCACACCCTGTGTGAGTGCCAGATCGAGGCGCCTAAGGTGCGGCACGACAAGATCGCGGTGGCATGACTCAAGCGCACGACAAAGCGCACACCTCGAAAGGATATCCCGGCGGTGACCGCGGGGTCAAATGGATCACGCAGCCTGAGGGGTTCGTTCAGGTGTTGTTCAGGGGCCGCGCGGCCAGAGCGGGGAATCGAGCGCGGTGTCGAGGTCGGCAAGGAGAGCGAGCACCCAGGGTTCGACGAATTCGGTGACGGCGCTGCGCATCCGTTCACGGTGCCGGGACAGTTCGGCGCAGACCCGACCGCCGACCAGTGCCGCGTGTTCGTCGGCGCGTGTGACCTCGGCGCGGATGGCCGCCTTCTCCTCGTCGGTCAAGGGAGTCGGGTCAACGGGCAGGGCCACGGATGCCTCGGGCCGGGCGAGTTCGGCGAAGGTGAAGAGGTAGGGGGCGTCGGGCATGGCCGGCGGGTCGAGGTCGAGGCCGGTGTAGGCCGGGTCGAGGCCCTCGGCCGGGCGATAGGTCAACGCGGCCTGCTTGCGCTCCTCGTTCAGGCGGATCTCCCGGAACAGCAGGGGGAGGTGCGTCTCGGTGAACTCGTCGACCTCGGCGTCGATCAGGTGCTTCAGGCGCATGGCGAGGGCGTGCTGCACGGCGTGCGGGACATCCGTGGCGAGGCCGGCGGCGGCGATGACCGGCGACCCGAAGCAGGTGCGGCACAGGCGTGAACGGCCGCGATGCGTGCCCGGGCGCCAGCGAGGCAGCCAGTTGAGCCAGTCGTCAACCTGTTGGCTGACCCGCAACTCGATGGAACCGCCCATGAAAGTCAAGGGTACCCGATCGGAGTGCTCCGCAGTCAGCGACTTTCAGGCCGGCGGTGTTTCAGTCTTCGCCGTGCTCCCACGGCCATTTCGGGGGGCCGCGTTCGGGCATCCGTGAGGCGAGGACCAGCGAGTACAGCAGGGTGACGATGAAGGAGAGGATGCCGGTGGTCACCGCGAACGGGCCCAGCAGCACGGAGGCTGCGAACCCGACGCTATCGCCCGGGAGCCCGGCGGTGTCGGCCGGCACCCCGGTGCCGAGCGCGTAGAGCACCCCGCCCACCAGAACGAAGACGACAAGCGCGGCGACCCCGGTGCCGAGGGAGTACCCGACGGCGATCCGCTGGTTCTCCGGTCTGGTGCGCAGCCCGAGCAGCAGCATCAGGGTGAACACCAGCATCACGGCGGCGGCGGTCATGATCGGGCCGACGAGAGGTCCGGCGTCGGGGTCACTGATGACATCCGTGTCGGTCAGCAGGCTGATCATTCCGAAGGCGGCGACGAGGAGCGCGGCAAGGAGCACTGCCGCGAAGACGGCGACGACCGTCGCGTACTTCTGGTAATTTCGCATCGCTCCTCCTAGGTGGCGTACCTGCTGGGGCCCGGCACGCTGAGCGCCGGGCGTCGAACGACTAGTTGCTGCGGATGCCCTGCGGTCCGGCGGCGAGGACGCGGTCGTATTCGGCCTTCGCTGCAGTGTTGCGTTCGGTGACGGCACGGCCGTTGCGGGCGATCCAGGCGCCGGCCCAGATCGGCACCTCGCGGGCGACGACCGCAGCGGCGATGGCCCCCGGGTTCAGCCACTGCTGGCTGATGAAGCGCGCCGCCTGGTCGGGCGTGAAGTTCCAGGCCTGCACGCTCAACAGCGCCGCACCGATGTAGGAGAAGTAGACGGCCACGGCCACCAGGAAGCCGAAGAGCACGTAGGCCCACCAGCCGCCGCGGTTCACGATCAGCACCAACAGGGCGAACGCGACGAAGAAGAAGATGACCGGCACGTAGAAGATGGGCAGCACGATGAAGTCGGTGAACTTTGAGGCCGTGTCCGCAATGGACAAGCTGCCGATGCCGGACAGTACGAAGGCGACCACGGCATAGAGGGCGGCGAAGATAACGGTGGAGAGCAGGGCGATCAGCACGCCGGGGCCGCGGTTGCTCTTGTAGCGGGGAGCGGTCGGCGCCTGGATGTAGACGGGGGGCTGCGCCGTGGTGTTCGTGGGGGCATAGGCCTCGGCGGGTGGGGCCTCTGATGGGGTCGCAGCCGGGTTCTCGACCGGCTCGATGCGCCGGGTCTCGGCGGTGGTGTTCACCGGGGCGATGTTCACGGAGGCGGCGGGCACGTAGGTGGGCGTCGCGGGCTCGCGGGAAGTCGCGGGGGTGTCATTGGAGATCGGCTCGCCGACGGGGGTGGCCGGGTAGTGCGCCGGTGTCTCAGCGGCAGCTTCGTGCGCGTCGCCGGACTCGGCCGGAGCGGAGTGCGAGCCGGTGCCGGTGTAGTCGGGGGCATCCGTGCGCTCTTCATGGCCGGCGTAGTCGACCGGTTCAGGATTCGGGTCGTTGTTACGGTTGCGGTTGCCCTCAGGGGACGTTGTGTCGCTCATGGTGCGCTCCTTGTGGTTGGCCGTGACGTTCAGCCGCAATCTTAGCAATGCGACTCCCCCGGACGAGGGAGGCGTGACCTGGCGGGGCGATGTGTCGGGTCGGGTTACTCGGTGTCCGTCGGCGCTGCGGAAGCCGGATTGAGTAGGACGTAGATGTACGCAGCGATCTTGGCCGTCGAGATGTCAGGCGAGACGGTCGTCGTCTCAATCGATGTCACCAGCGCGAGTCGCTCGCCCTTCTGGAGGCCGTCCAGATAGTCCAGAAGCTTGGAGTAGCTGCCCTCGATGGAGACCGTGATCGGCACGGCCACAAAGTTTTCCCCTGTGATGCCCGGAGGGGCCGCCGGGAGAGTAGGAGCTGCGGCGACAGTGGCGGGAGTAGTCGCGGCTGCAGCCGCGTCCTCAGCGACGGGTGCCACTTCTTCCTCGGCGACGGGAGCTTCGATGACCGCGGACGTAGCCGGCGCCGCGGGCGCATAGCGCTCGGCATCGCCGACGGAGAAGTCCGTCAGCCTGACGTCGTTTTGACTGGTCAGGGTACCCAGCTGCCTCAGGAAAGCCGGAATCGCCGCGCCCTCGGGGACGGCCATCCGAACAGACGCCAGGTCGTTCTTGAGCGTACCGATGCCTTCGAATTGTTTTTTTAGTGCGGCGAGCTTTGCGTCGGCATCCGCATTTTGTTGTTCGACAATCAGGCGATCCGCGTTCGCGCCACTCGCCGCCTTCAAATTCGGGGAAATACCAATCATCCAGCCGAGAAGGGCGGTGATACCCATCAGCGCGATTGCTCCGAGCACCCAGAGTCGGTTCCGATCCACAGTTACTTCTCCTCAGCGTCGGCGAAGCGCTGTGAGTACGCGTCCTCGTTGATGTGCAGGACCAGATTCACTTGGTAGGTACCCAAATCGGTCTGTGTGATCGTGCCCGGAGTTCCATCTGCATAGCCGGGCAGATCCTTCAACCCTGTGAGCCACGCAGGAGCTTCGGGCAGATTTGTGCTGGTGAGATCGAGTGTGAGTGTCGCCACTCGGGCACCCTGCAGCGGCACAGTCGCCTGGTCATACAGCGCCAACGGCGATGCCGAGTTCACCGTTACGGCGTCGATGGCCACGTCTGCGGGCAAAATGGCCCGCACGTTCTCGAGGTACTTCTTCCAGTCGATCTCGGTGGATGCGCCCAGCTGGCGTGCTGAGATCGCCAGGTCGACCTCGTTCTGAACGTTGCGCGCCTCGACGTACTTCGACTGCTCCGCCAGCAGTTCGATTGTGCGGTCCTGGGCGCTGACCAGGCTGTCCTGGCTTTGCATCACCAGCCATGAAGAGCCGGCCGCGCCCGCCAAAGCTAGAAGGGCCACGAGAACGAAAGAGGCACCGAGGTTTCGCCGCATAGCTTTGCCTCGACGTCCTGCGGCCACTTCGGGAGGAAGAAGGTCCACGCGCGGCTCTGCTCCCAGCACCAAATCGTCGGTGACCGAAGCGCGGCGGCTCATGCCTGGCTACCCAACGCGAGGCCCAGTGCCACAGAAAAGGCACCGCGCGTCTCTTGTAGCGCTTTCGCATCAACACCCTTGCCCAGGGCAACCGCCGCGCTCGGGTCAGCCGACAAGACCGGCATCCGTGTCATTTCACCCAGTGCTTTGGCAAAGCCACTCAACTGGGCACCACCACCGGTCAGCACGATCCGGGTCACTGGCAGGTTCTGTCTCGTGTTGACGAAGTAATTAACGGTATTGCGAAGGCTCGTGAGCAACTCTGTTGTCACCTCAGAAATGATTGTGGCCGCCATCTGGTTTTCAGACGCCGACGTGGAGCGCACGCCCTGCGCTCGTTTCAATGCTTCTGCCTCCTCCACCGTGATTCCCAGGCGAAGGACGAGCGCCTGAGTCAGGTCACCACCACCTGCCGGGATGAGACGTACGAACTGTGGCACGCCCGCCCGGGTCACGACAACCGTCGTCGTAGCGACGCCCACGTCGATCTGCACCACAGCGTCTTCAGTTTTGGCCCCGCGGTAGATGACTCGGCTCAAGGCGAACGGGATGAGGTCCACTTCAACCGGATTCAACCCGGCCAGCTGCACCGCCCTCACGTTGCTTTGAACCGCTTCCTTGATTGCGGCGATCAGCAATCCGTTGATTTCCGAACCGTTCTCACCCTCAGCCTCCGAGATCGGGTAAAAGTCGAGAAGGGCGTCGGCCACCGGCACGGAAAGCATGTCCTGAACCTGGAAGGGCAGTGATTCACGGATGCGTTTGATCGACATTTTCGGGACTGTCAGGTCGCGGGCGAGCACTCGATGGTTGCCCATTCCGAGCACGACGTTCTTGCTTTTGAAGCCACCGGACGACCACAGGCCCTTGATCGCCGCCGCCACAGTATTGGGCTCGACGACCTCGCCCCGGTTGACTGCCCCCTCCGGCAGCCCGACCTCGTGGTAGCGCACCAGAGTAGGGCTGTCTCTGCCCGCGTCGCTCACCTCGACGGCCCTCAGACCGGCCGTGCCGATGTCGATTCCTACGACGTTTGCCGTCATTGCGTCTCCTTCGAGGACCGTGTCATGATGCCAAACCAATGAGTGAGAGATAGCCGTTGGCTATCTGTTCACCATAGAAGATCCCGAGCCAGGCTCCCGCCAACATCCAGGGGCCGAATGGGATGCCGCTCTTGCGGTTCGCCTTGCGAGCAATCACGAGAACAAGGGCAAAAAAACCGCCCAATAGGAATGCGGCGAAACCACCGACCGCGAGTTCTCCCCAGCCGAGCCATCCCAGATACAAGCCGAGCACCCCGGCGAGTTTCACGTCGCCGAGTCCCATGCCGGCCGGGTAAGCCAGAGCGAGCAGCAGGTAGACGCCGAAGAGCGCCGCTCCCCCGACTAGTGCGCCGAGAATTCGACCTGGCTCACCAGTCATCATCGCCGCCGCGCCCAGCAGAACGGTCGCGACAGGGTAGGCCGGCAGCACGATACGGTTCGGAAGAGTATGGGTGTCGAGGTCGATCATCGCGAGCGAAATGCTCACGCCCGCCAGATACAGGAACGCCACAAGCGTGACAAGTGCCGCGGCCATCGCTAGCCCGGTGGTCGAGCCGAACCCGGTAATCGAGATTGTCGAGACCCCCGACAGCACCCATGCGGCCACGCCAGCGAAGAAGACCGCCGTTCCGAGCTCAACAAGCGGATAGCGCGCTGAAATGTGCACCTTGCAATCACGGCATCGCCCACGCAGAGCCAGCCACGAGAAAACGGGAACGTTATCCCAAGGACGAATACGTGCCCCACACCCGCCGCAGGCGCTCTCGGGTGAAACGATCGATCGGCCAGCGGGAACGCGGAAAATGACAACGTTCAAGAACGAGCCGATCAGGGAACCAAGAAGTCCCGTCCCGGCCACCAAGAGGCTAACCACCCGTTACCAGGTCACGCAGGCTCGTACGCACGCCCAAGTGCGCGGGCACCGGTGGCGTGTACGGTATTCCTGAGAGAGACACGCCCGGAACGCCAACGGGAACAAAGGTGAGCTTCGCCTGTTGCCCGAACTCCACCTCACCTCCGTAGATCTGCCCCCGCCAACCGTCGCGGTTGCTGTAGAACTTGCAGGGCGTATAGGCCATGACGGAAACCAACCCGTCAATATCCGTCTCATTACTCATCGTGATGTTGCCAGCCGGAGCGACGCAGGTCGGCACGCCGTCCGCGGAATTTGGGTCCGGGACGTAGAACCATAGACGGCGCGCAGTCGTGTCACTGGATAAAACGTTGAGCTTGCCAAAATTGAACTGATGGGCCGCGAATGCGACGTTTGTCTTAAGCGTGAGCGTCTTGACGTTCGAGTCGGTGGAGAGGCCAGCCGCACCGCACTTAGCCAGCGTATTGACCACGGTCGGCACGGTGAGATTCGACAGAGCCGTCCAGGACGGATCGACGCCGCTGATGACGCACGGACCGTTCCACACGAGCTCCTGGAATCCCTGCGCTGCCCAGGTCGTCGAGGAGAACGGCGTCGGATACGGAATCTCACTCCAGTTGGGCACAAGGGGCACGGGGGGCGAAACAAGTCCGGTTACGTTCTGCGTTTTTGCACCAACAATGTTGCCGTCGTTGGCGATTGTGCCACTGGACTGCACGTACCCGTTGACGGTGGAATTATTCGCAACCGTCGCGACACTCGCGGGAGTCCCTGCAACGGTGACATTACCGTTGACCGTGGAACCAGGGCTGCTCGTGACGCTCACGTTTCCGTTGGAAAGCAGGCTCCCGTTCACTTTCGCACCGTTCGCGATAGCGACGACAAATCCCGTTACCGGTCCAGCTGCCTGACCGGCAGCGATTACGTCGCCTTGAACGAGGCTCGCACCGCCATTCAACGTGACGTAATTGGAAACGTGAACAGTGCCGGAGACGGTGCAGTTGTCGAGTGCCGCATAACCGTTGCCCAGAATCAGATTTCCCGAGATCTTGGCTCCGTTCGTGCAGATTGCATTCCCGTTCTTGATCTGAACGTCAGCCGCAACGGTATTGACCGCGGAGTCGAGGGTGAAATTCTTGAGCACACCGGAGATGGTGTGGGCGTAGACCGCGGAGCCGATCGTGGGAATTGTGATCTGGGCGGGAATGTAGGTGTAGACCGCTTCGAGCACGCTGTCGTCACCCGAAGATGCACCCGAGACCCCATTCGCCTGCGCGAATCCGGTTGAGATGATCTTCACCTTTGTGGAAGCGCTGGTAGGGCAGCCGGTGACCCAGCCAGATCCCGGGTCGATCTGGACCTTAGTGGAATACTTCGGAACAGTTCCCGTTACGGAGTCGTACAGACCGCTGCGTGAACTGCAGCTTTCTGGGCCTGTCGCAACCTGAAGGCTGACCATCGTAACGTCGATGCCGGCCTCGGCGGCGGCGCGGGATTGGACTGACGCGCGCGCGGAGCTCGTGGCACTTATTCCGTTCAGCGTCGCCGCCGTTACCGTGAGAGCGATGATCGCTGTAACAGCCATGACGCCAATGACAGCCAATAAAGTGCTGCCCTGCTCATCGGGCAATGACAGTCGAGACCTGAAGGACAAACGTCTCATAAGCATGTCGGCACACTCTCCACAGCAACGGGCACAGGTTGACGACTTAATGCAGAAGTCTTGATGAGAACGGAGTTGCCTCCGTCGTCTCGCACTTGCATTGCGAGGTCGAGCTGTCGGCCCGTGAGGGTGAAGATATTCGTTCCGGAGCTCGGCTGAATTCCAGTTGCCAGAAGTGTCCAGGTGGCGACATCTGCAGGGGCCGGCGTAGGAATCGTCGCTCCTGAAGTCGTGTAGCGCACTTCGCCGTTTCCGAAGTACCAGGCCTGACAGCGCCAGACTGGGTTGGCACTAGCGCCAACGGTTCGTGCCTTCAGGAGTTGTATGCCTGCGGCGGGGACGATGAGTTGCATGGAACTTGCGTTTCGGATTCCCTGAGCGACGGATTTGGAGACCAATTGGCCGCTAGTGCTGGCCTGAGAGGATTTCCGAACAGTGCCCTGCGCGGTCAGCGAGGTAATCAGCAGGCTGCCAACGATAAACAGCACTGCGACGGACAGCAAGGAGTAGATCAGCAATTCGATGAGACTAATACCGCTCTCGCCACCCCTCGGTCGGTAGCGATCGGCCCTCATGGGGTTGCTTTCTCGACGTAAACGAGAGTGGTTGCATCGGCGATCACCTTGGCGTCGCCTGCCCTAGTCACCCAAGCCTTTACGCTGACCACTCCGGGATATGCCCCGGGACAAGTACCGACCAAACGGTACGGCTGGAAGACTGTGCCTCCGGGCAAACCCGAGGTAGCAACGGGTGCGTCATCGAACGCGCTGACTGCGGCGCAGTTCGGAGCAACAGCACGAATCGCGTCAAGTTGCTGACTCACTAATTGACTCGCGGAAGCAATGGTCGAACTCAGAACCGTGGTCTTCATTGCCGTGATCAGGAGAGGCAGGAATGCAATTGTCAGCAGCGAGAGAAGAAACATTGAAATAACGATCTCGATCAGACCGAAGCCACGCTCACCCTCGGCGTGTGCGGTCTGCGAGGCCGGAGATGTCATCACGGTTGGGGTCCGGTCTGCCAGTTGGTTCTGAGGAAAAGGATGAAAATTCTGAAGGGGCGCCGCGTCGAGCGGCGCCCCCCTTTGCTCTCATTTAGCGGGTGATGCTTACGGGCAGGTCGAGCCCTTCGCAACGCCGGCGCGGTCGGAAATGTTGAACATTTGGGAACCGGCTGTCGTGCTCTTCGCGATGATACAGAACGGAGTGGCTGCGCTCGTGGGCGCCGTGCCGACCCAGATGAAGGAGGTGGTGTCACCAAGAGTGTTGTCGCTCTTCTTGAAGCCGTACTTCTGGAGGCCCGTTGCAGTTGCATTGTCGAAGGTCGGTGCGGCCGTGGCACCGTCAGTGAAGTAGGAGACGATGGCGATCTTCGCGGTGGCGAGGTCTGACTTCACGCCGCCGTCCTTGGCCGACTCCTGCTGGCCGAGGAAGATCGGGATGGCGATCGCGGCCAGGATGCCGATGATGATGACGACGACGAGAAGCTCGATGAGCGTGAAGCCCTTTTCCTTCTGGCCAAGTTCTGAACGCTTGTGGGCAAGCGCTTCCGAGATGCTGCGGATCATGTGGAAGTCCTTTTCTGAATGGGTGCTGGGAAAGGCGATTGCGTTTGCCTGATTTGAGCTTATGGGCCACGCAACCTTGTACCATCCCACGTTTAGGGGTAAGGGGGTAAAATCGTGCCCCCAGTGCGGGGGGCTACTTGATGTATTCGAAGATGCTAAACATGGGCATGTATAGGGCGACGATCATCCCGCCGATCACGACACCGATGAACGCAATCATCAGGGGTTCGATCAGCGCAGTGAGTTGCTCGGCGGTCGCTTGGACTTCCTGGTCATAGAAGTCGGCGATCTTGCCCAGCATCTGTTCCAGGGCGCCGGCGTCCTCGCCGACCGCGATCATCTGGGTCACCATGGCTGGAAAGACCGGCTCCAGGCTGAGCGGTCCCGCGATTGACTTACCTTGACGCACCGATTCCTGCACCTTATGCAGGGCAGACTCGACGACCCAATTTCCGGAGGTTTCACCCACGATGCTCAGCGACTGGAGGATGGGCACACCGGCCCCAATCATCGTTGAGAAGTTGCGACTGAAACGCGCAATTGCGAGCTTCGTCAAGAGTTGACCGAAGACGGGGAGTTTGAGTTTGACCGGGTCGACGGCTTTGCGCACGCGCTCGGTGTTCTTGTTCTTCTTCCACCAAATACTGAACGCAATTGCCACGAGGATGAGAACAGGTAGCAGCCATACCATTGCTTTCGAAAGCACGACCAATACCATCGTGGGCGCGGGGAGCTGCCCGCCGAAACCAGCGAACATCTTCTCGAAGACCGGAACGATGAAGGTAAGCATGCCGATCACAGCGACGACAGCCATGATGAGCACAATGGTCGGATAGGCCAGGGCTGACTTGATGGTGTCGCGCAGCTTCACCTCGGATTCGAAGTTCCCAGCCACTGAATTGAGCGATTTTTCGAGGAATCCACCCGTCTCACCTGCCCGGACCAGGTTGATCATGATGGGCGGAAAGACGATGGAGTGCTTCTCCATGGCCTCAGACAGGGAAACGCCAGTCTCCACATCGGTACGGATTTTCCCCAAGATCTTGGCGAGTTCCTTGTTTTCGGTCTGCTCGGAGAGAATATTCAGGGTTCGTAGGAGCGAGAGGCCAGCCGAGGTCATCGTCGCCATTTGGCGGCTCATGATCGCCAAATCTTTAAGGCCGATACTCTTACTGAACCCGGGAATCCGGATCTCCGTACTGAGTCCGGTTCCGTCCGCGGCCTCGCTGACCGAGATCGGTGACAGCCCCATGGTGCTCAGGCGTGCCATCGCGGCACTCTCAGAGGCTGCGTCCAGTCGCCCCTTTACAGCTTTACCAGCGGCGTTGCGCGCCTTGTAGTCATAAGCCTGAGTTATTGCCATTTAGTGTCCTCTGGATGAGTACGAGTCGCCGAAGTCGATTCCGCTAGCCGACATTCCCCGGCCAGTGGTTTCGGTGGGGTCCACGCGACGGATCAACTGGTTGAGCCCCTCGAGGTCCTGCGCCTTCTCCTCTGCAGATGCGCGGGTGATGAGACCCGCATCAACGAGCTCGGCGAGATGCTGGTCCATGGTGTGCATGCCGAGCGCACGCCCTGCCTGCATCGCGGAGGCGACCTGATAGGTCTTTCCCTCGCGGATCAGGTTAGCGACCGCGGATGTTGTGACCAGAACCTCGGTGGCGACGACTCGACCGCCACCGACCTTCTTGACCAGGGTCTGACAGACCACACCCTGCAGGGTGGCGGCCAGTTGTGCGCGAACCTGACCCTGCTGATGCGGCGGGAACACGTCGATCACGCGGTCGATGGTCTGGGCCGCCGACTGCGTGTGCAGGGTGGCGAAGACGAGGTGGCCGGTCTCGGCCGCGGTCAGGGCCACCGAAATGGTCTCCAGGTCGCGCAGCTCGCCGATCAGAATCACGTCGGGGTCCTGGCGCAGCACATGCTTGAGCGCGGAGGCGAAGCTCTTCGTGTCGTGGCCCACCTCGCGCTGGTTGACCAGGGACTTCTGGTGCTTGTGCAGAAACTCGATCGGGTCTTCGACCGTGACGATGTGGTCGGCACGGGTGCGGTTGACCAGGTCAATCAGTGCCGCCAGGGTGGTGGACTTGCCCGAACCGGTGGGCCCGGTCACCAGAACCAAGCCGCGGGGAAGCTTGGCGAACTGACCGACGGTCTCGGGGATGCCGAGGTCTTTCAGGGGCTTGATCTCGCGCGGGATCAGACGGAACGCCCCGCCGATCGAGTTGCGCTGGTAGTAGTAGTTCACGCGAAAGCGCGCGCCGCCGGCCGTGTAGGCGAAGTCGAGTTCGAGCTCCTCCTCGAACTGCGTGCGCTGCTTCGCCGAGAGGATGCTGTAGAGCGCAGAGGTGACCTTGTCACCCATCCATTTGCTCGCGCCCTCAATCGGCCGCAGGCCGCCATCGACACGGATGCTCGGCGGCGCTCCGACGGTGATGTGCAGGTCGGAGGCGTTCAGGTCGAGAACCTCGGCCAGAGCGTTCAGCAGGTCAAGGTCGGAGACCTCGTTGTCGCCGGTGCGGTTGGCACGGGCGCGGCGCCCGGTCGTCTCGACCGCGCTGGTGTCCACCGGGAGGACCGTTGTCGGCGGCTGCGCGGCATCCGTCACATCGACGAAATCGAACTCCGCCGAGTCAGGAGCGGCAGGCGCGGCATCGTGCTCCGTCAGTTCGGCACCACGACGCTCGGGATCGCCGAGGCTCCAGCTGCCCCCGGCAGCCCCAGGAGGCGTGACCGGAATTTCATAGATGGGCTGGCTCATGCAGATATCCCCTTTTGCACTATGCGACCACTCGCAAGATTTCTTCGATCGATGTCAAACCCATTTGGGCCTTGGCCCAGCCATCCTCGCGGAGGGTGATCATGCCCTGTTCGCGCGCCACCCGGCCGATTTCGGCGCTCGATGCTCGGGCCACGGCGAGCCGCTCGATCTCCTCGGTCACGGTCATCACCTCGTGCACGGCGATGCGCCCGCGGTAACCGGTCTTCGAACACTGCGTGCAGCCGACCGCCTCGAAGATCGTGGGCAGCGGGCGCTCCGGGTCGAACGCGAAGCGGAGGCGCGTCAGGTAGTCGACGGTCAGCACGGATGGCGTCTTGCACTTGTCGCAGAGGCGCCGCGCCAGGCGCTGGGCGACCACGCAGTCCAGGGCGGAACCCACCAGGAAGGGCTCGATACCCATTTCCGTCAGGCGGGTGATGGCGCTCGGCGCGTCGTTGGTGTGCAGGGTGGAGAGCACGAGGTGGCCCGTCAGCGAAGCCTCAATGGCGATCTGCGCGGTCTCGTGGTCGCGGATCTCACCCAGCAGAACGACATCCGGGTCGCTTCGCAGGATGGAACGCAGCGCACTCGCGAAGGTGAGGCCCGCCTTCGGGTTCACCTGCACCTGGTTGATGCCCGCCATGCGGTACTCCACCGGGTCTTCGACCGTGATCACGTTGATCTCGGGACGAGCGACCGCACCCAGGGTCGTATAGAGCGTGGTCGACTTGCCCGAACCGGTCGGACCGGTGATCAGGATCATGCCGTAGGGCTTGGAGTAGGAGGTCTTGTAGGCCTCGAAGTTGTGCTCGAGCAGGGCCAGCGCGCGCACGTCGAGAGTCGTGTTCGAGTTGTCGAGAATTCGCATGACGACCTTCTCGCCCCACACGGTGGGGAGAGTCGCAACGCGCAGGTCGATCTGACGGCCGGCATGGCGCACGGTCATGCGGCCGTCCTGCGGTTTGCGCCGCTCGGCGATGTCGATATCGCTCATGATTTTGAGCCTGGAGATAACACCGTTCTGGATGCTCTTGGGTGCGGTCTGCATCTCGTGCAGCACCCCGTCGATGCGGTAGCGCACCCGCAGGCTGTGCTCGCCGGGTTCGATGTGGATGTCCGAGGCCAAGTCCTGGATGGCCTGGCTGACCAACAGGTTCACGAACCGCACGATTGGGGCATCGTCGTCGATGGAGTCCGAGACTCCGAAAGAGGAGCTCTCGGTGGCGGCGTTCTCTTCCTCGAGTGTGGAGGTGAGGTCGCTGAGCTCGTCGTCGGCGCGGTGGTAGCGGGTGATAGCGGCGAGCAGGTCGCTGCGCTCGGCGACAACCTGGGTGACGCGCATCCGTGATGCTTCGCGCACGTCGTCGACGGCGAAGACGTTGCCAGGGTCGACCATGGCGAGGATGAGGCGGCCGTTGTCGACGGCGATCGGGAGCACTTCGTGGCGTTTGCAGACGGCCACCGGAACGAGAGCCACGGCGAGGCGATCGACCGGGTAGTCGATTAGCTCGACGAAGGGCAGGTTGGCCTGCTGGGCCCGAGCCTTGGCGAATTGAACCTCGGTGATGACGCCCTTGGCGACGAGGGCGCGGACGGCGCTCTCATCGGCGGGGTCGCCGGCCATGAGGTGGTCGAGCTCCTCGATCGGCAGCAGACCGTGCAGGATCAAGATTTCGGTGAGGCTGGCCACGCGATCCTCTCGAACAGGCTCGGTAAGTAAGTAACGGACAACGCTATCTCGGGGGCAGGGAATCCGGCCAGACCCACAATGAGGGGACACGGTTCGAAAAAATACCTCTGTTCAGTGATCCTAACGGGGCGGGGCTTCGACCCGACATCGACACGGTATCGACCGGTGTCGACACGGCATCGACACGGTTGCTGCCCGCGGAGCGGCAGGCGGAATGCGGCCGCTGCTGGGCGATGCCCGGGGCGGTCTCGGCCTGCTCGAAACGGTCTAGACACCCATCCAAAGGTTGTCGATGATGCTCTGTGTGTAGTCCAGCGGGCGGGCATTCGTGTACTTCGTGGCGAGCCAGATGCCGCCCCTCAGAAAGTGGGACTCACCGAAAGCGCCGTCTGCCGTGTTCGTCTGGATGACGCAGCGGCGGCCCTCCGACTAGGTGAAGCACTCCAGTCCGTTTGCGACGAGCCGGGCCTCCACCGCGGCGCTCTCTTCCCGGATCACCCAGACCACGGTGGTGATGATCCCGGTGTCGGATCCCCCGTACGGGCTCGCCCAGACGCAGGTCAGGTGGTCGAGAGCGTCGATCTGGACGCGCAGTTCGGCATCGTCGGTGCCGTGGGACACGCCGGCATCCGGGTCCTGGTTCCAGAAGGGGTACAGGGTCAGGTCGCCGAGCGCCTCGACCATGGCCGGGCTGTAGAGCTGCGTGCACGCGGTCGAACGTGGAACGCCCGGCGCCGCGGTCTGCCCGGGTTCGGATTGCGTCGGCTTGAGGGTTGCCGGGGGCGTGGTGGTCGTGGTCGGAGAACCTGTAGCGGTGGGTGCGTTGGTCGGGGCGGGCGTCACGGTGCCGGTTCCGGTGGTCTCGCCTGCGCCCGGGAAACCTTCGCCGTCCCGCCAGACCACTGCCACCACGAGGATCACGAGGAGTGCGGCTCCGAGGACGACCAGCCCGATCCAGGCCCGGCGACCGGCGGGCGGCCGGCCCGACGTCGGGGGCTCAGGCCCGGTGGCGTTCTCGTTCTCGGCCGCATTCTCTGGACTCATCGGCGCATCCTCCGAGGTTGTGCCTTCCACCGTAGCCGGGGTCTCCATTGAGGCAACCGGCGGCCTTGCACGGCTTCGGAGCGGCCGGAGTTGCTCAGAGATAGATTCGATCATTCTCTATAATTATGTGAGTTACTCTCGACACTGGGTGCGAGTTGAGGTATTCTTTTAACATGACCAACCTCGCGGATGACCGCAGGCAGGCGGCCGATGCCGTGGCCCTGCTGGGCTCGTCATGCGCTGACTTCTCGGCCCTTCCTGATGCCGAGGTGTTGGCCGGTCAGAAGCGAATCGCTGCGATCCGCCGTCTCGTCGATACCTATGCCGCCTGGATGGCGGCGACCATCGCCGAACGTTCCCGACCGGAGCTCGGGCTCTCGGGCCTGGCGGCGCAGCAGGGGTACCTCTCCCCGGAGGCCCTGATCCAGAACTCGACCGGCTCGTCGAAGGGCGACGCGTACAAGCTGGTCACGGTCGGCACGATGATGGCCGATGCCGAGGCGGCCGACAGGCTCGTCGAGGCGGCGCTCTCGACGCCCGACGCGGATGCCGCCGAGGTCGCCGAGGTCGAGGCGAAGGTGCCCTGGCAGGCACCGATCGCCCGGGCCGTCACCGCCGGCACCCTCTCCGTCGACGCGGCCGAGTCGATTCGCGCGGGGCTCGGCCAAATAGATACCTCGGTCACCGCCGAGAAGCTCGCGGTGGCGCTGGAAGCGCTCCTGGCGGAGGTGTCGTCGCTGAATGCCGATCAGGTGTTCAAGCAGGCGAGACGGATGCGCGACCGGCTCGATGAGGCCGGCATTGCCGCCCGCGAGAAGCAGTCCTACGACGACCGCTACCTGCGGGTCTACCGGCTGGGCAACGGCAACGTACGACTCAGCGGGCTGTTTGCCCCCGAAGACGGCGAGTTCGTGCTCTCCACCTTCGACTCGATCACGGGCCCCCGCCGCGGCGGGGTGCGGTTCGTGGACGCGGAGCGGGCAGCCTGGGCAAAGAAGATGCAAGACGACCCCCGCACGACCGAACAGATCGCCGCGGACTCCCTCGTGCAGCTGCTCAAGATCGCCGGCGAGGCCGACCCGGGCCGGGTCTTCGGCGGCCGCCGCCCCTCGGTGCGCGTGATCGTGACCGAGAAGGCATTGAAAGGTGGCCAGGCCGGTCAGACCGGTCAGACCGGGCAGCAGGGCCAGACCGGGCCGGCGCCGACGACCGTCCAGACTGAAACGGGCGAATCTGGGCCCGTCGAACCCGCCGAAGGGGCCGCTCACGGGCAGATCGAGGGCAACCCGGTCCCCATCTCGCAGGAGACCATCGACCGACTCCGCTGCGACACCGGAACCCGCGGCATCAAGTTCGACGCGGACGGCCAAATCATCAATGTCGGCCGCGACGAACGGCTCTTCACCGAGCACCAGCGCGCCGCAATGGCAGTCCGCGACGGTGGATGCCTCTGGGTCGACTGCGACAGGCCACCGGCGTGGACTGAGGCCCATCACGTCAACGAGTGGCTCAAAAACAACGGATGTACGGACCTTGCTGACGGGGTACTCCTCTGCCATCCCCACCATCTGCTGCTGCACAACCAGCACTGGACGATCAGCCGCACCGGAACGCAGTATTGGCTCCAGCCACCGGTCGAGGTAGATCCGGAGCAGACGCTGGTGGCACTGCCGAGCAAGCGGGCAGCGCTGTAGCTCTTGGTCTCGACCAGCGTCGCGGGCAGGGGCGCGTCAGGGGGCGAGGAGGAGGGCGGGGGACGCGGTTGGGGCGGGCTTCGAGAAGAGGTAGCCCTGGCCGTAGCGGCACCCCATTTTCTGCAGCAGGTCCCGCTGGCTCGTCGTCTCGATGCCCTCGGCGACGACATCCAGGTTCAGGGAATCGGCCAGCCGCAGGATTCCCTCCACGATCGCGCGATCGTGATCGGAGCTCTCGACGTCGCGAATGAACGTCAGGTCGATCTTGAGCAGGTCAACCGTGAACGCGCGCAGGTGGGTGAAAGATGAATACCCCGTGCCGAAGTCGTCGATGGCCAGCCGCACGCCCAGGTTACGCAGCTCCTGGAAGGTCCGAGCCGCGGAATCGATGGCGTCGAGCACCGCACTCTCAGTCAGCTCCAGCCAGAGCTGTTCCGGCGGCAGACCCGACTCGGCGAGGGCCCGCTTGACGACGTCACCGAAGTCATCCTGCACGAATTGCCGCGCGGACACGTTGACGCTGACCGCCATTCCCTGAGCCAGGCCCGTGGCCGCCCGGCACGCCTGGCCGAGCACCGTCGATCCGATTCCCTTGATCAGACCCACTTCCTCGGCCAGTGCAATGAAGTCTCCCGGCATCACGAGCCCGCGCTCGGGCCGCCGCCAGCGTGCCAAAGCCTCGGTCGCCACCACCTTATGGTCCTGCAGATCCACGATCGGCTGATACCAGGTTTCGATCTGGCCCAGTTCCACCGCGTCACGCAAGGCCAACTCGCTGTCGAGCCGCTGATGGATGCGGTACCGCAGGTCGTCGTCGAAGACCTCGTAGCGGGCGCGCCCACGGTCCTTCGCCAGGTACATGGCCTGATCCGCATTGCGCAGGAGCAGTTCGGCATCGTCGTGCCCGAGGCCAAAAGCAATCCCGATGCTGGCATCGACGGATGCCGACTGGTCGCCGATCGTGATCGGCCGCGCGATGGCCGCCTGGATCGAATCGGCGATCCGGTGCACATCCTCACTGCCACCGACATCCGGGCAGATCACGACAAACTCGTCGCCGCCGATCCGGGACACCGTGTCGCCGGCGCGGATGCTCTGCCGGAGGCGGATGGCAACCTCGTTCAGCACGGTGTCACCGGCGTGGTGCCCAAGACTGTCATTGACGAACTTGAACCGGTCGAGGTCGATGAATAGCACCGCAACGCCGCGCCCCTGGCGCGACGCCTGCAGAAGCGCCTGCTTCAACCGGTCGAGCAGGAGCAGACGGTTGGGCAGGTTCGTCAGCGGGTCGTGGAATGCCAGGTGCTCAACCCGCGCCTCGGCCAGGCGTCGGGCGGTGATGTCCTCCAGCTGGTACAGCAGTCCCCCAGCCTGGTCTCCCTCGAAGATCTCGGCGATGCTGACCTTGACCCAGGTTTCCTGATTGCCTTCGTGGCGCATCCGTCGGTCGATGCGTTGTCGGGTCGACGGACCTTCCAGGCCAGCGCTCTCCGACTCCTCATCGTCACCGTCCTCAGCCGGCATGAAGATCGTCTCGATATGGGCGCGGACGAGCGGGTTCTGGTGACCCGCCAGTTCCAGAAGCCGCCTGTTGGCGGCCACTACCTGTCCGTCGAGCGTCACGATGGCCGTTCCCAACGGCGAGGAAGCGAAGGCAGCCTCGAACCGGGCCGCGGCGGCCGTAGCCGCGTTCTCGGCCTCACGCTGCGCGGTGACATCGGTGACGCTGGCCAGGTGCCCGATGATGCCCTTCTCATCACGCATCGGGGCGGTGTTCACCTGCACCCAGTTGATGTGGCCCTCAGGGGTGCGGAACCGCAGGGTGGTTTCGTAGGGCTCGCCGGCTGCGGCGCTCGCTTCCCAACCGAGGAGCACCCGTTCCGCGTCGTCCGGATGAAGCGCGGTGGCCCAGCCATCGCGGCGCGACTGACTCTTCGTGAGGCCGCTGAGTGCCAGCCACTGGTCGTTGGCGGACACGAGCCCGCCCGCGGCATCCATCTGCACGATTCCAACGGGTGCGATCTTGATGAGGGTGTGCAGCGTGTCGGCCGTCTCCGCGAGCTGGCGGGTTCGGTTCTCGACCGTCGCCTCCAACGTGTGGTTGGCCTCAGCGAGAGCCTGCATCGCGCCATCACGCTGACGATCGAGGTCACGCAGCCGGCGGGCGGCGACCCACGCCAGCACGCAGCTGAGCACTGTCATGCCGAGGATCAGGATGGCGACGCCGAAGGCCGTGTCGTACCAGCCCTGGCGCTGTCCCCACAGCCGCAGCCAACCGAGGATGAACGGTCCCAGAACTAGGAATGGAATGACCTGGCGGAGGAGCCGACCCGCACTGCCACCGTCTCGGAAGAGGCCGATCAGACCGGCATCGGGGCGCTGAACCAACAGGGCCGTGGCGAGGATTCCGACGCCCAGGGCCGTCTGCCAGGCCATACTCGTGTAGCCGCCCAGCGAATACAGCGAGGAGACGCCGTAGGCGTAACCCAGGATCGCGACCAGGCTGACGCCCAGAGCCGCGAATGCGAAGCCGAGCATCACGGCGGATCGAGCGGCCCGGCTGGCGATGACGGACGCACCGAGCAGAACCAGCGCCACCGACGTGGACGGCGCCATCCGCTCCGACCGCCCCCCGAAGTCGATTCCCGGCAGGAGCACATCGATGCCGAGTGATCGGCCGACGACGAACTCCGCGATCGTGAGAGCGCCGATCATCAGTGCCAGCAGACCCAGGGTCACGGTCAACCTGCGACGATCGACGGCCAGCACGGCAACCGCCACCAGCACGAGCCCCAGGGCTGCCGTCGGCTTCATCGCCAGCAAGTCGCGGAGCACGGGCGGCAGGGCGTCGACTCCAACGTACCAACTGACCAGCACCAGGAGACCCATGGCACCGACTAGCGCTCCACCGAGCTGCCCGACCAACCGCATACTGTTCCTCTGCTCCCGAAAAGCAGGTCTGCCGGTCGTTGCTTCTACCCTACTTTGTGCGCGGATTGCGGATCTCCCCGGCGACTACTCGTCGGCCCACACGTTGGCGATGATATCGTGCGTGTAGCCGTCCGGTCCGGTATTGACATATCTGGTGGCCAGCCAGATGTCGTCGCGAAGAAAGTGCGACTCACCGACGAGTTCACCGTCCTTCGTTGTCTCGATGAGGCAACGCATTCCGCCGAGTTCCTCGTAACAGTTCATACCTGCGGCGGTCAGCCGGCTTTGAATCTGAGTCGACTGTTCCGGGGTCACCCACACCAGCTCCGTGGTCAGTCCCAGGCCGGACCCGCCGTTGGCGTTCGCCCACACGCAGGTGAGGCGCTCCCCGGCAGCGTCGATCAGGGCGATCAACTCCGGGTCCCCGGACCCCCGGTTGACGTCCGAGTTCTCCTCAGCGACCCAGGCCGGGTTGAGCACCAGGTCACCGAAAGCGGCCACGATCGCCGGGCTGTAGAGCTCATCACAGGTCGACGGATGCGGCCCATCCGTCGTGGCCGTCGGAGCAGGCACACTGGCGAGGGCCAGGGGTGCAGGGGACGAGTGCGGCTGCGGCCGCCCGACCGCCTCTCCCTCCGGCGCGCCCGCGCCGCCCCGCCAGACAATGAGCAGGACAATGAGGGCGATGACCAGCAGGGAGCCGACGGCGCCGAGGAGCACCCACATCCGTCGACGCGTCATTGCCGAAGCGGACACCGGACCTGCACCCATGCGATACCCCCAGAAAGATTCTGGGCCAGCCTATCGCGGGTCTCGGCAGGGTCGGGTCTCGACAGGCTCGGGCAGCGGGCGTAAAAGCGGAACGGCCCCCTGCCGAGGCAGGAGGCCGTCCGTGGAACCTATCGCTAGTGACTAGTTGTAGGTGCCGGGGGTGAAGTCATCCGACGAAAAGCTGTCGAAGTCGACGAAGCTCAGGTCACCCTCGTTGAACGCTGCATCATCGGTGAAGATGCGGTTCGGGTAACGCTCAGCCTTGGCTTCATCCGTTGCCTCGACGGTGACGTCGCGGTAGCGGGGAAGGCCGGTGCCGGCCGGGATCAACTTACCGATGATCACGTTCTCCTTGAGGCCCATCAGCGGGTCGCTCTTGCCTTCCATGGCCGCCTGGGTCAGAACCCGGGTGGTTTCCTGGAAGGAAGCGGCCGACAGCCAGGACTCGGTCGCCAACGAAGCCTTGGTGATACCCATGACTTCTTGACGAGCCGACGCCGTCTTCTTGCCCTCGGTGAGCGCGGTGCGGTTGAGATCGTTGTACTTCAACCGGTCAACGAGCTCGCCGGGGAGCAGGCCGGTGTCGCCGTGCTCGACGACGGTCACCTTGCGCAGCATCTGGCGAACGATGACCTCGATGTGCTTGTCGTGAATCGGCACACCCTGCGACCGGTAGACATCCTGCACGCCCCCGACGATGTGCTTCTGCACGGCGCGAACACCCTTGACGCGAAGAACTTCCTTCGGGTCGACGGCGCCGATGATGATCTGCGTGCCGAGCTCGACGTGCTGGCCATCCTCGACGAGGAGGGTGGAGCGCTTGAGCACCGGGTAGGCAATCGGCTCATCGCCGTTGTCGGGGGTCAGGATAACCTTCCGGCTGCGGTCGGTGTCCTCGATGGTGATGCGACCGGCGGTGTCGACGATCGGCGACGCACCCTTGGGGGTACGGGCCTCAAACAGTTCCTGCACACGAGGCAGACCCTGGGTGATGTCGTCGGCGGATGCCGATCCACCGGTGTGGAAGGTACGCATCGTGAGCTGGGTACCCGGTTCACCGATGGACTGTGCGGCGATGATACCGACGGCCTCACCGATGTCGACGAGCAGCCCGGTGGCGAGCGAGCGGCCGTAGCAGACCGCACACACCCCAACAGCCGACTCACAGGTCAGCACCGAGCGCACCTTGATGGTCTCGACACCGGCCTCGACCAGCTTGTCGATGAGCACGTCACCCACGTCGTCGCCGGCGTCAGCCACGATCTCACCCTTGGCGTTGACCGCCGGGGTGGCCAGGCTGCGAGCGTAGACCGCGTTTTCCACGTTGGGGTGGCGAACGAGCTCGCCCATCGGGTTGACCTCGGCGATCGGCAGTTCCAGACCCTTGGTCGTGCCACAGTCGTCTTCGCGGATGATGACATCCTGCGAGACGTCCACGAGACGACGCGTGAGGTACCCGGAGTCGGCGGTACGCAGAGCCGTGTCGGCCAGACCCTTACGAGCACCGTGAGTAGCAATGAAGTACTCGGCGACGGACAGGCCTTCGCGGTAGCTCGAGATGATCGGGCGAGGAATGATCTCACCCTTCGGGTTGTTGACCAGGCCTCGCATACCGGCGATGTTGCGCACCTGCAGCCAGTTACCACGGGCACCGGAGGTGACCATGCGGTTGATGGTATTGTCGGCCGGGAAGTTCTCCTGCATGGCCGCGGCGACGTCTTCGGTTGCCTTGGTCCAGATCTGGATGAGCTCCTGGCGACGCTCGAGGTCGGTCGTGAGACCCTTCTCGAACTGCGACTGCACCTTGGCGGCCTGCTTCTCATAGCCGGCAACGATCTGCGGCTTGTTCGGCGGGGTCAGGATGTCGCTGAGCGCCACGGTCACACCGGACCGGGTGGCCCAGTAGAAACCGGCGTCCTTGACGCGGTCAAGCGTCGCGGCGACTTCCACCTTCGGGTACCGTTCGGCGAGGTCGTTGACGATCGCCGAGAGGCTGCCCTTGTCGGCGACCTTTTCGAAGTACGGGTAGTCAACCGGCATGGCCTCGTTGAAGATCGCGCGGCCGAGCGTGGTGGTCACCAGCACGGTTCCGACGGCCTGGCCGTTGACGAGTTCGACGCCTTCGGGCTGCGTGCCCTCTTCGAAGTACTTGTCGGCCAGACGGATGCGCACCTTGGCGTTCAGGTCGAGGCCCTGGTTCGCGTCCTTCTTCTGGTCGAAAGCGAGAATCGCTTCCGCGATCGAGGAGAACGCCCGGCCCTCGCCGATGACGCCTTCCTTGAGCGTGGTCAGGTGGTGCAGACCGATGATCATGTCCTGGGTGGGCAGGGTCACCGGGCGACCGTCAGACGGCTTCAGGATGTTGTTCGAGGCGAGCATCAGGATGCGCGCTTCGGCCTGGGCTTCCATCGACAGCGGCAGGTGAACTGCCATCTGGTCACCGTCGAAGTCGGCGTTGAACGCGGCACAGACGAGAGGGTGCAGCTGGATCGCCTTACCTTCCACGAGCTGAGGCTCGAACGCCTGGATGCCGAGGCGGTGAAGCGTCGGTGCCCGGTTCAGCAGCACGGGGCGCTCGCGGATGATCTCCTCGAGCACGTCCCAGACCTGCGGGCGTGAACGCTCGACCATGCGCTTGGCTGCCTTGATATTCTGAGCGTGACTCAGGTCGATCAGGCGCTTGATCACGAACGGCTTGAACAGCTCGAGTGCCATCTGCTTGGGCAGACCACACTGGTGCAGCTTGAGCTGCGGGCCGACGACGATGACCGAACGGCCGGAGTAGTCGACGCGCTTGCCGAGCAGGTTCTGACGGAAACGACCCTGCTTGCCCTTGAGCATGTCGCTCAGCGACTTGAGAGCGCGGTTGCCGGTACCCGTGACGGGGCGGCCACGACGACCGTTGTCGAAAAGTGCGTCAACGGCCTCCTGCAGCATCCGCTTCTCGTTGTTCACAATGATCTCGGGGGCACCGAGGTCGAGCAGACGACGCAGGCGGTTGTTGCGGTTGATCACGCGACGGTAGAGGTCGTTGAGGTCGGAGGTCGCGAAGCGGCCACCGTCGAGCTGCACCATCGGGCGCAGTTCGGGCGGGATCACGGGGACGACGTCGAGCACCATCGCGGCCGGCGAGTTGCCGGTGATGATGAACGCGTTGACCACGCGGAGGCGCTTGATCGCACGGATCTTCTTCTGGCCCTTGCCCTCGGCGATCTGCAGGTGCAGGTTTTCGCTCTCGGTGACCAGGTCGAAGGCCAGCAGGCGCTTCTTGATGGCTTCGGCGCCCATGTAGGCCTCGAAGTACATGCCGAAACGGTCCTGCAGCTCGTGGAAGACGGAGTCTTCGGGCTTCAGGTCGCCGACCTTGAGGGTGCGGAAGTCTTCCCACACGCGCTCGAGGTGAGCGATCTGCTCGTCGAGAGACTTGCGGACCTGGCTCATCTCCTTTTCGGCGGCGTCCTTGGTGCGCTTCTTCTGGTCGCTCTTGGCGCCTTCGGCCTCCAGTGCTGCGAGGTCGGTTTCCAGGCGCTGCAGACGGTCGGCGATGCGGGAATCGCGCTGGCCCTCGATGGTCTTGATCTCGAGGCGGAGCTCGTTCTCAAGGCCGGGCATGTCCTGGTGGCGGCCGTCTTCGTCAACCGTGATGACCATGTACGCGGCGAAGTAGATGACCTTTTCGAGGTCCTTCGGAGCCATGTCCAGCAGGTAGCCGAGACGCGAGGGAACACCCTTGAAGTACCAGATGTGGGTGACCGGGGCGGCGAGCTCGATGTGGCCCATGCGCTCACGGCGCACCGACGACTTCGTGACCTCGACGCCACAGCGCTCACAGACGATGCCTTTGAAGCGCACTCGCTTGTACTTGCCGCATGAGCATTCCCAGTCCCTGGACGGGCCGAAGATCTGCTCGCCGAACAGGCCGTCTTTTTCCGGCTTGAGCGTGCGGTAGTTGATGGTTTCGGGCTTCTTGACCTCACCGTGAGACCAGCGACGGATGTCGTCGGCGGTCGCAAGGCCAATGCGAAGCTCGTCAAATGTGGTTACGTCGAGCAATTTCTCTCCTTGGAAAGTATTCGAAGTGTTCGTCATCGGCCGGGCCTAGATGTCGTCGATCGAAGACGACTCAAACCGGGTGGAAATGTTGATGCCGAGCTCTTCCGCAGCGCGGAACACCTCGTCATCCGTGTCGCGCAGGCTGACGGCGGTGCCGTCGCTCGACAGCACCTCGACGTTCAGGCACAGCGACTGCATTTCCTTGATCAGAACCTTGAAGCTCTCGGGGATACCCGGCTCCTGAATGTTCTCGCCCTTGACGATGGCCTCGTAGACCTTCACCCGGCCGAGGATGTCATCGCTCTTGATGGTCAGGAGTTCCTGCAGGGCATAAGCGGCTCCGTATGCTTCGAGCGCCCACACCTCCATCTCACCGAAACGCTGTCCGCCGAACTGCGCCTTACCACCCAGCGGCTGCTGCGTGATCATGGAGTAGGGGCCGGTGGAACGGGCGTGGATCTTGTCATCGACAAGGTGGTGGAGCTTCAGGATGTACATGTAGCCCACGGAAACCGGGTTGGGGAACGGCTCGCCGGAGCGGCCGTCGAACAACTGGGTCTTACCGGTGCGGTCGATCAGGCGGTCGCCGTCACGAGTCGGGGTCGTCGAGTCGAGGAGACCCTCGATCTCGACCTCGAGCGCGCCGTCGAATACCGGGGTCGCGACCTTGGTGTTCGGAGCTGCGCTGTGCGCGGCCTCGGGCAGACGGCCGGCCCACTTGGGCTTGCCTTCCACCTGCCAGCCCTGCTTGGCGATCCAGCCCAGGTGGGTTTCCAGGACCTGACCGAAGTTCATGCGGCCCGGGATGCCCAGCGGGTTGAGGATGATGTCGACCGGGGTTCCGTCGGCGAGGAACGGCATGTCCTCGATCGGCAGGATGCGGGAGATGACACCCTTGTTGCCGTGACGGCCGGCGAGCTTGTCACCCTCGGTGATCTTGCGCTTCTGCGCGATGAAGACCGCGACGCGCTGGTTGACGCCCGAGCCGAGCTCGTCGTCGCCGTCCTGCGAGTCGAAGACCTTGACACCGATGATGGTGCCGCGCTCACCGTGGGGAACCTTGAGGCTCGTGTCGCGAACTTCGCGGCTCTTCTCGTTGAAGATGGCGCGCAGCAGGCGTTCCTCGGCGGACAGCTCGGTCTCGCCCTTGGGCGTGACCTTGCCGACGAGGATGTCGCCGGGGCGAACCTCGGCGCCGATCCGGATGATGCCGCGTTCGTCCAGGTCTGCAAGCAGATCAGGCGACACGTTGGGCAGGTCGCGGGTGATCTCTTCCTTGCCCAGCTTGGTGTCGCGAGCGTCAACCTCGTATTCCTCGATGTGAATCGACGAGAGGGTGTCGTCTTTGACCAGGTTCTGGCTCAGGATGATCGCGTCCTCGAAGTTGTAGCCTTCCCACGGCATGAACGCGACGAGCAGGTTCTTGCCGAGAGCGAGCTCTCCGTTTTCGGTGGCGGGGCCGTCGGCGATGACTTCGCCGACTTCGATCCGCTCGCCGGCCTGCACGATGACGCGGTGGTTGTAGCTCGTGCCCTGGTTGGAGCGCGCGAACTTGCGTAGGTAGTACTCCTGCGTGCCCCCCTCGTCGAGCTGGATGGTGACGACGTCGGCCGAAACCTCCATCACCACGCCGGCCTTGTCGGCGGTGAGCACGTCACCGGCGTCGATGGCCGCGAAGACCTCCATGCCGGTACCGACGAGCGGGCTCTCACTCATCAGGAGCGGGACGGCCTGACGCTGCATGTTGGCACCCATGAGGGCGCGGTTCGCATCGTCGTGCTCGAGGAACGGGATGAGCGAGGTGGCGACAGACACCATCTGGCGAGGCGAAACATCCATGTAGCCGATGTCTTCCGCGGGGAAGAGGTCGACCTCTCCACCCTTCTTGCGGGCGAGAACACGGGCGTCGGCGAAGTGCCAGTCCTTGGTGAGGGGGGCGTTCGCCTGGGCGACGATGAACTCGTCTTCTTCGCTGGCGGTGAGGTAGTCGATCTGGTCGTTCATGACCTTGCCATCGACGACGCGACGGTACGGGGTCTCAATGAAACCGAAGGCGTTGATCCGCGCGAACGAGGCGAGCGAACCGATCAGGCCGATGTTCGGGCCTTCCGGGGTTTCGATGGGGCACATCCGGCCGTAGTGCGAGGGGTGAACGTCTCGCACCTCGACGCCGGCACGGTCACGGGACAGACCACCCGGGCCCAGCGCGGACAGGCGACGCTTGTGCGTCAGTCCGGCGAGCGGGTTGTTCTGGTCCATGAACTGCGACAGCTGGCTGGTACCGAAGAACTCCTTGATCGCGGCGACGACGGGGCGCACGTTGATCAGGGTCTGCGGGGTGATCGCTTCGATGTCCTGCGTGGTCATGCGCTCGCGAACGACGCGCTCCATGCGGGACAGGCCGGTGCGCACCTGGTTCTGGATGAGCTCGCCGACGGCACGGATGCGACGGTTGCCGAAGTGGTCGATGTCGTCGATGTCGATGCGGATGTCGGTCTGCTTGCCGTCGCGGACGCCGGCGATCGTGGTCTGGTTGTCGTGCAGCGCAACCAGGTACTTGATCGTGGCCAGGATGTCCTTGAGCGTCAGCACGGAGTCGCTGAGCGGCGCTTCGAGTCCGAGCTTGCGGTTGATCTTGTAACGACCGACCTTGGCCAGGTCGTAGCGCTTGGAGTTGAAGAAGAAGTTGTCCAGGAGCGCACGCGCGGCCTCGGCGGCAACCTGCTCGCCCGGGCGCAGCTTGCGGTAGATGTCCTTGAGGGCTTCTTCCTTGGTGAGGATGTTGTCCTTCTCCAGGGTGAGCTCGATCGACGCGAAGCCCTTGAACTCCTCGAGGATCTCTTCGCTCGTAAGGCCCAGGGCCTTGAGGAAGACGGTGACGGACTGCTTGCGCTTGCGGTCGATGCGTACGCCGACCTGGTCGCGCTTGTCGATCTCGAATTCGAGCCAGGCACCGCGGCTCGGGATGACGCGAGCGGAGTAGATGTCCTTGTCGGACGTCTTCTCCTGCTGGCGGTCGAAATAGACGCCCGGGGAGCGGACCAGCTGTGAGACGACGACACGCTCGGTGCCGTTGATCACGAAGGTGCCCTTGGGGGTCATCAGCGGGAAGTCACCCATGAACACGGTCTGGGTCTTGATCTCACCGGTGAGGTGGTTCATGAACTCAGCGTTCACATAGAGGGGTGCGGAGTAGGTCTTACCCTTTTCCTTGCACTCGTCAATGGTGTACTTCTCCGGCTCGAGCTCCGGGTTGGTGAACGACAGCTGCATCGTTTCGCCGAGGTCCTCGATGGGTGAGATCTCTTCGAAGATCTCGTCGAGCCCGGTGCGAGTCGGCAGGTCCTGTCGACCGGCCGCCTGGCCTTCTGCGACACGCTGTTTCCAGTTGTCGTTACCGACGAGCCAATCGAAGCTCTCGGTCTGCAAAGCAAGCAGATCCGGAACAGTCAGATTGTCGGTGATCTTCGCGAACGAAAGACGGCCAGCGGCACGTCCGTTCTTGGGTGAGTTGGTGGTTGCGTTGCGCGCAGCAGCCAAGGAAATAACCTCCGTGGACCCCGTCAGGTCTAGTCACTGTTAGTAAGGAATACCGAGTACGAACTCCTCAGACCCTCGCGTTCTGAAATTCCGGTGTTCTGAAATCCTGGAACGAGGTATGCGTCAAGGTGGCTTGAGCACGCAAAGCCGACCGCAATATGAAGGCAGAGTTTAGTCTGGGAGCGCAAAGAACAACTATATGCCGGATAGCTCACCATGTCCACTCAATTCTTGACGTGCCATAAATTCTCAGGTATAACCCGGTTTCGGGCCGCTCCGGTTCAGACTGCGGAGGGCGCAGACTTGAGGGATGAGCAGGCCTGTAGCGCAACATCCGTCGATCACCTTGAAACTGAGCGGCCACCATGCCGTCATCGAGCCCGACCGATTCACCCCGGGCAGCTTCAACCTGATCGTGGACAGCACGCCGCAGTCGAACGTGAACCTGGACGACCCGGGCGAGCTGTTCTTTGAATACGTGCAGCGGATCGGCCACGTGATCGACCTGATCGGCGAGGTGGGCGAGCCGATCACCGCCGTGCACCTCGGCGCCGGCGCGCTGACCCTCCCCCGATACGTGGAGGCGACCCGGCCGGGCTCCCGTCAGCAGGTCGTGGAGCTGGAGAGCGACCTGATCGATTTCGTGCGCGGTGAGCTGCCCTGGGACAAGCGGGCGCAGCTGCGCGTGCGGCACGGTGATGCCCGCGAGGTGCTGGCCAAGTTGCCGGCCGGGCTGCACGGCGCGGTGGACCTCGTCGTCGTCGACATCTTCTCCGGGGCCCGCACCCCGGCCCACGTGACCAGCCGCGAGTTCTACGAGTTGGCCGCTCCCCTTCTGTCGCCGCGCGGGGTGCTCGTCGTGAACGTCGCCGACGGGCCCGGTCTGCCGTTCGCCCGTTCACAGGCCGCGACGCTGTCCGCCGTCTTCGGGCACGTGCTCGCGCTCGCGGAGACCCAGGTGCTCAAGGGGCGCCGGTTCGGCAACATCGTCTTCGTCGCCGCGCACACCCCCATCGACACGAGCTGGGTGTCGCGGCTGCTGGCGGGCGGGCCGCATCCGTCGAAAGTCGTCGAGGGTGCTGAGCTCGCGCACTTCATGGCGACCGCGATGGTGACGACGGATGCGACGGCCACCCCGTCGCCGCTGCCCGGCCGCACGGTGTTCCAACTCGGCAGCTGAGCCGCGGTTACGCCGGGGGTCACGCGCCGGGTGATGTGCGCCGGGTGAAGTGCGCCGGGGGTCGCGCGCCGGGTGATGTGTGGCCAACTCAGGAGATCCGGGGTCCAAGTGTTGCGGGCGTCCGTGTTCACGCGGCTTTATGTGCTCACGCGCTGGGATCTCCTGAGTTGGCCACGTGTGCTGCTCGCGGCGGGGCGACGGATGCCGGTGGGGCGGGCCGGATCGGGGCAGATGGCGGTGGATCGCGGCGGATCGGGGACCGGCCCGGCCCGGCTACGCTGGTTGGGTTCACGTTTACTCCGCGGCATGTGCCGCCTTCGCCTCAGGACCACACCCTGCCCATCATCATTGGCTACGACGCCGTCACCCTGCGTGAGAAAGTCGACCTCTCTGCTGCAGAGTTGCGCCTCGAAGAACTCGGCGAGCTTCGCAGCCTGTCCGCCCTCAACGAGAAGGTCGTGCTGTTGCGGCTGACCGGACGCCTGGACGAGGCCTGGGACATGGCGAACACTGCGCTGCGCCAGTCCCGGTTCACCGGGTCGCGGGAAGAACTCGCGTTCAGTCGCATCCGTCGCGCCCAGGTGCAGCAGTACCGAGGCAAGCTCGACGAGGCGGTGACCGAGTTGACCCATTGTGTGCTCGAGTCCGAGACGCACGAGTGGGGTGCCGTCGCGGCGTTCGCCCGGGAAAGCCGCGGCAAGGTGCACTTCGAACAGGGCGACCTCGACGCCGCCCTGGCAGACTTCACGGCCTCGGTGACGCTGCGGGAGCAGGCCGGCGCCACGCCCGCCCTCCTTGAGAGCGCGCTCGTCGCCGTTGCGGTGGTCGAGTCCTTCATCGCCGAGCGGCGACAGTCCCGCCTGCAGCAGTAGCACTTCGGCGCCGCGGGGTGCCGGCCGGCAATTGACCGGCCCGCGCTTGACCGGCCCGCTGCCTCCGGACATCGATTTGCAGGAGTTATGCACGGAAGGGGCCACTCACCCCGAAGCAGGAATTCGGGGCATGCTGGACACAGCGCCGGCGAGCGTGCCGGTGCGAAGGAGGTGGAAGATGAGCGGGCGGATGCCACCACGCAGCGGCGCGACCGGGGTGCTGGCCCTGGGCGCGCTCCTGCTGCTCAGCGCGTGCACGGCGACCGCGCCCGGGCCCGCGGCAGAAACCTCGACCCCCGCCCGGCCGGTTCCGTCCGACACCGTTGCACCCGGGCCGACCGGCACCGCCGGGCCATCGGTGCGGCCGGTCGACGCCCCGGTCGTGATCGCCTCCGGGCTGGATGCTCCCTGGTCGATCCTGCGCCTGCCGAACGATGGCACCCTGATCAGCGAACGCGACACGACCCTCGTGCGCGAACTTCTGCCCGACGGCAGCCTGCGCGACGCCGGCCGGGTCGCCGAGGCGAGCCCGGGCGGTGAAGGCGGGCTGCTCGGCCTCGCCGCACTGGCCGACCCGGCCGCACCGGGCGGAACCGGGTGGGTCTACGCCTACTTCACGTCCGCCGACGACAACAAGATCGTACGGATGCCGCTGCTCGGCACGGTCGGAAGCCACACCCTCGGCGCATCCGAACCGGTGCAGGGCGGCATCCCGAAGGCCGGTAACCACAACGGCGGTCGGCTCGGTTTCGGCCCGGACGGCCTGCTCTACGCCACGGTCGGCGACGCCGGGAACCCCGAGAACGCTCAGGACCTGGGTTCCCTCGGCGGCAAGATCCTGCGGATGACGCCGACCGGCGCCGTGCCGGACGACAACCCGTTCGGCACGCTCGTCTACTCCTACGGCCACCGCAACCCGCAGGGGATCGCCTGGGACTCCAGCGGCCGGCTCTGGGCGAGCGAGTTCGGACAAAACACCTGGGACGAGCTCAACCTCATCACCCCGGGCGGCAACTACGGCTGGCCGATCGTCGAGGGCCGGGGACAGAGCGCGGACTCCGGCTACCTCGACCCGGAGCAGCAGTGGCCCACCAGTGAGGCCAGCCCGAGCGGTCTCGCCATCGTGAACGACACCATCTTCATGGCGGCCCTGCGCGGCGAGCGGCTCTGGCGCATCGATCCCTCCACAGGCGAGGTCGATGACTGGTTCGGGAACAGCTTCGGGCGGCTGCGCGATGTGGTGTCGGGGCCCGATGGCACACTGTGGTTCGTGAGCAATAATACGGATGGCCGCGGCACCCCTTCCGCCGGCGACGACCGGCTTTACCAGGTGGCGGTGGCACCCTGATGGCCGACCTCGACCGGGTGCGGCACTGGGCGGACTCGTTGATCACGCTGCACCTCGACCCCAGCTGGACCTTCGCCTTCGACAACGCGAAGAAGCGAGCGGGGCTCTGCAACTTCTCCGTGCGGCGCATCACCGTGTCCCGCTACCTGGCGGCGCGCTACGAAGACGATGACGTGCACCAGATCCTGCTGCACGAGGTCGCGCACGCCCTGGCCGGACCACGCGCCGGCCACGGGCCGAAGTGGAAGGTGATCGCGCGGAACCTCGGCTATGACGGGAAGAGCACGCACGACGGCGAGATCGCCGACGAGCTCGCGCCGTGGGTCGGCACCTGCCCGGCCGGCCACGTGCACTACCGTTACCGACAACCCACCCGGGCGTTCGCCTGCGGGCTGTGCGTGCGTGGATTCGACAAGCGGTTCCTGATCCGGTGGACACGGCGCGAGATCACGGCCGCCGCCCGGCGACAGGCTGCGGCGGCGGCCAAGCCCTAGGTGTGCCCTGTGGTCTTGACAGGCTCGACCACCGATTACTCGGGCCGGCCGTGCGGCCCGGAGCGGGCTACTCGGAGACCTGGACCTCTTTCCAGAAGGCGACGTAGTTGCTGTAGTCCTGGCCGACCCGGTCGAAGGAGGCCGAAGGCGGAGTCGGGTAACTGAAGGCGCGATCCTGCAGCAGAGTCTCACCGTCCTTGACGCTGAAGTACTGGCACGCGCCCTTCCAGGAGCAGGTGTACTGCGTGGGGCTCTCGACGAGGAACCCGGAGTTCACGCTCGCCGGTGGGAAGTACCAGTTGCCCTCGATCTTGAGGAGATCTGCCTGCGGTGCTTCGGCGATGACGGTGCCGTTGAGTACTGCCTTCATGGGAGTTGCTCCTTCAGTGAGATTCAAACAGTGAAATTCGAACAGTGAGGGTCAAACGAGGGGTTCGGCCTCAGCGGCCGTGCCAGGTTCAACCTCAGCCCGGAAAGGCGAATTCCCGCAGTCGGGAGATTCCCGGGGAGCGCGCCGGGGCATCCGTCGCCGGGGCCTCGAGACGTACCGCAGCCTGAACCTCGGCCGACCGCCCCTCGGCGACGAGCGCCTGGGCGGTTTCGGACGCGGTGACCAGGTGCCGCACGGCCCGGGTGAGTCCCGCGAATCCCGCGGCGGCCGCGGCCGCCTCCGGCGAGCAGTGGTCGATGCCGCGGGCGGCGAGGGCGTCGATCACGGCGCCGGCGGCGAGGAAGTCCTCCACCGCGAACCGGGGGGCGCCGCCCTGGCGTCGCTCGCCCACGGCGATCACGGCCACGGAGAACCGGTCTCCCTTCTCCGCCTGGCGGGCGAGCACCCAGTCGGCCACGCTCTCACGGTTGGCGAGGCTCGCGGTGATGACCTGGTGCTCGTGCAGGGCAGTCGGGAGAACGACCTCGGAGCCGGGCGACGGCAAAGCGTCGGCCAGGATGACCACGTCGGCCTCGGCGGCCAGAGCCTGGAACCCGGCCAGGCCGACATCGAAACGGACCTGGTACTTCTGTTGGGGCGCGTCTTTGTTCACGCCCCAAGGGTAGCGGCGGCGCTACCGGACGTCGAAGCGGGCGAGCGCGTCGGCATCCGTGGCATGGGCCATCGCGCTGCGCGCGGTGTCCAGTGCGGACACCGGGTCGGCCTCCGAAGCCGCCAGGCTCAGCTTGCGTTCGGCCTCCGCGAGGCGGGTGCGCGCCACAGCGCCCACGCGGCCGGGATGCGCGGTGATGAAGTCGCGGGTCACGGTGATCTGGCTCCGCGCGGCCAACAGAGCGCCGGTCAGCGCGCCGCGGGCGTTGTCGAGCCGCAACTGGCGGTTGCGGGCCTCGGAACGGATCAGGTCGAGACCGTCCATCGCCGTGCGCAGTCGGGCCTGGTCAGCGGCAGGGTCGCTCAAGCGCGACGGCTGCCGCAGCTCGCCGACCACCCGGTCGGCCTCCGCAATAACGCGGTTCAGTTCGCCGCGGGCCGTGGTCTCCTCGTGGGTGTCACGCAGCGCGCGCACCTCGGACAGCTCGGCGTCCGCCGCGTCAAGCGCTCGGGCCAGGGATGCGAATCCGACGTGCAACTGGTCTTCGCCCTGTTCGATCGCGTCGAGCAGGGTGCCGGCGCGGTGCAGGGCCTGCTCGGCCGCGAGCAACTGGTCACCCACGGGGTCGGTGGCTTCGCGGGCGAGACGGGTGGCCGCGGCATCCGCTGCCCGGCGGGCGTCATCGACGGCCTCTTCGGCGCGGGAGACGTTGCCGCTGATCGGGGCCAGGGCGTGCGCGGCATACGTGCGGCTGAGCCGGGAGAGGCTGGCGGTGCCGGCCGCGACGCGGTCGGCGACCCGGTCGAGGCGGCGACGCAACTTGTCAAGTAGCAGCGGGGCATCCCGTTCGACGCCGCGCCGGGAGTCGAAAGTGCGGGTCTGCGCGCCGAGGCGCTTGACGGCCTCGTCGGCGAGCACGATGATCTCCTCGGTCCAGCGGCGACGCTCACCCTCGGAGTCGGGCACGCTGTCGTCGAGCCTCTGCTGCAGCAGGAACGCGTCACGTACCTGCCGCCGGGAGGCGTCGAGCGCGGCGGCGAAGTCGCTGGTGGCGTTCTCCCCGAACTGGGCGACCGCGAAACCGAGCTCGTCGGTGGCGACCTCGATCAGGTCATCCGCACGCACGAGGGCGATTGCGGCGGCTCGGGTGCGATCCGCGGCCAAAGTGCGGTCGGCGCGCGCGCGCGCCCGGACCCGGCGCCGCATGATCATCACGATCACCACGACGACCGCTGCCGCCCCACCGAAAACGACGACCGAGGGCACCCACCAGAACTCGCCAGTCATGCGTTCAGTGTACCGAACGGATGCGCCTCACCCCGGCGCCGCACCCGGCGGCACGTCCTCGAAAATCGCCGGTCCCACCCACAATCGCCGCGGGGACGGGTCGCCTCGGCATCATCGGCGAAGAACGGCTGGTTCCAGCGCTACTCCCGGCGCATCTGCCGCCGGATCACCTCGAAGTCGTGCCGGGAGATCTCGAGCAGCCCCCGGCGCAGCTGGTAGCCCCAGTCGGGGTTGCTGCGCGTGAACTCGAGCACCGGCAGGAGCGGGCGGATGGAGGCGGCAACGACATCCGTTTCGTAATCGATGTGACGTCGCCACGGGCGGTACGAGCTCGGGGCGGCGGACTCGCCCTGATGCACGATTCCAGGGGCGATGCGACCGATCGCGGTGAACTCGCGCAGCGCGAGCCCGTCGATGTGCGTCTTCGGGGAATAGTAGACCACCCCGTCGGACTCGCCCATCTGCTCGAGCGCCACCCGGGCCCCGTGGCTGGCCTGCACGAGCCCCACAGCGACGGCGCGCAGCACGTGTTCGCGCGAGGCAACGCCCAGCCAGTATCGAATTGCCACCCTCTTAGTTGTACTGCATGCCCCAGCACCACAGACTGGGGTCATGCGTGTTCTTCTGAAAGAGATCCTCGACTGCTCCCCCGATGCCGCCTGGCGCGCCCTGCGGAGTCCGGCCGTGTTCCGCGAGGTGAGTTCGCCCGTGGTGAGCGTCGAATCGCTCGAGATGGATGGCTTCCCCACCATCTGGGAGCCGGGTGAGCATCCGGTCAGCCTGACCGCGCTCGGCCTGGTGCCGATGGGCGACCAGGTGATCCGCCTGACCATGGCGACCACCCGGAAGGATGGCGTGCGCATCCTGCGTGACACCGGCCGCGGGGTATCGGGGCCGCTCGCCTCGGTCACCCTCTGGGACCACCGGATGGCCGTGTCTCCCGACCCGGCCGGCACCGGCAAGACGCTTTTTCGAGATCAGCTGATCTTCCGCACCGGCGCGCTCACCCTGGCCAGCTGGCCCGTTTTCTGGGCGCTCTGGCAGTGGCGGCTGCACCAGCTCAAGCGCCTCGCGCCGAACTGGAGCCTCGACCTCGGCGTCGATGAGTCCGGCGCGACCTCGTGAGCACCACCCTCGGCGCCCTGCAGGTGGCCGACTGGCGTCGGCGCGTGTTCGGGCTGTACGGCGGCGTACGCCAGCTCAGCGCGCACGACCCGGCCGCCGGCCACGAACTGTGGCGGAGCGGCAGGGACGACCTGTTCGGCGGGCATTCGGCGTCGCCGTTGATGCCCGACGACCGGGCCGGCTTCACCGGGCTGCCGGTCGCCGCCTACGACCCCGACTGGCGCTTCGCGGCCGAGGTGCACCGCGCGGAACATCCGGTGCGCATCTCGGTTGACACCGGCACCGACGGGAAGGTGCAGTTCGACCTCGTCGGAACCGTGCGGTTGCCCTACCTCGGACCGATCGACCTGTGGCGGCTCTCCAGCTACGGCGGCGGGCTCTTTCTGCCTGTGCGCGACGGCCTGGCCGGCAAGCCCGGCGGAACCTACGGTGGCGGTCGCTACCTGCTCGACACGGTCAAGGGCGCCGACCTGGGCGCCGGGGCCGACGACGACAGCATCATCCTCGACTTCAACTTCGCCTACAACCCGTCCTGCGCGTACGACCCGATGTGGGCCTGTCCGCTGCCCCAGGCCGGCAATACCGTGGCCGCGGAGGTGCCCGTCGGCGAGCTGACCCCCGGTGCGGAGCGCCACCCCACGGCTTCCGTCGGGCGGGCGTTCGACCCGAAGGCTTGACAGCATCCGCTAAGATGGAAACTTGCGAGTGCGTAGTTGTACTCGCTGCGTCGTAGAACGCCCTCTTCTTATTGCGGCAGCCCACCCGGGCTGGCCCGATTTTTCGAATCAAACCTTCTTACGGCGAACGGATGTGCCCATCGGCACCTTCGCCATGTGAAACCTCTGAGGCTCCGAGTTGCCGCCCGTGCGGAACGGACGCCTGGGGAATCTGATGCCCGAAAGGCACCACTTTGTCTGAAACTTCCTTTAGCGCGCTTGGCGTGCCAGCCCCTCTCGTTGCCATCCTGACCGAGCAGGGCATCGACAGCCCGTTCCCGATCCAGGTGGACACGCTGCCCGACACCCTCAACGGCCGCGACGTGCTCGGCCGCGGCAAAACCGGCTCCGGCAAGACCCTCGCGTTCGCACTGCCCATGGTGTCGCGCCTCGGCGGCAAGCTCGCCGGCGGCCGACGTCGTCCGGGCCGCCCGCTCGGCCTCATTCTCGCCCCGACCCGCGAACTGGCCACGCAGATCACCAACGCGCTCACGCCGCTGGCCGAGGCGTACGGTCTCAACACCACCACAATCTTCGGTGGCGTCTCGCAGGGCCGTCAGGTCTCCGCACTCAAGGCCGGCGTCGACATCGTCGTGGCCTGCCCGGGTCGCCTCGAGGACCTCATGAAGCAGGGCTTCATCAGCCTGGACGCCGTTGAGATCACCGTGCTCGACGAGGCAGACCACATGGCGGACCTGGGCTTCCTGCCCGTCGTCACGCGCATCATGGACAAGACGCCCAGCAGCGGCCAGCGCCTGCTGTTCTCGGCCACGCTCGACAACGGGGTGGACAAGATCGTGCGCCGTTTTCTGCACAACGAGGTCATGCACTCGGTCGACGAGGCCAACAGCCACGTCTCCGCGATGACGCACCACGTCTTCGAGATCGACGGCGTCGAATCGAAGAAGGCGCTTGTCGAGAAGCTCGCGAGCGGTTCCGGCCGGCGCATCCTCTTCATGCGCACCAAGCACCAGGCCAAGAAGCTCGCCAAATCGCTCACCGACGCCGGGATCCCTTCCGTCGATCTGCACGGCAACCTCTCACAGGTGGCCCGTGACCGTAACCTCGCCGCGTTCAGCGCCGGCGACGTGAAGGTTCTCGTCGCCACGGATGTCGCGGCCCGCGGCGTGCACGTCGACGACATCGAACTCGTCATCCACGTCGACCCGCCGGCCGAGCACAAGGCGTACCTGCACCGCTCGGGCCGGACGGCCCGCGCCGGCAGCGCCGGTGACGTCGTGACTCTGGTTCTCCCCGAACAGCGCCGCGACACCGACGCGCTGCTGCGCAAGGCCGCCATCAAGGTGACCCCGCAGCGCGTGACCGCGTCCTCCCCCGCCGTGGACGCCCTCGTCGGCGACGTCGCAGCGTACGTCAAGCCGCTCCCCCGCGTGGAGCAGCCGCACGGCCAGTCCCAGGGCGGTCGCTCACAGGGCGCCAACGCCCAGCGCAAGCGCGTCAACCGCGATGAGCGCGACTCCGGCGCCCGTGACTCCGGCGCCCGCGCCAGTGGAGCACGCGGCAACCGCGGACACCGCGGCAGCGACGCAGTGGCACCCGCCGGCGGAGCGCGCCAGGAGCGTTCGGGCCGCCCCGCGGCATCCGGTCGCGGCCAGGGATCGGGCAACGCCCAGAGCCGCCCGGCCCAGGGTGGTCGCTCCGGCGGCCTCCAGGTCGGGGGCCTCGTGCGCGGCGCCGGTGCCACCGGCGGCGCTCGTCGCTCGGCCCCGCGCCGCGCGCAGGGCTAGTCGCTCGGCAGCATCTGCACGTTAGTTCCCCGGTGAACGGGCCGGCCTCTCCCGAGGCCGGCCCGTTCTGCGTTGTGGCCAACTCAGGAGAAACATGTCCGTGACGGATGCTCGGCCCCGGAATCACGTGGCGCCGTACCATGGCGCCACCGGATCTCAGGAGTTAACCACTTGTTATCCGACTCATCGGCGGGGTCTGGAGCAGCCATAGACCGGGAAGTCGCGGGTCGGACGGGAGCCGTCGGTGCAGCGACCACGGGCAGAACCCGGCAGCGTCAACCGGGTGCCTGCGGCTGAGCTAGTCTCGGGTCATGGCCACCACAGCAGTACTTCGTCCCGTCGCAGAAGCGGATGCCGACAGCCTCGGCCGCGTGCATGCCACCTGCTGGCACGAAACCTACGACCAGTTGCTCAGCGAGGCCGCCCTCGAGCAGCTGCAGCCCGCACGACTGGCCGCCATGTGGCGCCGGTTCAGCGCCCAGGGACCGAACCATCGCCAGGTTGCGGCCCTCGTCGACGGCGAGATCGTCGGATTCGCCGGCAGCGGGCCGTCCCGCGACGCCGACAAGCCGGCCCCGATGGAGCTCTACTTCATCTACCTGCTCGACGCCTACCACGGCACCGGCATCGGCCAGCAGCTCTTCGACGCGGTCGTCGACGAGGGCCCGTCCTACCTGTGGGTCGCCGAAAACAACCCCCGGGCGCACTCGTTCTACAAGCGCAACGGCTACGCCCCCGACGGCCACGAGCAGGATCAGGAAGTGCTCGGCGAACAGCTCCACGAAGTGCGCCTGGTGCGACCGCGCTCGCTCGCACGTCGGCTGTCACTCGTCACGACCGAGTAGCTCGCAGCGGCGGCCCGCAGGATCGGGCCGCCATCAGGCGGCTTAGCGCAGCTGGCCGACCGAGGCGAGCGCCATGCGCAGCAGCGCCCCGCGCCCACCCTCCATCTCGGCTGCCACCGCGTCGGAGGCAGCCTCCTTGGGGGTCATCCAGGTCAGTTCGAGGGCGTCCTGGCGCGGGTCGCAGGTGCCGGTGACGGGAACGACGTAGGCCATCGAGACGGCGTGCTGGCGGTCATCCGTGAACGCGGTGATGCCCGGCATCGGGAAGTATTCGGCCACCGTGAACGGCACCGGGCTCATCGGCAGCTGTGGGAAGGCCATCGGGCCGAGATCCTTCTCGAGATGCCGGAAGAGGGCGTCGCGCAGGGTCTCGCCGTAGAGAACGCGGCCGGACACGAGCATCCGGGTCATCTCGCCCGTCGACCGGGCGCGCAGGAGCACGCCGACCTCCACGACCTGACCGAGGCCGTCGACGCGCACGGGCACCGCCTCGATGTAAAGGATCGGAAGTCGGCGCCGGACTTCGGCCAGCTCGACGTCGCTCAGCCAGCCCGGGTTGGTGTGGGGCGGCCCCGCGCCCTCGGGGCCAGGCGTCCAGTCCGGATCGGGGTCAGGGGTGCGCACGCTCATGAGGCTATTCTGTCGTACCCTGCGCCCGGATACGCCATGGGCGCCCCGCTGCGGATCGGACGGAACGGGCGTGGCCCGGCGCGCGTGCGGCGACGGCCCGCGTGGTGGGGCAGAGAACTGCGGCGGCGGGCCACGTCCGCGCACTGGGCGCCGTCACCGGCTAGACCTCGGCGATGCACTCGGGATGCCGACGCAGGACCTGTCCCGGACCCAGATCGAGGCCGACTACGGTGCCCCTGAGGGGTTTTCGGGACCCCGGACCGCACCCGCCGATCGCCGTCGGGTGGCCCGCCGGGTCGATCACGGATGACACGGAGCGGGCCAGTCTACTGGCCCGCTCCTGATCGATTGTCACGGCCAGGGCGACCCCGGCGTCTTCGCGAAGCGGCTTCTCGACTAAGTGGTGCGGGCGCGGGCGCGCGGCTCACTCGATCTGCTCGGACCCTCGACGACGCTCGAGCGCCTGCGATCCGGTGAGTCATCCTTCGAGGCCGGGTGCTTCGGCACGACCGACGGCACGACCAACGGCGCGGCCATGCGCCTCACCCCCGCGGGGATCTCCTTCGGCCTCGCTCTCCTCGCCGGGTTCATCGACCGGGTGGCCCGGGCCGGCGCAGTCCCCCACAACATCGGACTGGGGTTCGCCGGCCGTCTCTGTCGGGCGACCAGCCACCTCGCGGGGCTCACTCCGGCGGCGCGGGGCGAGACGGCGGACCAGCCGACCGGGACATCCGCCGCCGGTCGAGCAGGGTGACGGATGCCCGGGCCGGCCGGGGCAGGCCAGGCGGTGCGAGTGCGGTGAGGCTAACTCAGGAGAAACGGGTGACTGGCGCGGCCGCCTCGCGGAACTACGCGGCACCACGCGGAAGTCTGCGGGGGGTGCGCCCGCCGCTCCCGGAATCTCCTGAGTTGGCCACGGGGGGGGGCCCGCGGATGCCGCCGCCACGGGGGAAGTACCAGCCGGTGGTGTGCATGACTCCTGCAACTCGGCGGAGCGGTGGCACGGTTCCCGGAAGTACGGGCATCCTTCCGGCTTCTCGCAGCGGATCGCCGGAGTTGTGCACGGGGTACGACGGATGCCGACCGATTTTGCCGCATCCCCGGAAGTGGAAAGATTGACCCGTCGGCGTTTCCCGGTGTCGACCTCGAACAGGAGGACCACCATGGGCCCGAACGACACCAATCCCGGCGGCGACGCCTCCACCGGGAGCGAGGACACCACCGAGAGCAGCATCGTCGGCGCCGCCGCGTGCGCCGAGCCCATCGACCCGGATGCCGTGCTGTGGAGCGCGTCTGGCGCTGACCGCGCCGGGCGACCGCTTCTGCTGATTCTGCACGGCTACGGTTCGCACGAGGGGGATCTCTTCTCGCTGGCGCCACACCTGCCGCTGCATCCGGTGATCGCCGCGCTGCGGGCCCCACTCCCGGCCGGTCCGGGCTGGGCCTGGTTCCCGATCGGGGCCGCCGGCGCCAAGGTCAACCCGGGCTCGCCGAGCGCCGACGCTCTGGATGCCGCCGCCGCCGGGGTGCTCGAATGGCTGGACGGCCTTCCCGAGCAGCCCGGGTCCGTCGGACTACTCGGCTTTTCGCAGGGCGGGGCGATGGCGCTGCAGCTGCTGCGGCAGGCACCCGACCGGTTCGCGTTCGCGGTGCAACTGTCCGGTTTTGTGGGGCGCAGCGAGCACACTGGTGACGAGCGCCTGCGGGAGCGGCGCCTGCCGGTCTTCTGGGGTCGCGGCACGGCCGACCCGGTCATCCCGCAGGATGCCGTCGACCGCACCCGGGCCTGGCTTCCCGAACACTCCACACTCACCGAGCGCATCTACGAAGGCATGGGCCATTCCATTTCGCAGGCCGAACTGGGCGAGATCGTCACGTTCCTGCGCGCGCAGTACGACGCCTAGGTACCCCGCACCCGACACCCGACACAGCAGCGTCTCCCGCAGCCGGAATCGACGTCCTACGAGCAAAACCTCCGTCGAATTGGTGAGACGACGGGGAGGGAGCGACGTGCTTGCGGGCCGGCGGCGCTAGCGGCCGCGACCGGCCTTCTCGTTCTGGGCTGCCTGGCGGGCGACGTGAGCGATCTTGCGGGCGCGCTCGGCGTCGCGGTCTTTGACCCGGATCTGCTCCTCGCGCACCTCATACTGGGTGGCGCGCTCGGTCACGAGCCAGGCTGGCGGCTGCTGCAGCAGAGCCTGAATCTCGGCGGAGGTGAGCGGCTCCGTCACGGCGCCGCGCACGAGGCCGGAGATCGAGACGCCGAGCTTGGCGGCGACGACCTGCTTGGGATGCGGGCCGTTCGCCCGCAGTTCGACCAGCCAGGCCGGCGGTTTCGCTTCGAGCGCGGCCAGTTCGGTACGCGACACGGGCGCGCTCTGGAATTCTTCCGGGGCTGCTTCGAGCAGAATCCCGAGCTTCTGGGCCGCCGTGGCGGGCTTCATGGTCTGGGTCTTCTTCTCGCTCATCAGTCAAGCGTATAGCCTGAGAGCACCCGCATAGCCTGAGAGACAGCCGCTCCCCACGGATCTCCGTTCGCAGTGCCATCACGAGAAAGGATGCCGGTGACCTTTTCCCTTGCCTTCGTCGCCGGTGTGACCCCCACCAAGTGGACCCGCACCTGGGCCGATCGACGCCCCGACCAGCCACTCGAGGTCTTCCGCACCGACCCGTCCGAACAGGACGAGGTGCTGCGCGACGGCCGCGCCCAGGTCAGCCTGGTCCGCCTACCCGTCGATGAGACCGATCTCAGCCTGATCGCCCTCTACCGGGAGATCCCGGTGGTCGTCGCGGCCAAAGACCACTTCATCGCCGACGCCGACAGCGTGCTGGTCGCCGACCTGGCCGAAGAACACCTGCTGCAGGACCCCGACGATGTGCCCGAGTGGCGCCTCGTGGCCACCGAGATCAAGAACGGCACCCGCCGCCCGCTCCCGGCCATGCGCGACCTCGACGACGCGATGGCGCAGGTCGCGGCCGGGGTCGGCATCCTGATCGTCCCCCATTCGATCGCCCGACTATACGGCCGAAAGGATGTCGTCTCGCGCCCGGTCGAGGATGTCGCCGAAAGCCAGGTGTCCCTGGCCTGGCTCTCCCGTGAGACCACGGAAGACGTCGAGGAGTTCATCGGCATCGTGCGCGGCCGCACGAAGGACAGTTCGCGGGTCGACTCGCTGCCCGCCGGCACCGAAAAGGTCAAAAAGGAGAAGAAGACCGACAAGGCCAAAGCAGCGGCGAAGGCCGTGCGGGTCGCGGCGGCGAAATCCAAGCCGGCCGTGGCGAAGAAGGCGACGAGCGCCCCGGGCCGCACCCGCAACACCCCCAGCCCCCGGGCGGGCAAGCGCCGCGGCGGCCGGTAGCCCTCCGTGCCGCAACTCCTGCGGTGGGTGCTGGTACCCCTGATGCGAGCCTGGTCGGCCGCCGTGACGCGCGACTACGACGACATCCCGCGGCCCCGGGACACTCCTCAGTCGCATTCCCCGGGAACCGACAGCGACCGCGTGCTCCTCTTCGGCAGCGGACCGGCCGTCGGCTGGGGTGTGCTCAGCCACAACGTGGCCCTGCCCGGATCTCTGGCGCGGGCGTTGTCGTCTCGCACCGGGCGGGGCACGGATGTCGACGTCGTCCCGAACCCGTTGGTCACCATCCGCACATCGCAGGCCGAACTCGACGGGCTGGGACTCTGGCGCTATGACGCGGTCGTCGTGAGTCTCGGTACGACCGACGCCGTCACCCTCCTGTCAGCCCTGGTCTGGCAGCGCGAGCTGTCCGCCCTGCTCGACCGGATCCGGCACGAGTCCTCGCTCAGCACCAGGATCTTCGTGCTCGGCATGCAGCCGATCCGGTCCATCGCAGCCTTCGACTCCGGGCTGGGCTCCGTGGCCGAGAAGCACGCCCGCAGCCTGAACGAGGCCAGCGCGGCGATCTGCGCGGGGCAGGAGCGGAGCTGCTTTGTGCCCATGGCCGCAACCCTCGCCTCAACGCCGGGGCGGGTGCGCACGGCCGCGCAGTACGTGCAGTGGGCCAATCTCCTCGCCGACAAGATGGCGCCACCGCTCGATGCCGAGTACCTGGCTGCTGCCCGAGGAACTTCCCGAGGAACGGCCGAGGGCCCCGCGGAAGCGTGGGGTGCCGAGCCGCTCTCGCCTGCCCCCCGCCGGGCGGTCGCCAGGCTGGGCATCCTCGCCGCCGACACCGAGATGCGCTGCGACCACATCGTCGCCCTGGCCAGAAGCGCCTACGGCACCCGGTCGGCCGCCCTGACGCTCATCGACGGCGACCGGCTCTGGGACCTGGTGAGCGTGGGCTTCACTCCACGCGTCTACTCGTTGGCCGGGTCGATCACGGCCCTCGCCGTGAGCGGGGCCGGAGCGTTCGTGGTTTCCGACGTGCTCCTGGACGACCGGCTCACCGCGCGTCCGCCCCGTCTGGGCCAGGAGCAGACCCGCTTCTACGCGGGTTTCCCGATCGAGGCCGACTCCGGCGAGCGGATCGGCGTCCTGTGCGTGTTCGACTCGGAACCCCGGCGCGCCGCCGAGGTCGACCCCGTGCTGTTGCGGGAGTTCGCCCTCCTGATCCAGGCCGACCTCGGCCAGCGTCAGGAGTAGGCGGCGCCGGCCGGCCGGCGCGGGTCAGACCGGCGCGACCGGCTGTCTCAACACCGTCTTCAGCTTCGCGGGCGCGGCGCGGCGCGGGTCGCCGAGATAGATCTCGTGGTGCCGGCCATTCACCCGCAGCCCGTTGCTTGCCAGGAACTCCCCGTGCAGGCGGGCGAGCGCGGGTGCCTCGGCGGCGTAGGGCCCGACATGCAGCAGCTGCGCCGACAGCCCCTCGTCGAGCCTCTCCACCCGCGCCCGGGCGAGCGCGGACAGCTTCTTCTTCGCGAGCGCGCCGGTGGTGGCCTCGGCGATGAAGGCATCCGTCACCCAGTCCGGCTGGCTCATCAGCAGCGTCCATTTCCACTCCGCCTTCGCGCCGGCGGTGAAGACGGAGGCATCGTCGGCGTACCAGAGGCCTTCGAGCGGTGCGATGACCATCTCGCGACCGAGCGAACGCTTGGCCGCGAACTTGACCGCGTAGGCGATGGCGTAGAGGGCCTCGACGGCCTCGGTGTAGGCCGGCGCCGTGTCCGGGTCGCCGGCCCCGTCGAGGGCGACGAACCGCTGGGCCGGAACCTCGATCAGCTCCCAGTCCCCGTTGGCAGGCCCGTAGAGCGACGGATGAACGCGCTTCACGTCCCAGGGGCCGGCCCCGCCGGGCGCGGTGTTGCGGGGCGCGCGCAACTCTCCGGTGCGCCGATCGGTGCGGAACGGCACGGGGTCACTCATGGGCACTCTCCAGGGGATTCACTGACTCCTGCTAGCGGGAGCTGATGGACGCGAACTTGCGCACGCAAAGCGGAACGAACACGACCAGCATGACCGTGGTGCCGATCAGCACCGTGGCAATCGGGTTCTGCATGGTCCAGATGTCGGGCACCGGAGCTGTGCCCTCGTTGCCGAACAGCTCCCGTGCCGCCTGCACCAGCGACGAAACCGGGTTCCACTCCGCGAAGACGCGCAGCGGGGTCGGCAAGGTGTCGCTGGGCACGAAGGCGTTCGAGATGAAGGTCAGCGGGAAGAGGATCAGGAAGGAGGCGTTGTTGATGACCTCGGGAGTCTTCACGCTCATGCCGAGCAGCGCCATCACCCAGCTGAAAGAGTAGCTGAACAGCAGTAGCAGTCCCACGCCGGCGAGGAATTCCGGCACCGAAGAGTTCACCCGCCAGCCCACGAGCAGCCCGGTCAGCATCATGATCACCATGGAGATCGTGTTCAACACCAGGTCACTGTTGGTGCGTCCGATCAGCACGGCGGAGGAGGTCATGGGCAGGCTGCGGAAGCGGTCGATGATCCCTTCCTTGAGGTCCTGCGCCATCGCCGCGCCGGAGAAGGTCGACCCGAACACGACGGTTTGAGCGAAGATCCCCGCCATGAGGAACTGGACGTAGTCGGTGCCTTCCACGGAGATCGACCCGGCGTAAACCTGGCTGAACAGCAGCACGAACATGATCGGCTGGATCACCGCGAACACGAGCATGTCGGGTGAGCGCTTGATCTTGATCAGGTTGCGCTTGGTGACGGTCCAGCCGTCGGAGTACCAGAGCGAAAGCGGGTTCCAGGTGGGGAGGGTGGCAGCGGAGCTCATTTCGACTTCTCCAATTCCACGTCGTCCGCCTGGCCGGCGGCCTTGTCCGCCTTATGCCCGGTGAGTTTCAGGAACACGTCGTCGAGCGTGGGCCGGCGCATGCCGGCGTCGTGCAGACGGATGTCCGCGTCACCCAGCGCCGCCAGCACGTGCTGCAGCGCCCGCGGCCCGTCGACCACCGCGACCTCGAGGCCGCGGCCGTCGCTGGTGATCGCCGGTTCTCCCGAGCCGTAACGGGCGAGGATATCTCGGGCCGCCACGCCGTCGCCGGCCTCGACCAGGGCCACCTCGAGGCGGTGGCCGCCGATCTGCGCCTTGAGCTGGTCGGACGTGCCCTCTGCGATCACCCGGCCGTCGTCGATGACGACGATGTCGTCCGCGAGCTGGTCGGCCTCCTCGAGGTACTGGGTGGTGAGGAGCACGGTGGTGCCTTCGGCGACCAGGCGCTTGATGACGGCCCAGAGCGCGATCCGGCTGCGCGGGTCCAGCCCTGTGGTGGGCTCGTCGAGGAACAGCACCTTCGGGTTGATCACCAGCGCCCCGGCCAGGTCGATCCGGCGGCGCATCCCGCCGGAGAAGCCCTTGACCGGGCGGTTGCCGGCCGCGGTCAGCTCGAAGAGGTCGATCAGCTCCTTGGCCCGGCGCCGGGATTCGGCGCCGCCCAGGTGGTACAGCCGACCGACCATCTCGAGGTTCTCGAAACCGGTCAGGTTCTCGTCGACGGCCGCGTACTGTCCCGAAACGCCGATAATGCGCCGTACGCCCTTGGGGTCGGCGACGACGTCGATGCCGTCGACGAACGCGGTGCCGGAGTCCGGCCGGATCAGCGTGGTCAGCATCTTGACGACGGTCGTCTTACCGGCACCGTTCGGGCCGAGCAGCGCCTTGACGGTCCCGCGCGGCACGGACAGGTCCAGCCCGGCGAGCGCATGCACCGGTCCGGATTTGGAGCGGTACATCTTGGTCAGACCTCTGGCCTCAATGATGGTCATGGGACATCCCTGCCTGGTCGGGGGAAAAACGAGGGAAACGAGCGGCGCCACGAAATCAACATTTTATGGGCGTTGACCGGCTCGGACAAGCGCCACACCTGAACGCACGGATGCGCCCGGCACGACGGCCGTCCGTCCCAAATAACCGGCCGGTTCGAGCGCAGCCGAACGGCCTGCTAACCGGCGGCGAGGATGTCGACGACGAAGACGATCGTGTCGGTACCCGAGATGCCGGCGTCGGGCTGGCCCTCGGCACCGTAGCCGAGTTCCGGCGGAATCGCGATCATCACCTGGGAGCCGACCGTCTGGCCAACGAGACCCTGGGCGAAGCCGGGAACGACGGCGGCCAGGGAGATCGGGGTCGGACCGCTCTTGCCCCAGGTCTGGTCGAACACCTCACCAGTGGACCAGACGACGCCCGAGTAGTGCATGACCACGGTGTCCGCTTCGGCGACTGTGGCACCGTCACCCTTCTTGAGAACCGAGGTCTTCAACTCGGTCGGAGCGTCGGTTTCCGGGATCGTCACGGTCGGAGCGCCATCCTCGGCCAGCTTGACAGTCGGGAAGCCATCCTCCGGCTTCTGGTCCTCGCCGTTCGCGCGAGGGAGGATTTCGCTTTTAACGTCGATGACGAAGATGATGTTGTCTTCGGCCCCGACTTTAAGCTCCTCGTTGCCGGTCTCGCCGAACGCGTCAGCCGGCGGGGCCACGACCGCGACGCGCGATCCGTAGTTCGCGCACGCGACACCCTTCATCAGCGCCGGGAATACACTCGAGTCCTTGGCCAGGGTGATGGGAGCGCCGAGGTCGTCACCGAAGCCGCCGGCGTTCATCTTCTCGCCAGTGTTCGCGTTGTAGACGGAGAACCCCAGTTCGACGATGTCGTCGGTCTTGACGGCGTCACCCTTGCCCTCGGTCACGACGGAGACCTCGGTGGCCTTCGTGGTCAGCGGCGACTCGAATTTCACTTTGGGTTCGGCGCCGGCCTTGCCGGAGACCTTCACGGCCTCCGACGCCGTGCCGGAATCGACGCAGGCGATTCCCGCCGCTCCGGTGTTGTCGGAGGGAGACCCGCTGCACCCGGCGAGGGCGAGCACGGCAACCGTGGCTATGGAGATGAGGGCAGGAAGTTTACGCACGCTGATCTTTCTTCTCGACAGTGATCTATTCACAATGATCGTTTCGACCACTGATCTGTTCGGCAGGATTCGATGCACACACTGATTCGCGGGGCATCTGAGTCGATGGGCATTCGTTCGGGCCTTCGCCAGTATGCCCGACCGACATCAGTGCCGCCTGACTCCCGGCTGGCACACTGTCGGCCGGGCGGGCTCAACACCGGGACGCCGCCGGGTCAGAGACCTTCGGCGATCGCGGCCGTGGCAACGAGCCACGCTTCACGGGTGCGCGGTGCGAGCGCGTCGTAGTTCAGCGATCCCCCGGCCACGAGGGCGGAGTCATACGGCACGTCCACGACGGTGCGGGTCAGCTTGCTGAAGTGGTCGTGGAGCCGCACGGAGAGGTGACGATCGGCCGTCTTGGCCGGTGACGCCAGGATTGTGACCGCCTGCGCGACCTTGTCGGCGTGGCCCTTCTGACGCAGGCCGTCGAGCAGCGAGGCCGCGCCATACGCGGTGTCTTCGCGGATGGTGGAGACGACGACGAGCTGGTCGGCCGCGTCGACGGCCGCCTCCCAGTTGGACGCCCGCATATTGTTGCCGGTGTCGATGATCAGCACCCGGTAGAACCGGCTGAGCGCGGCATGCAGTTTGCCGAAGGCCACGTCGTCGATACTGGCGGCCCCGGCAGGGTCGAGGTCGGAGGCAAGCGCGTCGAACCGGGCGTCACCCTGGTTGCGCACGTAGTTGTCGAGGTCGCCGACCCGGGCGGAGCTTGAATAGGCGAAGTTGTCGAGGTCGCGCAGCAGGTCGACCGCGGTGTTGGTGTGGGCGGCGGTCTGCGCCCGCACGCCGAGGGTGCCCATGGTCTCGTTGTTGTCCCAGGCGAGGGTGTACCCGCCGCGATGGATGCCGAAGGTCGCGGCGATGAGCAGGGTCGCGGTGGTCTTGTGCGCGCCGCCCTTCGGGTTGAGCACGACGATGGTGCGCGGGCCGACCAGGCTGCGCTGCACGGACGCGACCGCCGCGCGGTGCGACATCTCGCCGGTTCCGGGGGCCGGGGAGACGAGTCCGCCGGTGAGGCGTCGCACCGTGCCCTGCCAGCCCAGAAGGGCAGGCCCTGCCACGAGCGGCGGACGGGAATTCATGAAGTCCGCGAGGTTCGGACCACCACCGGCGAGCGCTGCGGGGGCGATCGAGGGGTCGTCGGCGGGCACCTCGGCGAACGTGCCGCCCGGCACCGGTGCCGGGCCGACGAGGTTCGTGGCGGCCCGGGGAGCGGAGAAGGGCGAGGCCGCGAGGTCCTGCTCCTGGTCGTCCTCATCGTCGGTGTCGGCGTCGAGATCGAGGACGAGGCCATCGAACGCGGTGAGGGGCGGGACATGGGCCCGTGCCGACGGGGCCGGTTCGATCTGCTGGATGACATCGGCATCGCGCATGGCTTCCTTCAGCGTTGCCGTGTCAAGCGCAGCCGTGCCGAGCCCAGCGTCATCGAGCCCGGCGGCCTGGAGTTCGGCGGTGTCGAAACCTGATTTCTGCTGTTCGGCGGGCACGACCAGCGCGATCAGTTCGACGTCCTCGCTTGCGGAGACGGCGGCGGAGACGGCAGCAGGCGCGGTCGATACCGGCTCCGATGCCGGTCCTGGTTCCGAGGAGGTCGGGATGAAGGCCCCATCGTCTTCCACGTCCCCGTTCGGGTGAACGATCAACGGCGACTTGCCCTGCTCGTCTTCCGCGGTCAGGCGCACCGCGCGATCGATCGCGCGCGCGGCATCCGTGACCCGGTTGATGATTTCCTCGCGCACGCCGGCCTCGTCGGCGGCGGTGACGCGCGAGCTGACACCGTCGATGACGAGCTCTCCCGTTCCGTCGCTTCGGATCATCGCGCGGATGCGGGGAAGTTCGGAAATGTTCTGCGTCATATTCGGCCTTTTTTCGTCGAGCTCAGCTCAGCAAGCGTGAGCACGTCGAATTTCGGTTAAGCGTGCCCCGTTCAGCCTACGGGGTAGCGGCGTCCACCCCTCGTTTGGCCGGGTGACGCATACAAACGAACTTTTCGGAGTTTCTGGCATTGATTCGGGAATGATCTCCGTCGAATTCGTTCGGGGCACGGGCGTGTGACAGGGCGGGCCGGGGTCAGGCGTGCTCGGCTAGGCCGCGTGTGGCTCGGGCACGGCCCAGCGGATGGCGCGTAGGCCGGACCTGGTGGCGTGCGTGTCGTCGTGGCCGCTCTGCCGTCGGCATTCCACGAGGTCATTCGTCGGGGTGATGTGCGGGTCGCGGCACGAGCTCGCGTAGCTGGTGTAATCCGTTTCGAGCAACAGCTGATCGTCGGTGAGATGTTTGTCGGTCATCGATCTGCGTTCCTGGTTCAGGCGCACGGGCCGAGTCCCCCACGACGGTTGCGCGCAGTGCTGCCCGTGTTCTCTGGCTCGTTCCGGTGCGGCCGGGCTGAGTGATTGTGTCACAGCGTACGTTGGCAGACGCCGAATGTCTCCACAATGTCGAGTATTGGTCATTTTGCTCGCCTGACCCACACCCGCCCGAGCCGCGACGGCGACATCCGTCGACCACAGGTCGACCAAGTCCTGAGCCGAGCAATCGGGTCAGCGGAAGGCGCTGATCCCGGTGAGGTCCCGCCCGATCAGGAGCGACTGCACGCTTTCGGTGCCCTCGTAGGTGTGCAGCGACTCGATGTCGGCGAGGTGCTGGATGATGTGGTTTTCGAGCAGGATGCCGTTGCCACCGAGCATGTCACGGGCCATCGACGCGATCTCCCGCGCCGCCCTGGTGTTGTGATACTTCGCCAGCGACGCCTGGATCGGGCGCAGCGTACCGGCGCCGTCGAGCTCAGCCAGGCGCACGCAGTGCAGCTGCATTGACGTGAGCCGGGACAGCATCATGGTCAGGCGCTCCTGCACGAGCTGGAAACCGGCGAGCGGCTTACCGAACTGGATGCGCTGGGTCGAGTAGTTCAGAGCCGCCTCGAACACCGCCGTGGCGTGGCCGAGGGCCGACCAGGCCACTCCGAGCCGGGTCGCGAAGAGCACCGTGGAGGCGTCCTTGAACGTGTGGGTGCCCGGCAGCACGGCGTCCAGCGGGATCCGCACATCCGTGAGGGTGATCCGGGCCTGGTGGATGGCGCGCAGGGACCCCTTCCCGGTGATCGTCACTCCGTGATATCCGGGGGTGTCCTGTTCCACCAGGAAGCCGCGCACATTGCCGTCGTCGTCACGAGCCCAGACCACCGTCACGTCGCCGACCGAGCCGTTGCCGATCCACTTCTTCTCGCCGTTGAGCACCCATTCGTCGCCGTCGCGCTGTGCGGTGGTCTCCAGGCCGACCGAGTCCGAGCCATGGTCGGGTTCGGTCAGGGCGAAGGCACCAAGTTTCTCGGCGCGGGCCAGCGGCACCAGCCAGCGTTCTTGCTGCTCCGGGCTGCCGAACAGGGCGATGCTGCGCAGGGCCAGCCCGCCCTGCACGGCGACCACGGTACCCATAGAGCCATCGCCGCGGGAGATCTCCATGTTGACGAGCCCGGCCGCGAGCGGCGACATGGGGCTCAGTCCGGGGCCGACGACACCGTCGGTGAGGAGGTCGAGCTCGCCGAGTCTTCGGGCCAGGTGCAGCGGGTAGTCGGCTTTGTCCCACGCGGTCGTCAACTCGTCCAGCGACTCGGTGGCGAAATTGCGGGCGCGGTCCCAGAAGGCCCGGTCAGCTTCAGGTACGTCGGCGAATACGCCGTAGTAATCGGTGTCGAGGGGCCTGGATACGTCGTAGTCGGGCACGGTTTCCCTTTCGTGGAGGACAGCGAAGTCGGGCAGGCCTGATCGACTGATGTCGTCCGGCACCAGGGAATGAATTCCCTCGTGCGCCGGTCAGAAAATGCCCAGGTACAAGTTCTATCTGACACTCAGTCCCAGGTCAAGTGATACTGAGTCTCAGCAGAAGTGCGTCTGGGCGCGCAGCCGCTCCTCGATGGCGCGGGCCAGTTCGGTGGGATCCGTGGCGGCCGGGAAGACGGCGACGACCACGTCGCCCGCGGGTCGCGCCTCGGGACCTGGCGCCGCGGCATCCAGATGGAAAAGCCGTCGCACCTCGGTGAGTTCGGCGGCCAGCGAATACGGGCCGACGCTGTCCGTCGCCCGGATCAAGCGCCGCAGCACGAAGTTGTGGGTGGCCGTCACGGCGGCCGCGAAGCGGATGGCAGTCAGGGGCGGCACACCCGGCACGGTGCTGCGCAGGTAGCTGGCGAACATCCGTTCATACCGGATCGCCATGATGGTCTCCCGGTCCCGGAGCACGGGGGTCTCCCGCAGGACCCGGTCCCGGATGCGCACGATCTCCAGACGCTCGCGGAACCGCTCGAAGACCATGGCGGCGGCCTCGCACACGGCCAGCCAGGGATCCGAATGCGTCGCAGCGAAGTGCTCGTCGATGCGGGCGACCAGCTCGTCGTGGTCGGCGAAGATCACGTCGTCCTTGGACCGGAACTGCCGGAAGAAGGTGCTGCGCGAGACCCCGGCCGCCTCGGCGATGTCCACGGTGCTCGTGGCCTCATAGCCGTGCTCCTGGAACAGGCGAACCGCGATGTCGGCAACCTCGACCCGCGAGAGCGGTCGCTGGGGCCCGGGCGGCTCGGCAGGCCGGGAGGATTCGGCGGATGCGGCAGGCAGGTCTGACATGGTCAGGCGAAATTATCATGGAACACGCAGGACCGGATGCCCCGCGCGGGCCGGTCATTTCGTGTCCGGATCGGCAGCGCCTCCGTCATCTCGGTTCTGGTCGCGGCAACCAAATCGGAGTAATGTCGCCGTCACGGTCAATGAGGACCTGTCGTCCCCACGAAAGAGAGCGCTCCATAGATGGACTTCAATCCCGAATGCCGCCAGCGCGCGTGCGCCGGACACATGCGAACTCGGGCCGTCACAACCGACACCCTGGCCGATGAAGAGATCTGGTTCCAGTGCGACGTGTGCGGCTGCGAGAAGCACTTGACGAACCTCAGGGACTGAGTGAGTCTCAATGGTCGTAGGCGATGAGGGGTCGTTTGTTGGGGCTTACGAGGAGCCAGGTGTGCCAGTTTCTGTCTGCTTGGGCGATTGGTCGGCCGGCGACGCGGGAGTAAAGGCCCGGGATGGTGCGTGCGCCGGGGACTTCTAAGGCGAGTTGGCCTTTGCGGGTGTCGAAGTCCAACTCGACCCACTGGCGCATTCCGCCGAGTTTGCCGAAGCGTTTCTTCTCGTCCTTGCGGTCGGGTCGGATCAGGTGCGCGCCGAGTTCGTTGGTGGTGAACCCTTCGAACTCGCGGCCGGCGAACCCTTTATCGCCGATGATGACTTGGCCCTGCTGGATCAGGTGTCGGTCATGGCGGAGCATGGCGTGGGCAGGGACTTGCCGCAGGGCACCGGGGTGGTGTCGATTAGCCGCATGATCTCGCCCCAGGACGGGGTATCCCGGGCCAGTTCGGTGATCATTGCGGAGAGGTTAGGACTCACTCATCTCGGGCGCCCGCGACTCTGGAAGCGCCGAACAGCTTGGATTTGGTGGGATATACTTTCGAATTCTACTTCTCCACAACCTGATATAGTCTCGTCTCTGTGTCTGATTCCTGATAAACTCGGTCTTGTGAACAACTTCACCGAAACCCTCGCACCGGATGCCGCGCCCGGCCCGTCCGGCGCGGCGCGGGCGGTCACGCTTGTGCACGATTTCGCGGCGGAACTCGGGGAGTTCCTGCGGTGCTCGGCGGTGCGCGGCTTCGACGACGACGGCCTGCTGCAGGTGACCACGGCGGTCGAGGTCCTCGGCCGGCGGGTCTACGCGCTGCGGGTGGCGGTGGCGGCCGAGGTCGCGGACCGGTCCCGGCCCGAGCACGGCACCGGGCAGCTCTCGGCGAAGCGGGGCTGCCGCACCGCTGGAGAACTACTCGAGCGCCTGACGCTCGTCTCCGGGCCGACCGCGGGGCGACGGATGCGGTTGAGCAGGCAGCTGCGCACCGGCCGCTCCCTCGGCGGCGAACCGCTGCCGCCCACCTTCCTCGCCACGGCCATCGGCCTGGCCACCGGGGCGATCGGCGTCGACACGGCCGACGCGATCCTCACCGCGTTGACGCCGACACTGCGGTGCACCGACCTGGACT